>NC_009954.1:0-346261 GCF_000018305.1 Caldivirga maquilingensis IC-167 | reverse complement strand
AATCGACCTAGGTTACCAATACAGCCTTGAATCAAATGAAGGGAGGTTAAGCGTGGAGGGTGTTAGCTTCAGGGTTTTAAGTAAGCAGGCTAGGGCTATTGCCGGTTTCCTAGCCTCTAATGGCTTCATATACGGAACCTACATTGGCGGTAGGGGTAGGTTTAAGTGCATTAGGGTTAACGTAACTGTACCCATTGGCTTAACAATACCCTTGAATAATGTTGAATTCGAATCGACTCAAGCATATGTAAGTGCTCATGAAGGTAAAATAATAGTTCCTGAGTGCTCATTAATTAATAGCACTGGTTTAACCACAAGTAGGCTTATTATTGCTGCTTTGAATTCACAAGCCATGGGTAACGTGGTTGTCGAATTCTCTACACTTAAGGTGTTATATTTATAGGTAAATTAGCTTTTTAAGCATAAATTCAACTAGGTGAACTATGGAGTCTGTTAGGAAAGTTGAAATAAGTACAAGCGGAAAGGTGATAGAGTCCCCATGTGGACCAATAATACATGGTCTTGAGGATGTTTTAATAAAGGTAACGTCAATAAGCGATATAGATGGTAGGAAGGGAATACTGTGGTATAGGGGGTATAGGATTGATGACCTAGCCAAGTACTCCAACTTCGAGGAGACAGCGTACCTGGTGCTCTACGGTAAGTTACCCACTAGGAGTGAGCTCTCGGAGTTCAGTGAGAAGCTTGCCTCTAATAGGGATTTACCTGAGGAGATTTACTCAATAATAAGGGTTCTTGCTGAGAATAAGGTTCACCCAATGCTTGTACTAGAGTCAGCTGTATCAGCCTTAGCCGGCTTCGACCCTAAGGCCGGGGATTTAAGTAAGGAAGCCCTCTACGATCAGGCGATAAGATTAACAGCAGTGCTACCAACAATAATAGCCGCCCACTATAGATTCAGTAGAGGGTTAGGGGTTATTAAGCCTAAGAAGGACCTCAGCCATGCTGCCAACTTCCTCTACATGATGTTCGGTTCAACACCTGATGAAGTATCCACTAGGGCAATAGACCTATACCTAGTGCTTCACATTGATCATGAAGTCCCTGCATCAACATTCGCAACACACGTAGCCATATCCACTTGGACCGACTTATACTCAGCCATTGTAGCTGGCATAGCGGCATTAAAGGGGCCTCTTCACGGTGGTGCTAATGAGGCGGCAATGAAGCAGTACCTTGAGATTGGGAGCCCGAGTAACGCTAGACCTTATGTTGAGAAGCTTCTTGCTGAGGGTAAGAGATTAATGGGTGTTGGTCATAGGGTTTACAAGACCTATGACCCAAGGGCCAGGATCTATAAGGATCTTGTAAGGGAGTTAAGTGAGAAGAAGGGTAACATGACTTACTACCAGATAGCCGAGGAGGTTGAGAAGGTTGTTTTAGAGAAGCTTGCACCAAAGAATCTTTACCCCAATATTGACTTCTGGAGTGGTATAGCAATGTACCTGCTTGGTATACCCTACGAGTACTACACTCCTATATTTGCCATGTCCAGGGTTGTGGGTTGGTCAGCCCACGCAATAGAGTACTTGAATGAACATAGGTTATTTAGGCCAAGGGCATGCTACATTGGGCCACATGATGTTCAATACGTTCCAATTGATCAAAGGAAGTAAGCCGTAATTATTTAGAAATATTAAAATGAGGCCTTTCTCTGCTTTAGGAACTCCCTGAATATGTCTGTTTCAGTGAACATATCCTCATACCCATCGTTAACGCTCTTAAACTTAACGTACTCTGACCAAAGCACCCTATGGGATTCATCATACCTACTCTTCAACCTAACGTGCTTAAGCAGTGAAAGGGTATTCTGGTAATCCCTCCCGCAAACTGGGCATTTAACCATAACTTACTTCACCTCGCTCTTCCTCATTTTAATTATCTTAAGGTTACCGTTCTCATCGAAGTCGTATTTAACCACATACTCCGCTTCATCATCCCACTGAGGTAGATTATGCATATCCTCTGGCTTAAAGACCGTTGACTCCAAGTCTGGGAACGCCCCATCACTTATCGTCGTACCTTGTAGCGAACCAACCGGGCAAGCGTCAACGCAGAAGTGGCAGAGTATGCATTGTTCATACCTTATTCCAGGGTAGTATTTACCGTTAGGCGCCCTGTACATGAATATTGCGTTAACAGGGCATGCCCACGCGCATTGGAAGCATGATATGCACTTCTCAACATCATTAATCATGAAGCCTCTGAACCTATCAATAACCCACCTCCTCTCCCTGGGGTACTGTATAGTGAACCTGGTGGGTTTAACGAACTCCTTCACCCCAACCGCTAGTGCATTTAAGTGCCCAGCCACTGGGTTAACCTTAGGTTGCGTCACCTTCTTAGCCATGTTAAATCACCGGGAACACTAGCCTAATAACTATACTCCATATAACACTTACTACTGACAGAATAAGTAGTGTACGCCATCCTATTCTTAAGGCTTGGTCAAGCCTGTAACTGGGGTAAACTGCCCTTAGGAATGAGAAGAACATCATGACTAGGAATACCCTAACACCAAGCCACAGTGGTGCGGATAAATCACCCAATGGCCCAATGTATGGGCCGCTCCAGCCACCTAGGAAGAGTATTGAGAGTAGCAGCGTCATCACGTAGGTTTTCTCGTAACTCATGGTCATTGTTAAGCCGAAGATTAAGCCACCGTACTCTGTGAATGGTCCAACAACAAGATCAGTATCATTCTCAACAATAGTGAATGGAAACCTTGATGAGGCCATTGCCGTGGTTATGAAGGCTACAATGAAGGCTATCGGGTTAAGTATGGCTCCAGGTATGTAGTGGGCTACCTGGGCGTTAACCATTGCGAATGGGTCAGCTGTACCGAATAGTATTATCATGGCTATTACCGATAACATGAATGGTACCTCATAGGCAGCGTACATGAACGCCTCCCTTACAGTACCTATGTAGGCCCACTTATCCGTTGAAGCCCAGCCACTCACTATTATGACGATGTTAAATATTGATATGAGTACTGCTGCAATCAGTATGTTGTAGCCTGTGTTTATTGCATATACGTGAGGCCCAGCGGGTAGGAATAGGACCGGTAGTAGTGCAAATATGAAGCCGAAGACAGGCATGTGTAGGAAGTAGGCTTCATCAGCCTCCTGGTGAATTATAATTTCCTGAAGCGTGTATCTTATTAAGTCACTTATAGGTTGTATGACACCACCAATCCTCCTGGATATTTCAAGTGGCCCATACCTCCATTGAACCCTTGCTGCAGCCTTCCTCTCCCACCATATGACAAATATTAGCGGTATGAATAAGCCAATGAGGCCAGGGACGAACCAAACAGCGAAGATAGGTGTCCATAGTAGGAAGTTAACTATTGGCCCAATCACAGGTACCTTAAGTAGGAAGTTAATCAACGGCTGCAGGAACGGTATCTGCACCATGGGCTCTAGGTAACTCATGGTTAAGGTCTTTTCCTCTTCTATATTTAAGGATTAGCCCTTTACTTAATGCAAACAACTATGAGGCTGTTCAGTGGGACGAAAAGGTTAATAATATCGGTAACGTTGATGCATTATAATGAGTAATAGCAACGCTGTGGTTAAGTTGATTAACGTTAGTAAGAGGTACTACATATCTGAGTCCATATATGTTGACGCATTAATTAATGTTAATTTAAACGTGTATAGGGGTGAGGTTGTCATTATAATGGGCCCTAGTGGCTCAGGTAAATCAACGCTGCTCAACATAATGGGTATGCTTGATAAACCCACCAGTGGGAGGGTTTACTTGGATGATGTTGACGTCACTGATATGAGTGAGAATGAGTTGGCTAAATTAAGGCTACTGAAGGTTGGTTTCCTGTTTCAGCAGTATAACCTTATTCAGAACTTAACGGCGCTTGAAAACGTCATGATGCCCATGTTAATGAGTGGCATGTATGATGAAGCCATGGCTGAGGCTAAGGCTAGGTATTTGCTTGAGTTAGTTGAGTTAACGCCATATGTTAATCATTACCCAAATCAATTATCAGGTGGTCAGCAGCAAAGGGTTGCGTTAGCTAGGGCGCTTGCCCTTAATCCAAGTTTAATAATAATGGATGAACCCACTGGTGCCCTTGACCCAGTTAGTGCATCAAAGTTACTGGCGCTCATTAATGTTTTGAATAAGACTATTGGGGTAACCATGGTTATTGCAACCCATAACCCTGACGTAGCTCAGATAGGCAGTAGGATAATTAACATTAGGGGTGGTAGAGTCTATGAGACTGGCGTAGTGGAGAGGATTAACGTAAGTAGTGTTAACGTGAGGGATATGATTAGGAATTACGTTGAGGGGCTTAAAATAGATTTATTAGCCAGGAGACGCAGTAGATTAGCTGATGATGTTGGTAGAATTGAGGAGGAGATTTCACGACTTGAGGAGGTTATTGAGAATCAGAGGCATTAATTCCCTATTAATTAACCTACCCCTACTTGGGGGGAAGTCGTGGTTAATCGCCGCCTTATTAATAATCATGCTGCCTTACGTTACCCATGTTGTTGAGGCCGATGCATCATTATCAGTAACATACACTGTTAATTACATTAACTACTACACTAGTAGTGGTGTTAAATCCTACATTAATTATGGTGTTAACCTGATTAATGAAAACTCAACGGCATTAAACGTTATCGTGGGTTTCAGACTACCACCCTACTCATCCATACTATATGCCTCAAGTGGATATGTATTGAAGGGTGATGAGATTTACTGGAACATTACGATTAATTCCTTTGAGACTATGTCGCTTAACGTTGAGTTCCAGAACCCATTAGTGAATAATTATATAATGAACTTTAAGTACCTCATTAATGACTCAACAACCCCCAGTCAAGTGATAAACGGTAGTTCAGGTGTTAAATTAATAATGCTTGTTAATGCATCAAATGCACTAGGCCTACCACTAACCTATAATGCATATATACCGCTTCAGAATGGTATTAATTACTACTACTCCACGCCACCCACTGGTGTTGCTGGTATTGGTACTGGGAATTACATGTACTGGTCCGGTGAATTACCTAATAATGGTTCCGTTGACTTAAACGTAACATTCATTGTGGCTAATTCAGGTAATTGGAGTGCAATAGACTTGGGTTCATTAATATTCACATCATCAATAGACTTATACTACTACTTGAATTACCTTAAGTTAACCATAGGTCAATTAAACAACACGCTTACGGAATTCAATAATATTCCCTACGTAAGGCCTATAAGCAGTAACGCCACGATACTCTTAAACGACTTATACCAGTTATCTTACTTACTAAACACCACAGCTGCCTTGTATAGGCAGTCAGCGTACTACATGAATTCCACCAGGGTTATTGAGAGTCTACTACTGCTTCAGGTATATGAGGTTGATTACGCCCTGAGGGCTGAGTACGGTGTTTTAAGTAAGCTTAACTCCACTATCCCAATGGTGTCCTACTCCCTTAAGCAAATAATGAGTAATTTAACGCAGTTGAATAATGAGATAATTAATCTTCAATACCAGGTTATTTCAGATGTGGTGTATGCTTATGGGGAGATTGAGCAGTACAACGTTACGTTAATGGAGATAATACCAATATTAAACGCTACTAACACTACGCTAGCCGAATACTACCAATACTTGGGTTATGTTCAAGATAATTTAACTAAACTGTATAATGATGTTAATTCACTTAACATTAATGGTGGAGTTAAATCCAGTATACTTGGTGAATTAAGTAGGTTAATTAAGGATGTGGAGGTGATGAGGGCTACGGTGCTTAGACTTGAGGGTTATGTTAATGGTGCCGAGATGGGTGTTTTAACGGCTAGTAGGCAATTAAGCGAGTTAGCGTATCAATTAAACACCAGGGGTACTGCATTAGTAATTGCCTTAACCAACATAAGCAATACACTTGTTAAGACTAATCAAAGCGTATACTCACTTTACATAGCCCTCAATTACCTGAGTAATACACTTAACTCAACGACGAGTACGCTTAACGTAACGTTAGGTAGGCTTAACTTAGCGTTAGCGGTACCCACATCACTGTACGGTAACTTAACTAACATTACCAGTGGTCTAATTCAAACTAGTTCCCAGCTTCAGAATGCATCAGCTAGGTTAATGAGCATGTACTTTAACTTAACGGGCCAATACCTACTCTTCAGCCTAGCCATTAATCAAAGTATTGAGTATCAGAGGGCTAACCTGGTTAATGAATTAAACACCTATGAAGCATACTATGGTATTGCCAAGGGTACTTATGATCAATACTTAAGTAGCTTGATCATTAATTCTTCATCACCGTATGTGGTTGATATAGTGGTTGAGCAGACTAGTGAGGTGAATTTACCCATAGTACTGAACATGAGGTATATTTCCTCAGTGTTATCCAACATCACTATTATTAATACGGATAATGGTAAGGGTGGTTCAATGAGGGGGATAAGTAAGGGTACCTACGGGTTATTGATTATAGTTCTTGCACTTACCCTTGGCCTTATCCTCAATAAGCGTAAGTACGTCATTAACAACATTATTAATCACCCTTGACGCATCAATAACAGGGTAATTACGCTCCCTAGCCCTCCTAAGGTAAACCTCCTGGACGCTCCTAAGGAAGTCAGTATTCCTCTCAAAGTACTCAAGCATTCCCCTATTGCTTAACCTACTCGCCACGGTGTTTAATGGTGCATTAAGCACTATAACTAGGTCTGGTTCAGCCACCATTGAGTTAACTTCAATTATCCACTCAACGGGTACGCCTTGGGAACCTTGATACGCCACGGAGGATTCAATATACCTCTCAGTGATCACTATGTAACCCTCCTTAACCTTAGGTTTAATAACCCTATTATAGTGAATCACCCTATCTGCGGCAAATAGGAGCGCTAAGGCCATTGGCTCCACCTCAAGGTTACTTTCAAGTATACTCCTCCTTATGAATAAGCCAATGGGTGAGTCACTTGGTTCACTTGTGGTATAAACCAAGTAACCCCTCCTCCTTAATTCATCAGCGGTAAGCCTAATTACAGTGGATTTACCAACCCCATCAATACCCTCAACGTCAACGAAAATACACATATACGGCTCCTTAAAGGTAGGGGAGGCTTGGATTTTAAATAAAACCAATCTTAGTCTTAAGGTGTTGAGTGATTTCTTAACCCTATATTAATGAGGAGAGGCGGCATCAGTCTTTAGGTCACTCATCATTAACTCAAGGGCCTGCGTGGTTACATCACTGGGCAGGGTAATGCGGAATAATACTTAATAGTTTTCCCCGCATCCCATTGAGTAGCATTTCCTGGAGGCTTATTTAGGGAATTGTGTTAAGGAACTAGGGCTCATGAGTTACCCTTAAGTTTATTATAGGGATTTATCTGTGCAAAGTATTAAACCACTGGGCCTTGAGTTGAATCCATGCCTAAGAGTAGGGTTATTGAAGCCTTAATATCATACGCTAAGGAGAATAATACTGAGGTTAAGAACGCAGTAATTGGTGTTTCCTGGACCTGTGTCTACTCAAGATACTGCGGGGTTTCAATGACCTACCGTACCGGTAACGCTAGCGTTAGGGGTTTTGGTCACTTAGAGGAGATGAGTGTTGGTGAATTAGCGGAGTACTTAAGGTCATGGAACCTCCTCGAGGCTAGTGTTGGGTTAGCAGCAGTGAACTCGATTATTGAACCTAAGGGTGATGCTGAGGTTAATGGATTAGACCTAGCCTTAGAGTATGGTAAAGGTAAGAAGGTTGTTATGGTTGGTAGATTCCCTGGGTTTACAAGGTTTAAGGAGGTTGCAAGGGAGGTAGTTGTCCTGGAGCTTAACCCATTCCTAATAGATCCAGTTAATGGGATTCTACCCTCCACTGCAGCTGAGACTGTTATTGAGGATAGTCAAGTGGTGGTTATTACGGCGTCAACAATAATCAATAAATCAATTGATAGGTTACTGGAATTGGCTAAGAGGACTAATGCCTACGTTATTCTACTTGGCCCAAGCACTCCGATGCTTGACTTAATGTTCGACTTTGGAATCGACTTACTGGCTGGTGTAAGGGTTAATAACCCATACTCATTCATGAAGAAGATCAGTCAGGGGTGTGGGATGATAAGTCCAGAGAGGATGGAGGGTGACGTAAGCTTTATTGTTAAGGCTCGTTAATTACCATGAGGGTTAATTACCTTATTTAACTAATATTGAAGGTGAGTTAAGGCTCATAAGTTTTTAAGCCTCAGTGTATCCGCATTAACTGGTACTTAATGCTTGCAGCTGGGGAAATCTATATTCCGGATACGTCAGTCTTCCTAGATGGGTCTCTGAAGGAGTATCTGCAGAGTAATGGGCTTAAGGGTAGGTTACTGATTCATACTGGTGTCGTTAAGTACTTTGAGGATGACGCTAAGGTTGGTTCTTCACTGGGTATACTTGGGCTTGAGGAGGTGGCTGCTATTCATGACATGGCCTCTAAGATTGAGGGGATTACT
This sequence comes from Caldivirga maquilingensis IC-167, assembly GCF_000018305.1. Lineage (NCBI taxonomy): Archaea > Thermoproteati > Thermoproteota > Thermoprotei > Thermoproteales > Thermoproteaceae > Caldivirga > Caldivirga maquilingensis. Next base: position 337,756 of record NC_009954.1, on the reverse strand, counting down.
GTGGAGTACGTTGACGTTATACCAAGGTCAGCTGACTTAAAGGACCCTGAGAGCCTTGTTTTAAACACTGCTAGGGAATTGGGGGCGGTTTTAATAACTAGTGATGCTATGGTTAAGAAGGTTTGCGAGGCAATGGGTATTAGGTACATTTACATCGGTAAGGGGACTGGGGCCCTTGAGATTGAGAAGTGGTTCCAAAAATACCCTGACACAATGTCAATACACCTTAAGGAGAACACCCTACCCATGGCTAAGAGGGGTGCGCCAGGTAACTGGGAGTTGGTTTACCTTGATAATAAGGTCCTCTCCAAGGAGTACCTGGAGAGGCTGGTTAGGGAAGTTATCTCAACAGCCTACAGTGGTGGTAATGGGGCGGTTATTGAGGTTAAGAGAAGCCACTCACTGATAGTTCAGTATAGGGATATTAGGATAGTGGCTGTTTTCCCACCTGTATCAGACGGCATAGAGATAACCGCTGTTAGGCCACTGGTTAAGAAGCGTGTTGAGGAGTATAACCTCCATCCCAAGGTTGTTGAGAGGCTTGAGAAGAGGGCTGAGGGTATACTGATTGGTGGTGCCCCAGGCGCTGGTAAAACCACCTTCGCTCAGGCCTTGGCTGAATTCTTCGTATCCAAGAATAAGGTGGTTAAGACCATTGAGTCACCGAGGGATATGGTTCTACCTGACCAGGTTACTCAACTCTCCAAGAACCTGGCCACCCCGGAGGAGCTTCATGACATCCTCCTATTATCGAGGCCGGACTACACAATATTTGATGAAATGAGGGATACCGCTGATATTCAACTTTACGTTGACCTTAGGTTGGCTGGAATAGGCATGGTTGGCGTCATCCATGCGACATCGCCCATAGACTCAATTCAAAGATTCATAGGTAGGGTTGAATTAGGCATGTTACCCTCAATAGTGGATACTGTAATCTTCATAGATAAGGGGTTGGTTAGTAAGGTTTACTCACTGGAGATGACTGTTAAGATACCTGCTGGCTTAAAGGAGGAGGATTTAGCCAGACCGGTGGTTGTTGTTAAGGACTTCATAACGGAGGAACCTGAGTACGAGGTCTACGTCTTTGGTGAGGAAACCTTCGTAGTTCCCTTGAAGAGGAGGAGTGTGGAGGTTAATAAGAGGGCTATGAATCAGTTACTTAAGGTGGTTGGTAAGTATGTGCCGCTTGATCAAGTTATAGTGGAGCCGAGGGAAGATGTCCTAGTTATCAAGGTTCCTCAGGAGTACTATGGGTTAGTTTTATCCAAGGGCCTGCCTAGGATTGGTAGGATTAAGAGGAGGTTTAGGGTTGATGTTAGGATTGAGCCTAGGCAGTGATTAACTAGTGTTCATTAATTAAGCCATTTAATTGCTTAAACTAATGGTGAATTCAAGGTAAAAGTATAAATATCCACCTAGGGTTTAGGGCATATGGGTTTAAGAAAGGAGAATGATGCTGCTGCAGATTCATCGCAATACGCATACTATACATACGACTATGGAGGCTACAACACGTACAGTGGTAACAATTACAGTAACCAGACTTACCCATTCGACATAACCCAGTACTACACGGCGCAAATGCAGTACAGCATGTACGCTAATAAGGCCCCCACGGGCATAGCTTACTTGGATGCCTTACTCTACGGTGGCCTTAAGAGGGGTGAGGTTTACCTAGTTGCCGGTGAGGCGGGTTTAGGTAAGACTATATTCAGTCTTAAATTCCTTAAAACTGGAGCCGATATTGGTGAGTCAGGCATATACATTAGTGTTGATGAACCCAGTGAGGATGTTAAGAGGGGTGCCTATGAGGCCTTGGGCTGGGATCTTGACGCCTATGAGAAGCAGAACAGGGTAATAATATATGACTTCAGGACCCATTTCAAGCTATACTCCAAGGAGGGCACTACTCTTTCACTTGACCCTAAGGATGTGGCTAGGATGATTATTGATGTTATTCAGAAGAATAAGGCTAAGAGGGTTGTGGTTGATCCCATAGCGCCATTAATAATAACAGGCCACCAGGATCTCCTATGGGTTAGGGAGTACTTAAGGGAATTGGTGTTTCAACTTAAACGCTATAAGGACACCACCACGCTTTTAACATCGGAAATACCCACTGGTGAGGCCACTAAGGTTAGTAGGTTTGGTGTTGAGGAGTACCTGGCTGGTGGTGTGCTTATTCTTCAATTATTCGAGGAACCCATTACCCACCAGATACTTAGGGTAATGTACATTAGGAAGATGAGGTGGATGCCCATATCACCAATGAAGCTTGTTTACGAGATTCAAAGGGGTGAGGGAATAATCATAAGGGGTACTTTAACTGATGTGCTTAGGTACGTTCAGCAAAGCATGTACCAGTACAGTTACTACCCATACACAACCCAGTGATTGATTAATGAGAGACTTAATGGACGCCATAGGCAGCATAATAAGTAGGATCAGGGGCTCAACCTTAATTGATGAGGAAACCCTAAGGAGCATACTTAGGGATCTGCAGAGGGCATTAATAAGGGCTGACGTCGACGTTAAGCTGGTTTACGAATTAACCAAGAGCATTGAGGAGGAGTTTAAGGAGGCTAAGGAACTCCCCCCAGGCTTAACAGCTAAGGACTATTTGGTTTACTTACTTTACAGGAAACTCACCGACCTACTTGGTGGTGATAAGGAGCCTGACGTTGAGGTTAAGACCAAGCCCTACATACTAATGCTGGTGGGTACTGAGGGTAGTGGTAAAACAACCACGGCAGGTAAGTTAGCTAACTTCTACATTAAGAGGGGGCTTAAGGTTGGTTTAATTGAGACTGACACCATTAGGCCTGGGGCCTTTGACCAGTTGAGGCAATTAGCTGAGAGGGTTAAGGCAATGTTCTTCGGTGACCCAAGCCTAGGCAACGCCGTTAACATAGCTAAGGCTGGTTTAAGTAGAATGATTAGCAGTAAGGCTGATTTAATAATAATAGATACTGCTGGTAGGCATAGGAATGAGGAGGAGCTCCTCAGTGAGGTTAAGGAGATTTACGAGGCCGTGAAGCCCAATGAAGTAATGCTTGTTGTTGATGCAACCAATGGTAAGCAGGTTGGGGCTCAGGCAGAGGCCTTCAGTAAGTATGTTCCAGTTAACTCAATATTCATAACTAAACTCGACAGTACGGCTAAGGGGGGTGGGGCCCTTGTATCCGCGGTTAAGACTGGGGCTAGAATTAAGTTCATTGGTAATGGTGAGGATATTGAGGATATTGAGGTCTTTAACCCAAGGAGGTTTGTGGCTAGGTTAATGGGCATGGGTGATGTTGAGTCACTCCTGGATAAGGTTAAGGCAATGGAGGAGGAGGAAGAGGTTCTTGAGGATATTGAAACCGGTAAGTTCACCTTATTAACATTAATGAAGCAGCTTGAAGCCATGGGTAAACTCGGCCCATTAAGTAGGATTCTTCAAATGCTCCCCATGGGGTTAATGCCTCAGTTAAAGGAATTGAATGATGATCAACTAATGAACGCCCAGGACAGGATGAGGAAGTGGTTATCAATATTGAGATCAATGACTAAGGAGGAGTTACTTAACCCAAATATATTAAACGCATCAAGGATTAGGAGAATAGCCAAGGGCTCAGGGGTGACGCCGAGGGATGTTAGGGAATTACTGAGGTACTATAATGAGATGAGTAGAATGATGAGTAGCCTTAAGAAGAGTCAACGCAGGTTGGGAAGCCTATTCAGGAGATTCAGCATTAATCAGGGTCAGTAAGGGGTGAACCAATCACTCCTCATTCCGGAAACCTTCTCATCACTAACAGCAATATTAGGGTGCCCTTAAATAAACTTAGGCTTAATTAAAGTGATGAACACTTCAGTACTTAGGGTTTATTAACCAAGCCCAGTGGGTATTATGGGCATGATAACCATAGACGGCTCAATGGGTGAGGGAGGCGGACAGATACTGAGGACTGCCTTAGCCCTATCCATAATCACTGGTAAACCCTTCAGGATAATTAACATTAGGGCTAGGAGAAGTAATCCAGGGTTGCAGCCCCAGCACCTGGCCAGTGTCATGGCTGCTGCAAGGATCAGTAACGCTAAGGTTGATGGAGCATATAAGGGGTCCTTAAGCCTAACCTTCGAACCAGGGGATGTTAAATGCGGTGACTACAGTATTGATATTGGAACTGCAGGGAGCATAAGCCTAGTGCTCCAAACCCTACTACCAGTATTAGCCGTAGTGAACTGTGGTGAAGTCACCCTTGACATCACCGGTGGTACAGATGTACCTAAGGCCCCTCCCATAGATTACGTACGCTTCGTACTGGCTCACAACCTATCCCTAATGGGTGTGGGGATTAAAGTGGAATTAATTAGGAGGGGTCATTACCCAAGGGGTGGCGGTAAGGTTAAGGTTACCGTTAAGCCAGCTGGTAGACTTAAGCCAATCAACATAACTGAGCTTGGTGAATTAAAAGGGATCTGGGGGTTATCACATGCAGTTAGGTTACCAAGCCATGTAGCGGTTAGGCAGGCTAAGGCCGCTGAGGATTATTTAAGTAAACTAGGCCTAAAACCCAGCATTAGCCTCGAGTACTATGAGCAGGGTAAGGATCCCCACCTAGGGCCTGGTTCAGGAATAACACTATGGGCTGAGTCCACTAATGGGCAGAGGATTGGAGCTGACTCACTGGGTGAACGCGGTAAACCAGCGGAGGATGTTGGTAGGGAGGCTGCAGAGGCCCTTGCGGCAGTAATTAATGCGGGGGCGGCCTTCGATGACCACATGGGTGATATGCTTATCCCATTCCTAGCCCTAGCTGAAGGCAGATCAGAGTACACTGTGGTAAACTTAACATCACACCTATCAACGAATATAAGTATTGTTAAACTATTCCTAAATGCCAATATAGAAACCATGAACTATAATAAGAAAGTTAAAGTAACCATTAACCCAATTACCGCGCCAAGGAAGCCTTAAACCATCATAAATACACGTCAAGTAATGCGTAAAATTTACCTACAGCAGGATAGTAGGGAATTTAATAATAAGTAATCCTGCATTCCTGGTTTAATGTTGTTTACTTCATCCCTTATTTTCATACCTCATAGTCACCAGTATTAATCATTAGTTCTTAAAACCCTCGGGGAGACGTAAAGCGCATTAATTATCCTTAGGCTAATTCTATGGGATGGAGGAAGTGTCTGCTTAAATTGATTTAAATAATGTTTTTAAGTAGGTACACAGTGATTTACCAGGCATGTCATTAGTACTCTCGCCTCAATTAGTTAATTTATTAAGGGAGTTAGCTGGTGGTAGGGATGTTGAGGCCTTCATTATTGATTTAATTGCTGAGAGGCTTGATCCACCTCATAGGGTTAAGCTTTATCTGAGCCTACATGAGGATTACCTTAAATCAGCTGAGGAGCTATATGCCAAGGGTGATTTGACTCAGGCTGGTGAAAAGTACTGGGGTGCTGTTACTGCTTTGCTTAATGCTATAGCTGAGTCAAGGAGCTGGGAGCATTATAGCCATAGGGATTATGATATTATTATTGAAGAATTATATAAGGAGACTAATGATAAGTCAATTTTAGTGAACTTCAGTATGGCTGAAAGACTACACGCAAACTTTTACCATAACTTCATGAGTAAGGAGGGGTTTGAGGCGCATAGGGAGGCTGTTCTTAACCTAGTGAATAGGTTAAGGGGAATAGTAGGCGTTATGGAATCGCATAATTAAATATGCGGGTAATGGTTTTTCCATTATGTATCAACTAACCCCATGTTCATAAACCCTTATCCTGACCCTTAGTTGATTAGCCATCAACTTAGCTTCACCACCACGTTTAAGCATTAAAGTTATTCATGAGGTAGAGGATACGTAACCTTACCCTTAAGGTTAAGGTTCCAGGTAACATGGGTAAAGTAAATTTAACCTAGTTAGTTACCTTCTAGTGAGTGTACCCGCGTCCCTAGTAATACTACCTAGTTCAGTGGTCATGTTGTTTATTCATGCTGCAGGTTCATACCTAGGATTTAGAGGCTTAAGCATACCTAGGAGGGTGGGTGTTTATGTTTCAGTTTTTGAGGTTCTATACTACGTATTAGTTAGTTCACTGGCGTTAAGTATGCTGCCAACATGGTTAATGCTGCTAATCGTACTGATGTTAATCATTCACTTAATCGGTGTATTCGCCTACTTTAAGGGCTACTTGGGTAGGTATGCGAGTAAGCAGGTGTTAATGTACTACGGCTTCTATGAGCTCCTTGAATTCGCTATAATACTAGCCATTGTGATTAACTTAGCTTGAATCATTGAATATACTGCAATTAACTTAATTTAAGCCCTATAGGAAGGCTGTGGTTATTGCCAGTACTATTACCACTGCCCCAGTGATCTTAGTCACGGTTATTCTTTCCCCAACCATGAACTTAGCCATTACCTGAGCTATCAACGGCATGCAGCCCGTTACTATTACTGTTAAGCCAAGTCCTATTAGGTTAACTGAGTATGCGAATAAGGCAACCCCAATACCCAGGTCCAGTACAGCCACTAGGGGTAGGCGGGTGCGTATAGTTGCCTTTATGGCGGTGGCTAAATTATTATGCATCATGTGGTTAACCAGCAGTAGAACTAATCCCGCAGTGGCAACCCTAATGAAGGCTATGGATACTGGGTTTAAGCCATTAACGTCAGCCACCTTTATCATGGTTTGACCAAGAGCCCAAGCAACCGCGGTACCGAGGGCTAAGGTCACACCCCTAAGCGTTACCTTAGTCCTCTCCCTGGATAACATGTATACACCGAGCATTATCAGTAATCCTGAGGTAACCTTAAGTATTGTTAATGGTTCACCCAGTAGGGTAGCCATAAGTACTGAGAGGGGTATGTAGGAGTATGATATTGGGGCAGCCACTGAGACTCCAGTGTAGTTAATGGCCATTAAGTACATGGAGTCACCTAAGGCTAAGGATAATAGACCACTTAATGAACCCCACATAGCCCCAGCGTTAAAGCCAATTAAGGCCGCTGGAATAGCTAAGGCAATGGTGGTGTAAAGCATCCTAAGGAAGTTAACGGTTAATGGGTTTAACCTACTCATGAAATCCTTATACGTCACTGATGCCCACGCCCAAATGAAGGCTGTTGATAATGCTGGGGCGGCATTAATTATTAGCATTAGGGTTAAGGGGGAGGCTAATTGCCTTAAAGCATTAACCCATGCTTAAGTTAATGACTTCCCCTAATGGAGTGCTTTCATTAATCATTAGTTAGGGTGCATGTGGACTTTAATGGTGAATCAACGTGAACAGTACCTATAGAAATATGTATAATCCCACAGTGGGTTAACTCAACTGGTGAGGCTTCATGTCCAGGCGTAGTGAAATACCCACAACCCCAGAGGGTTTAAGGAAATACATGAGGGTTATTGATGACCAGGACATATGCATAGGCTGCGGTGCCTGTGTTAGTGTCTGCCCAACCAATGCATGGGAGCTTGATGAGAATGGGAAAGCTAGGTTAATTTGGGATTGGTGCATCGACGACTTCTCCTGCATCCCAGTCTGTCCAGTTAACTGCATTTGGAAGACACCTGAATCCCCTGAGACAGCTAGGCCTAAGGATAATTGGTACAGGTTTAGTAGGCAATTAACGCCGGAGGAGCAGAAGGTTTTCGAGGAGTGGGCTAAGAAGTATGGGATAACTGGGAAGCCTGCTCAAGTGACTCAATAGTTAAGTAACCTAGGGATGAGGGTCATTAAAAGTGATTAATTGTGTTCAAGTATTCTGATGTACATAAGTTGGTTTACCCAAGGAGGCATGAGGGGGTTTACAAGAATCGTGGTGATAACCCATGGGTCTCGGTGAGGATTAGGCAGAGTATTGGCCGTGACCCAAGTAAGTGGTATTCAAGCCAATTAAGGGTTATTGCAGAGGTTAGTAGGAGGTATGGTGATGGTAGGGTAATGCTTGGGACCAGGGGTGATGTTGAGATCTTTAAAATCGATTACAGGCTTTTCGATGAAGTTACGGCTAAGCTTAAGGATACTGGACTTGACCCAAGGGACTCCTGCGGCAATAGCATCAGGAATCCAATACCATGCCCCAGTAACCACTGCCCACTGGCCCACGTGAATGCCGAGGCCTTATCAGTATTCATAGGGGATTACTTCAGGTATAAGGGTGAGTATGAGGGGTCGGCATTACCGCATAGGATTAAGATATCGATTTCAGCCTGTGAGAGGGCCTGTGCAGTACCTGTGAGCCAGGATGTGGGAATTGTGGCTAAGCCTAATGGTAAATTCAACATATACCTAGGCGGGGGTATTGGTGAACATGCATTCACAGCTAAATTAGCCTTCAGTGACGTGGAACTGGAGGATATACTACCGTTAATAGTTGGTGTGGTTGAGGTCTTTAAGAGGAGTGGGGAGAGGAGGGGTTTTAAATGGTTCATTAAGCTTAATGGATTCGATAAAGTTAAGGAGGAGGTATTGGCAGTGGCTAGAGAGGTTAAGTCAAAGCTTCCTAAACCACCCGACGTTAAGCCAACATTCATTAACACCAGGGTTATTAAGATGCATTACCCAACGGGCTGGGTTACCGCCAGTGAATTAGATGAGTTAGCGCATGCTGCTGATGAGTATGGTTTAGGCTACGTAGTGTTGTTTAATAATCAAAGCATCTACATACCCATTAGGGATAATGTTAAGGAGATTAGGGGAATTAATGGTGAAATTAAGGAACCAGGACCATACTACCCAGAGGGCCCAATAACAGTTGCCTGCGTTGGTAGTGAACTCTGTCCGCCAGGTCTAATAGACACAACGAGCCTAGGCCGTAAAATACACGTACATATCAGTGGATTAAAGGAGCATATTAGAGTCGGCATTAGTGGCTGTACCCATGATTGCGGCATGAGCTGGGTCTCAGACATCGGCTTCGAGCCTTTCGGCTTCAAAACAAGGATACTGGTCACAATAGGGGGTGCGTCAAGGCAATTAGGCTTTATACTAGGCACTATCGACCCCAGTGAAGCTGAGTTAACGGCCAAGGTTATATTAAGCATGTATGTGAAGTCTAAGGCACCCAACATAAGGGAGTTTGCGGTGAGGACTGGTATTGACGCCATTAGGGATGAGTTAAGGAGGCAAGTACCATCATTTCAACCACCCAATGATAGTATTACTGCATTATTTGGACCTGATTAAATCAAGCATTATCCCCACCCTTTAACCTAAGTCCGCATCCCTTACCCAGTGAAGGTGATTTCACCTCACTTCTTTTAAAACATGGTACTTTACTTCAATGTATCTCAATTAAAGGTAACTTAAGAAATATTAATAAGTAAGTATACTATAATCAATGTGTGTCCATTAAAGTTAAACGAATCTATGATCGAGCATCAAGTGATGATGGCGTGAGGATACTTGTCGATAGGCTATGGCCTAGGGGGATTAGTAGGGAGGAGGCTAAGGTGGATTTATGGCTTAAGGATGTAGCCCCTAGTGATGAGTTGAGGAGGTGGTTTAATCATGATCCTAGTAAGTGGATTGAATTCGAGAGAAGGTACTTTAAGGAATTGGAAGGTAATCCTAAGGTGGCTATCCTTAAGAATATGGTAAAGGAAGGTAAGACTATTACATTACTTTACTCGGCTAAATCGCAGTATAATAATGCTGTAGCCTTAAAGGAGTACTTAGAGCTTTATAAATCCTCATGATTCTGTATTAAAGTTTCATACATGATGCCTCTAATTAATGGTACTCGGTAAGCTTAATGATATGATTTCGGTAACTTAAGTAAACTTAATGATAGTGCAGATTGAAAGGGGTAAGTATGGTTAGTGTTGAGGATTTAGTGAATAACCTTATGAATGACCATGATGTAATCAAGGTATCAGTGAGCATAGTTGATAAGATGCTTGCGGAGAAGCTATTAGATCCAAGTGATATAAATATGCTACTGGATTTCTATGAGTTCTTCGTGGATAAGTGTCATCATGTTAAGGAGGAGGTTATATTGTTCCCATCAATAAACATTAAACTATATCCCTTTGAGAATAGTCCAGTGAATGTAATGGTGATGGATCATGGAATATTCAGGTATTTAATAAGGTTGAATAGGGAATTATTAAGCAGATTAATTAATGGTGATCAATCAATTAAGGACACGCTTATGGATTATCTAGCATTGATGACTGGACACCTTAATCAGCATATGGAGAAGGAGGATAAGGTGCTTTTCCCTCAGGCAATGGACTTAGATAATGTTGAAAGCAGTAGGAGTATTGAGGATATTGAAGCCGAGGTGGATCATGATAAGTGGCTTCAGGTTATTGAGAAGCTTAAGGTAAAGTATTTAAGCATTGATTAAGAGATTTATGGGAATAAATTTATAGGTAAAATATAGGTAATTAGAGTGATGCTTTATGATTAAGGTTTTGATTAAAGCTTACCGCAATGATTGCCTTGTTCAGAATACGTTAAGTAAGCTTAACTTGGGCTTCGATGTGTTAATGATAAATATTAGTGATGGTAAATCAACTCATTTAATAAGCACTAATAGGCCCTTAACACGTCATGAACTTGATTTACTAAGGGAATCTGGATTAAGGATGCGTAAGGTTAACGAGAACGTAATGTGGATTGAGTCTCCAAGCTGTTCCTCATGCAGGGTACTGGGTCATGGTGGCTTTATGGTAATTGAGGGTAAATCCCTAGATTCCAATACCGTAATCTACGGTATCCTACTGCCGTCAAGGGGTTACTTAAGAAGCCTCATGAAGGATTTCCTGAATGAAAGTGTCAAGGCTGAAGTAGTGTATGCTCAGGCTATTAAGGTTAAGACACTAACCAGTAGGCAACTTGAGGTTCTTCAATTGGCCTACAGTAGGGGGTTGTTTGATGATAAGAGACGCGTAAGCATTAGTGAGCTTGCTAAGGAATTGGGCATATCCCCGGCTACGTTAACAGTATTGATAAGGAGGGGTATTAAGAAGGTTCTTGAGGATTACTTTAGGCACACGTTAAGTGAGACCGGGTCCCATAGTTAAGTTAAATTACGTGAATCATAATTGGCATGGGTCATTATCTAAAATCTTAGATAATTAGCTTAACTGAGGGTAGTGGGAAGTAAGCCGTAGGTGGGAGTATGAATGGTAAATCCATTTGGCCTGTGATCGTGCTAGGGGTCACTATACTGGTCTACGTCATATACGGTATAATGGCTTGGTACACCTTCACCCACCTACCACCAATCCCAACCGCTGTGGAGACTGAGAATGGTACCGTACTCTTCACGCGTAATGACATTATTTGGGGTAAGTATTATTTCCAGAAGTATGGTTTAATGGACTATGGCTCAATACTAGGCATGGGTAGTTACTTCGGCGTAGACTTCACTTCATACACGTTAAGAATACTTGAGGATTCAGCAGCCCATAGCCTAGGCTTCGATGCAGTCCCTCAAAGTAATGCAAGCGCAATGTCCTTAATTAAGCAGGAGCTAATGCCTAAGGTAGACCCTACACCCCAGGGTGATGTAATTATTGTGAGTAATCAATTTGCCCAAGGCTTCTATAATGCAACTAAATTCTACTCCCAGATGCTTGGCCCAGCTGCCGAGGAGTTTAGGTTGAAGCCGGATTTAATAACCAATGAAACCATAATTAAGGATTTAACAGCGTACTTCGCCTGGAGTGGTATTATTGCAATGCAGGGTTACACTAATGGCTTCCCATACATGCCCGGCTTAATAGGCCCCACTGCTAACGTAACCTACTCCTCCTGGTTAATGATATTCACCATAATGCTACTTGTAATGCCACTGGCTGGTTACGTTGTCCTTAAGTTAATGGATTATTGGCATGAGCCAAGGCTAAACATTCAATTACCACCACCTAATGATGCTCAGAAATTAACGCTACTAGCATTCTTCATAGCTGGCGTTGGCCTTGGGATTCAGGGTCTACTGGGGGCTTACGCAATGCATCTTTATACGGAGACTTCACTATACGGGTTAAACCTCATACCAATACTACCATTTAATGTAGCTAGGGCACTGCACTACACGTTAGCCATCCTCTGGATTGCAATAACTTGGATAGCGTTCTCGTTCTTTGTATTCCCGTATTTTGGTCTTAATGTAACTAAGAGGCAGGTCGCGGCAATAATTATTATTGGTGTCTTAGTATCATTAGGCACACTTCTCGGTATTTGGTTAAGCTACCTCCAGTTAATTCCAGCTCCCTGGTGGTTCATTGTGGGTGCACAGGGCAGGGACGTGACTACACAGGGTACCCTGTGGCTGATTTTAATAACTGCCATACTTGGTTATGTATCGTATTTATGGAATAAAGCATCTAAGACAGCTCCCGAGGTGTTAAGGCCGTTTGCCAAGATACTATCAATAGCCATAGCCGGTACGGCAGCTGGCGCCTTCATAGGGGCATTACCCATTATTAGTCCTTGGCCGGATTTCCAGGTTGATGAGTACTTTAGGTGGATGACTATACATGCCTTCGTTGAGGGTTTCTGGCCACCCATAGTGATTACTGTGATTGTGGTTCTCCTGGTAATAGCTGGGTTAATACCACCAAGGCTTGGTATTGTGGTTACTGGTATGGATGCTACACTGGAGATAGTCACAGGTATGATTGGTACTGCCCACCATTACTACTTCAATGGTTTACCAACCTTCTGGATGTATGTTGGTGCAGTGGTGAGTACACTGGAGGCTATACCACTGGGTTTCGTAATAATTTATGTCATACTGCTTTGGCGTAGGGGTGAGGTTAAGACAGAGTTCCAGAAAACCCTACTGACCTATGCCTTAGTGGCTGGTATAGGTGGGGGTATTGGTGTTGTTGCCTTTGGGGCAGGCTTAATAAACATGCCTGTGTTAAACTACTTCCTGCATGATGTTCAAACCACCATGACTCACGCCCACTTAGCTTTCCCATTAGCATATGGCCTACCAAGCATACTAATGTGGGTTGTGGCCTTTTACCTATCTGGTGCATTTAATGATAGGATCCTTAGATATATGAGATGGGCTGCAGTTATTTATGGCGTAGGCTTCTACCTACAGGCATTACTATCCCTACTACCCCTTGGTGTACTTCAATTCGAGTATGAGCTACAGTACGGTTTCTGGTTCATAAAGACCCTAGTAACTCCAAGTGGTCATTTAGGATTCTGGCAAATACCCATAGTGGATGATTTTGTTTGGCTAAGGATGATAGGGGACTTAACTGCAGCAGTGGGTATAGCTATAGTCCTCGTGGCAATGCTATTAAGGATAAGGAGCGCCTTAAGTAAACCTATATCACTTACTACAGTCAATTAATGAAACCCCATAACTTTAAAAATTTAAGCAATTCTTTTAAATGAATGAGCACATGATTATTAAGACTAAATCCTAAGAATTCACCGATTTAAATTACCCCTTAAGTTACATCCCACTCCTTCAAACTGTAATAGTGGTTAATTCCTTTTAATCATCTTACTCTAATGTAAGCCTCAATCCTTCAGGGAACCATGAGCGGCAATAATTTACTTGAAAGTCAATAAGCTATTAAGGAATGTAAACGGTATATGCTCCTTCTTATTCAAGATTAGTTTAAAGTTAGCCCATATGTTAAGTGACTGGCTTCTTGAGGACTGAAGTATAAGCTATGATCTCCATGTGTGGGTTTTCATGAACTAAGTTAACAGTAGATGAAGCAAGGCTATTGATTGATGGAGTTGGAGGAATGTTTAACAATGTTTAGGTTCCTTAGCATCGACACTTAATGAAGAATAAATCAAGCCATCAGGACCTGCTACTGCTAAGTTCATTAGTCAATGACCTAGGTACAGTAGTTGACATGACTCCGGTATCAGTAAGTGCCTTGATCCCGATTACTTTACCTACCCATATTCAATGCAACTTCATACATGTTAAAGTCCAGGCGTTATTGTCCTAATCATAGAGAGTGTTAATGAGGTTAAGTGTGTTCTGGCATTAAGGTAAATTATCAACCGCGTAGGGATTAAAAATATGATTAATTAAGGCGGGTTATGGCTGAGTGGAAGTGCATGGTATGCGGTGGTAATGTTGTGGATGGTCAATTATTCACCTTCATTAAGGGTGGTCCCATTCACTGGTCCTGCCTAGTTAAGGCTATTAATGATAAGTTTAATGGTAAGGTGCCTTCAGATGTATTGGCTATCTTAACCATTAATAGGCATATTCATGAAGGCATAGTGCTAGCTAAGGAGAGTGAGCAGGTGATTTCCGATGACTCAGTTAAACAGGTAATAAGCTCTAGGCGTAAACTACTGGAGGGTGAGGCTGCTAAGCTCAATGTGGATATGCTTAAGTTAATTGAGAGTAAGTATGGTGTTAATATTCCGTAGGAGTTGCTTTAATACCCAATATCCTATTAACCTGAGTCGCTAAGTTGATTAAGGTTAATGCCTAAGCCGTAATTTAAATTAATGATTAATGCTTGCACTACTTGGAGGTTATCATGCTTAGCATGTTATCTAGGGAGTCAATGAGTTTTTGAGCATGCTCCCTAGTGTGTAGTATTGATGGCAGTAGGTGAGACATGTGCTCAGTCATGTATAATATGTTGTTAATCCTCATGTACAAGTGCATTAAATCATATAACTGCTCATTAATCCTAAGCTGGTAAGCCTCCCTAACGTTAACCGGCTTACTCCTAGTGAAGTGAATCCCAATCATACTACCCACCCCAGTGACCCAACATAACCTATCATGAGTCTCACAAACCTCATTCATCCTCCTCCTAGCCCAATCCCACAGTGAATTCAACTGCTCATAAACCCCCCTATTACTGCTAAGGTAGTTAACTAACGTATAGCCTGCAGTTAAGGTAACTATGTTGCCTGTGAATGTGCCACCGTGGAAGCTCCTCGACTTAGCGTCTGGTCTCTTAACCTGGTTAAGAAGCTCCATCACCTCTGCATTAGATACTATTGCACCAGCACCTGGGTACCCGCCTCCAACTATTTTACCCAGGGTAACTATATCAGCCTTAACGTTAAAGTACTCCTGCCCACCACCCAGAGCAAGCCTGAACCCAGTTATCACTTCATCAAGTATGAGTAATGAACCATACTCACTGGTTAACTCCCTGACACCACGTAGGTAATTGGGCTGAGGTTCAATACAACCCCCTGAGCCTAACACTGGTTCTATTATTACTGCCGCCACATCATGGGTCTTCAAGGCTTTCTCAAGGGCGTTTAAGTCATTGTAAGGAACCACCAGGGTGTATTTAATGTGCTCCTCGGGTAAGCCCAGGCTCTCAGGGCCCTCGAAGGGTGGGTTAACACCAACGTGTAGTGCATCGTAGCCACCGTGCCAACCACCCTCAATCTTAATAATGTATCTACGACCAGTGTAGGCTCTGGCAAGCCTAACAGCGTACATGTTGGCTTCAGTACCGCTGTTTGAGAACCTGACCATTTCAGCATTGGGCACAACCTTAGTTAGTAATTCAGCGTACTCCACCTCAAGGGTGTTGGGGTAGCCTAGGTGTGTTCCATTTAACGTAGCCTCATTAACAGCCTTAATAATGAAGTCAGGTGAATGACCCATTATATGGGCTCCATGGCCCATCCAGAAGTCGACGTAGGAATTACCATCCAAGTCCCATACTAAGACACCCTTAGCCTTAGTGACGTAGATTGGGTATGGTTTAAAGAATCTTACCTGGTAAGTAGTACCACCTGGAAGCACCCTGGAAGCTCTCCTGAAGAATTCAGCTGACTTACTGGTCTTAGCCGAGTACTCCGCCTCAAGTCTCTTTACCAATTCCTGAACCCTATCCTGTAAATTCAGCATACTTAACAATCAGGGTTAGCTTAAATGATTATTAACGGTTTCTGCATTATTATGTCCTCAGCATTAATGAATCTCATTTATAATGCTTGTGAAGTACTCATTAATTAACCTATCCATTATTAAGGCTAACTCCTCATCATGATCCTTAATAACTTTAAGCAACTCGGTGAGCAATCGCCCATTAACCTTATCCTCAAGGCATTCCTCGTAATACTCATTATAAAGCCTACTTAAGGCCTGCATTGAATTAATGGCGATACCATACTTAGATAAAACCCTACCCTCCTTCTCAATATGACCACCTAATACCCTCACTAACCTGCTGCAGTTAACCTCACCCTTAACTGTACTTAGGATTAACTTAGCCAGCATTATGTGTTCAACCCTTAGGACGGATAAGTACGTTGAGGTTAAGTCAAAGATATCATTAATATTCATGACCATTATCAACCATAAAATGGCTTCTGAGTCATGATATTATTAATCAGTACACCTAAGGGTGGTGTGTAGCCAGCGATGTTCTCATCCACCACGGCAACACCACTAACCCTATTAACACCAACCAACACTAAGTCATTTGGTAAAACATAACTACTAGGGGTCTGTAGACCGTAGGCCCATGAGAGGACGTCAAGCATGAATGATAAGTAGTTGCTGACTGTTAAGTTAAATTCCCTGTAGCATGCAGTGTAGTTAACGCTTACGCCTAAGTTAGATAATTCACTAGTCATGTTACTTAGGGTTATGTTTAAGGCAAGGGTGGAGTTCTCATTAACCTTAAGGCTAAACCACTGAAGGAACTCCAGTGATGCTGTTTTATTAACATTGTAGGTGCAGATGTATAGTGGTAGGAATTTCTGAAGAACACTACCGCTGTTGTAGTATGATATTGTGTTAGGAATTACAATTAAGTTAACTTCACCGCTCTTAATCATGTTCATTATTGTTGAATTAAATACATTGTTTAAAGTGTAGTTAGCGTCATCGTAGGGGTTAAGGAAGTAGATTACCCAGATTGGTGCGGATGAGTTACCGTACTGTAGACCCATGGTTGAGGACATGTTAATTATATCACCTATATGTTGATTAAGCACTGTGTAGGTTGGTGTGAAGTCAGGGCCCTTACTGGGTTTAAACGCATGGGCAAATACTGAGAAGACTACTGCTGCCGCTATTACTGCAATGGCTATATACGTTATGAGGGTATCAGTGTTCATTAGTGGCTGCCTTAGGTTAGGATTTAAATGTTTTAGCCAAATATAGTTGTTAACATTATTCACCAAGACTAATGAATCCTTAAGCATACACATGTAGCAGGAGGTTGAAATTCCGTCGAGACGCACGCGGGGTTACTTGAGTAACCTTGAGTATCCTCAATGAGGTATGGACTAAATATAGGGAAGTGAGCATGAGGTTCAATAGCCGGCAGGTAAACCTAAGGCTTAGGTATTAAGTAGTGCACTTAACCATGCTGTAGCCTGACGCCTTCCTTAGACGATTCATGATTGCTAACCCAATCCCAACCTCAGGGTAACCCTCAGCCACAGCTAAGTCAACATCCATTGAGTCAATTAACCTAAGGGAGTGAAAGAGATTCTTAGCCACAGTGTATAAGTTGCCCCTTGACCCAGCCTCAATGACCTTAAACCCAGCCTTCACGTAAGTACTGCATGTTTCACTACTACAAAGCACCACAACCCTCTTCCCTCTCTTAACCTCATCACTAGCTAGATCCAGAGTCAACTTAACTAAGCCATCTAGGCTACTGCACTCAGTTACAATGAGTGGTTTATCCGGGGCATAGTGCCTATACTTCATGCCTGGGGCAAGGGCCTCCTTGAATTGACCAAGCCCAAGGGCCTGTTCAGGTACTTTGATTTCCCCGAAAATCCTCCTCAACTCCTCCACGGTGAATGGACCAGGCCTATAGAGGACTGGGGGCTTCTTGGTGTAGTCTATTATTGTTGACTCCACGCCGAAGAATGTTTCACCACCATCAATTATTAAGTCTATCTTACCCCAAAGATCCTTTATAACATGCTCAGCCCTAGTCGGGCTGGGCTTACCAGATATGTTTGCACTGGGTGCTGATATTGGTGTACTCTCCCTTATTAAAGCTAAGGCCACTGGATGAGCAGGCATCCTGACCGCTACGGTGCTTAATCCACAGGAGGCGACTTCACTAATTCTACTACTCTTCCTTAAAATAACCGTTAATGGACCAGGCCAAGCCACCTTAAGCCTCTCCTCTAATTCACTGGGAATATCCTCAGCTACTTCATAGAGTTGATTAAAGGATGATATGTGAACTATGCTTGGATTATCCATGGGCCTATTCTTAACGGCATAAATCCTCCTAATTGCATCATCATTATAGGTTGATGCACCAAGCCCGTAAACAGTCTCAGTGGGGAAGGCTACTAAACCACCCTTAAGTATTACATCTGCCGCAATCCTTATGAGAGCCATATCAGGGTTAACTGCATCAACCTTAATTAACCGTGTCATGATGCAGTACATAAGCATGATGGGGTAATAAAACTTTACTCACCTGGCTCACTTGAATTTAATGCTAATTCATAGTATTGAATAGTGATTCAATATAATTACATATCCCAAGTCTCATGGAGGTGAGGGTAATTGAGTTGAAGACCCAACCTATAATCCACCACTAGGCTAATGAAGTGATGAGGATGAAGACAGTAAACTCAAGCTGATGAACTACTCCAAGGAAACCCTCAATTCCCCCTAAGGTAAGGAGAAGGTATCTTCGCGTAATATGATGTGTTTTCCCGGTATAGTAGAAAACTATTTATTCCCTAGCAAACAACTTATGTTAATGTTTTCTAATTTAGACGCACAATACATGAGTGGATCTTATGGTGTAAGCATGTCCGCAACTTACGTTGGTAATCCTGGTTATATTACTCAGGAATTTACTAATTATTTACCGATTAGTATCAATATCGATAACAAATTCGGTAATATATTAATAATCGTAAGCAATAAATCACCAATTAAGTCAGAGGAAGGGTTGGCCTTTGTTACAGTGGGTATTGATGAGGAGGGTAACCTAGCCTACATTAGTATTGAGCCTGAGGATAAGGAGTTAGCATCATTCGTAAGCAGGATTAAGGCAAGTCATTGGGCGGATAAGGCCTCATAGTGGTTTTAATGTATAATTACCTTGATTTAGACTTTGAAATAATCTCAATAAAGCCTATAGTTATTAAGGCATTGGTTAATGATGAAGAATTAATAATTAAGGCGTATCCAGTGGTGTTTAAGGTTCTTAAGTATGAAGATAAATACTCAATATGGGTAAATGTAGTTGTCTCAGCAAGGACAAATAAGCCAAGGCCTGGTCCCCAATGTAACCCAAGCGTTATAATGAGCAGGCCGGCAAAGGCTGAGAAAATAGAGGTGATTAGTGATGGCAACTTAAAACTTAGATTAAATGATGGTAGTGAAAAAATGTAATAGTGAAACCAACAAACATTTCATTCTACCCAGATTACAGGGATCAAGCTGGTGTACCGTGTTTAATGCTTAATTGGTCAGTGTTCTGGCAATGATTAATCCATGTGAGTTACCAAACCATGCGAAGCAAAGACTCAACCTAAGAATCCATAGAATTAAGGAATAGTGGAGTATGCGTAAATGATTTTGAACAGGAAATTAAAAAGGCGATAGAATATGCGTGCAATAGGGAATACACTAGAATTAGAGATGACCAATACATTTACTGCGCATCCATAAGTAAATGCACTGGTACTGTGCTCATAGTGATATATGCTTACCAGGTTCAGCTCCAGAAAGTCGAAATAATTACAATAATACCTACTACAAAGGATAAAACCATTAAACGGTATTGTAATTAAATATGGAGTTGCATCAATGACCCCCTCGTCTTAAGGAGTAAGCACATCACCATTAATCATGGCAGGCTTAGCCAACCATCCCAGGGATCCCTTATGGGTTGTTTACTTAAGTTTCCTTACAATTCCTTATTGATTCAAGGTATTTAAGTGAGTCAGCAATGTATCTGGCTAGTGGATTCTTAGTTGATTCACCCTGGCACTTATACATTAATAATGCGCCCCTGTAGGCTTCTTCATAATCCTCAATGGGTATCATAAGTACCATAATTACGTTACCTCCACTCACACCAATCTTAACCCTAAGACCCATGGTTTAATTGCGCATGTGTCTTAAATAAGTGTATCAGGTAAAAACATGGTTAGCTTTTTAAACGATTAATGAGCAGTTCACGGTTTTAATTCATTGAGCCTTAGCCTCAAGCCTACTAACCCTATCCACCAGCCTCCTCTGCTCCTCCCTAACCTGCTCAATCTCCTCCCTCAACCTAGCGTACTCAGTACCCTTACTCAACTGCTCCCTTATCTTAACGGCAACATCCCTAGCATACCTCCTAAACCTACCGCTTAACTCAGCGGCTATGAAACCTGGGGCTGCGCCTGAGGCTATGGAATCTAGGATTCCTAGGAATCTCGGATCCATGGAGTACTCCACTGCGCTTAAGGCTGATGAAGCAACCCTCATGTACTGATCCCTTAGAAGCTCCATTAACCTATCGTAAACCCGCCTATTATCCACGAACCTACCCAGTAATTGCGCAGCAGTAGCCCTCACTAGGGTTGGGTAACCTAACTGTGTATACCTTAGGATTACTTCAACCGCATCATCACCACCCAGTTCAGCTAAGCCTCTTAATGCACCTTGAGTAATAACGTTATTATGGCTTGGGTAATCAAGAGCCTTAACTAATTCATTAAAGTAATCCCTAATACCAATTTTACCAAGAGCCTCAGCCGCATTGGATCTAACGTAGTAACTTTCCCCACTATTCACTAAAATTGAGGCCAACACCTTAGCAGCGTCACCATTACCCTTAAAGTTACCTAAAGCCTCAACTATAGCGCGCCTAACCCTGGGATGCTTCTCAACGTTAAGGGCATTAATAAGGGGCTTGACGGCGTCAGAAACCCCAAGTTTACCCAATGCCCTAGCAGCCTCAGCCCTAACACCCCAGAACTTATCATTAAGTAAAGCCTCGGTTAAGGCTTCAATAGACCTTAAGCTAGTATCCCTAGCCAATGACTCAATGGCCTCAAGCCTACAGGCCACGTTACTACTCCTCAACTCAGCCCTAGTCTCCTCAACACTCTTACTGCTGGTAACTGATTTAATAGCCACCTTAAACCCTGGATCAAGGCAAATGTAGGCTGGCCTCCCCTTAACAGGTAGGTAGATGGTATTGTCCCTTGACTCAAGGTTAATCTTAATTAACTCAGTTGAGCCATCTTGGTAACCAACCTCCAGTTCAATGGGTATTCTGTAAACTGGGTACGAGTCCTCACCCTGGGTTTGACTAATATTAATCCTTAAGTAGCCTGAATCATAACTCCACGAGTACTTGATACTAGGGTGACCGGCTGAGTAGACGAATTGATTAAAGAACCAGTCAAGGGGCCTGGCCGCAGCCTCCTCCATAACCCTCCTGAAGTCCTCAGTCTCCGCATTACCGTAGGCGTACCTGGTTAGGAACATGTTAATACCCTTCCTGAAGTTTTCCTCGCCTATTATGTTTCTTAACGTGTGTAGTACTAGGGAGCCTTTCTCGTACGTGTGCCTATCAAACATCTCCTCAGGGTACTTATATAGCTTGGTTACAATGGGTCTTGAGTAACGTCTATACTCGTTGAGATAGGCCTTAAGGTTATTGTAGAGTTCGTATATGAACTCATCAAGACCCTTAGCGTGCATTGTGTATAATGCCTCCATGTACGTTGCGAAGGCTTCATTAAGCCAAATATTACCCCAATCCCTAGTAGTAACCAAGTCACCAAACCACTGATGAGCCAACTCATGAGCAACCAAACCATCAGAGGAAAAATCCTCTGAACCAGGGCAGGGGAATTTAGCCCCAGGGCATTGGGCATGTTCATCATGAAGCGTAGTATCAGTTAATATGGTTACAGTAGTATTCTCCATACCGCCGCCGAATTCACTTACAACGGCATGCTTATAGTTTGGCCATGGGTATTTAACCCCCGTGTACTCACTGAAGAAGTTAATCATATCGCATATCCTGTGGAAGCTAAACTTAGCTAACTCACCGTAACCCTTAGGCACATAGTGCTCAACCTCAATACCCCCGCAGTTATCCTTAATCACGTCGAATTCAGCGGCTGCGAAGGCTATTAGATATGAGGAGTGCGGCTTATCCAGCCTCCAATGCCAAAGAGTCTCCCCACCTAAATCTCTACTCTCAACCAGGTAACCGTTCGATACAGCGGTGAGAGGCTTAGGTACTATTATTGTTAATTCACTGGTAAACTTCATGCTTGGGTAATCAGGCAATGGTATCCAGTAGTGATTATCCTCACTTTCACCCTGAGTCCAAATCACAGGTCTCCTATTGGGGTAGTGTTCATCAGGCAGTATGAAGTGTACACCATTCCTTGGCTTAGCGCTATAACTTATGGCTACTGCAACTTCACCACCCTTATTTAAGTAAACCCTCAGTGAACGCCCATCATACTCAAAGCGCGTTGGTGAATCATTAACAGTAACCGAGGTTATGTTCATTTCCGCTGCATCGAAATCCAAGTAACCCTTATCATTAATCACATTAATGATGTACCTTGCATCGCCTTGAATGGATTTTTCACTTAAATTCAACCTAAGGGTTAGGCTTAAGTGCTTAATGATGTAGCCGTAGTACCTCTGGTACTGTGGCTCATAGTCTGGGTAAGTGAAACCCCTACCCATTAGGTATGTTGCCTTCTCAAAGGACATGTATTAGGGGTTACTAAGACCTAATTAAGCATTACCAGCATTAATAATGCTTTTAAGTCACAGCCCCAGTGTTAATTATGGCTAATGCCCAATTCAGGGAGGTGGTTCAAGTAGCCATGGTTGTTCCAAACATAGAGGCTGCCGTTAAGGCATGGGCTAAGATACTTAATGTTAATGAACCGCAAATAATTGAGACTGAGGAGTGGGAGAAAACTGGAATGAGGTTTAGAGGGGTTCCCTCAAGGGGTAGGGCTAAGTTAGCCTTCTTTAGGTTAAATAACATAACTATTGAGCTTATTCAACCGGTGGGTGAGCCAAGTACCTGGAGTGAATTCCTTAAGAAGCATGGGCCGGGAATACACCACATAGCCTTCAACGTGGGTAACATTGATGACGCCGTTAAGGAGCTACTTAGTGTTGGTGGTTCAGTGGAGCAGGATGGTAAATTTAAGGGTGGGGGTTATGTTTACGTTGATGCTAAGGGGAGTTTAGGCGCTATGATTGAGTTGCTTTACCATGAGAAGTAATGGGTTGGTTTAATTTATGAAAAAGCTTATAAAATCCATGCCTATAATGTTAACTAAGCCCCGGTAGCTCAGCCTGGGTGGAGTGTCCGGCTCATAACCGGAAGGTCCCGGGTTCAAATCCCGGCCGGGGCATCAGTGTGATTTATTATTAATGTTAAAATACTGCCTAATCAATGATGCGTAATAAGTAAACACTGTCGTTGATTTAAGGCTTACTCCTTTACTACACCTTCTATTACTGCAAGCTTCCTAACCCTCTCAACGCCATTAATCCTCTCTATGAATTCCCTTACTGGTTCAGGAACCAGTGAAGTCCACTCCTTCTTACCAAGAGCCATCAGTAACCTAATGTTAGTGCCGCTTAACTTCTCCTTATTGAATAACGGTGTATTGAATACTGGTATCTTCCAGTATGATAATGCCAGTCTCGTGAACTCATCATTACTGTAAATTAAGTCGAAGCTTGGGCAGTAATTCCTAACGTAGGAGAACCATATTGATGCCAAACCACCTGTATCAGGTATTGTGCATATACTGTACTTAACGTTAATTGAGTCAAGCGCCTCAGTTAACATGTCTATCCTCTCACCGGCGGTGAAGGGGTTTTTGAAGGTGAAGGATTGGTTTGATGAACCTATACCCACTATTACCCTATCCACTCCATCCTGCTTAAGCACCCACTCTATTGCGCTTAAGTGCCCTAAATGAACCGGTTGAAACCTACCTATGAACAGTGGCCTCACTTGGATCAATTGGCTTTTCTAGAGGTGTTTTTGTGCATTATGGTTGAGCATAAAATTATAATAGGTTTAACACCTTAACTGAAAGAACCCTTAACCGCAGTTAGGCTAGTTGAGGTGGTGGTAAGTATTCATCTTCCTTAGCCGCTGCCTCCTTAACCTTGTTAAGCCTCTCGGGCTTAAGTAATTCACCGAAGACTTCAGGCCCAATGCTCCTTAACTGCACTATAACCTCAAATAGCTCCCTCTTAAAGGCAATTGGGGTTTCCTCAATGAATCCCCTAGCGTCAATCCTAGCCCTTGGGAATTCCTTAAGGATCCTTTGAGCAGCATCATCAGGTACATTAAGTTCAATAACCTTCAAGTATCCTCCATAGAGGTCCTTAACAATACTCTCGAGACCAGTACCCCTTATCCTCTCAAGCCTTGCCTTATCTAGGATAACAGCTATCTTGTAGGGCATGCCCATCACCTCCTACTGCTCACCTCCATTGGTTTTAAGTCAACTTCAAGCTCCCTCTCCTTTAACTCAAGGTACTTCTTGTTGACGAATGGGTAATTGTAAATCCTCCACCACTTAACAATAACCCTATAGACCTCAGGCCTAAATATTATTGGTGGTGGCTCAATACCCTCCGCAATCAAACCCCTAATAAACGAGCCACTGAACCTCTGAGCCACGTCAACATGACCACACGTATCACTGTACGCAATTTCCCCACACTTAGGGCAGTACCAAAACTCCTTAATGTTAACCGGCCTTATCTTAAGCCCCTTATCAACATCATAGGGCGGTGCAGGCAGGCCGAAGCTTGGTATACCCTTCTCCCAAAGTATCTGAGTTGAGTATGGATCATAATAGTCACCTACAGCTGCATGATCCCTACCAAACATGTGATGTGTACAACCCATGTTCTGCCTAATTATACCGTGAAGGAGTGATTCAAGTGGGTTCCCGTACCTCATGTCCCATAGGGTCATTGTAACCATATGCCTCCTCGGACTTATGTAACCATACTTATTAACTGCCTCATGACCCTCAAGTATAGCCTCATCAACGAAGTCCCCAAGTCTCTTAGCCCCTATTATTGCGTTAACCAGTATGCCGTGGCATGGCTCAATATCACCCATGTATGCTGCGTTCTTCATTAAATGCTCATGGCCAGTGTGCGGTACGTTCCTAGTTTGATGCGCAATCACTGTTCTCCAGCCCCTATTCCTAATCTCCTCACGGGACTTAGCTGGTGGGTACCAGAACCTGTTGTAAGGATCCTTGAAAACCGGTTCATTAATAACATACACCCTGCCTGCTAGGGCTAGGCCAGTCATACTCCTGTATATTAACCAGCCTGGGTGCTTCTCATCAAACCTCCTCTTAACAACCTCAGGGTTCCTTTCAGGTGTACCGAACGTCCTATCAGCAATATCCCTGGGATCAAATCTCCAAACCTCATCAATGTCAAGTACTGCAAAGGGCTGACCCTTAAGCCTAAGCAGAACCCTATCACCCTCCTTTACACCCAGCTTCCTCAAATCTTCTTCACTTATGTCGAATATTATCGGGAATGGGAATAACCAACCATCAAGGAGCCTCCTCTCCTTAAGCACGTTCTCAACCTCATTCCTACTCATGAACCTATCCAGTGGGCTGAAGAAGCCGTAGGCTATGCTCATTATCTCCCTGTAAATATTCCTAATGGGGTTACCGTCAATAATACTCCTCGTGGGCTTTATGTCGTATGCCGGTGCCCCAGCAGCCATGCTAATAGCCTTACCCTCATCCCTAATCACTGCATCAACAAGCTTCCCCCCATGTGGAGGAGGAGTCTGAATCTTTAGGCTCACCGGCATCACCTCATGGGAATTCGATTATGTGAATCACTGGGACTTTCCATAACTCCCACCTACCAGTCTTTGCATCATACCTTGAGTTAACGAAAACGTGCCAATTCTCATCATCCAATGCTGGGTAATCCGCCCTAACGTAGTATCCTGGCCACCTGGTTTCCTTCCTGAATAACATGTGCCTAACCACAGCCTCAGCGGTCAGTATCCTGTGCCAAAGCTCCCAAGTCCTCATTAATTCATGCCAATCCCGGGCAGCAGCGTAATTAATGAAGTCTTCCTTCAGGAATTGCAGTAGTTCAATAGCCCTATTAAGCATCCACTCATTTGTAGTATACATTGTTGACCAACCGCCAGCGTACTCATCCATAATCTTCTGAAGCCTGAATAGGCCCTGCTTCCAGTAAATCTTACCAGGGTCCACTGGATGCATGGTGCTTGGCCCAGTTACAACACTATACCTCCCCTCCTCCCAACGCTCCAAGGGCTCCACCAGCTTACTAATCATTGAGTCAACCTGCCCCTTATCAATGTCAATACGCTCATCACTGTGATCCATAAGGTAAAGCACAGCAGACTTAGCTGCAAGTCTCCCCTCAGTGAATGAGCCACTACTGAACTTATGCGGATTAGCACCACATGCATCTCCAGCACAGAATAAGCCATCTAACGTAGTCATCCTATTATAACCCCAGTAGTACTGGGTTCCCCTATCATCAGGTAACCCATCAATCTTCCTCGGTGATAAGTCCTCAGGTCCACTTGCCCATGCACCACACTCAGTGGCGTGTGAACCCATTACGTAGGGTTCAGTGGTTATTACCTCATATGGTCTCTCAGAGGGTTCATGGTTCTGCCCGGCCCAAATGGCGACTTGGCTTATGGTCATGTCCAGGAAATCCTCGAAGGCAATAGCCTCACTATCAGTACCCTTCTTAACGGTCTCATCAGTCCTCATTAGGCTTGGCCCCCTGCCATTAATCCACTCAAGGCGTTGGGCGTAAACCCTAAGTGTGGTTGGGGTTATGGGTAAGTCAACGTACTTACCCTTACCACTGTAGAGTTTCCTAATCTCCTCAAGGTGCGGCTTCCAGAAGTCCTGTCCATTAACATTACTTATCCTGGTCTTCAACATTAATTGATAAGCCCCCACTGGTCCATATCCATCCTTAAACCTGGGTACAACGAACCTAGCCTCAAACATCGTCATTACTGCACCTGATTCAATCATCATACCGTATGATGAGGCCGAGGACCATGGCGGGTACCAGCTCCTACCAAGTCCCTCACCCTGTGACCTAGGCCTATATATTTGTGAACCACCGCCTGCAGCCATTATGATTGCCTTAGCCTTAAAGACGTAGATTGTTCCATCATTAACGTTGAAGCCTAATGCACCCGCAACCCTATTAGGATTACTGGGGCTCTTCAGTAGGTGAGTTACCATTACCCTATTCATTATGTTATCATCACCAATAGCCTTCCTAGCTGCCTCAGCCACAATTGCCTTATAGGATTCACCATGAATCATTATCTGCCACTTACCCTCACGTACATAGCACCCATTGGGTGCAGGCCATATGGGTAATCCCCATTCATCAAACAAGTGCACCGTTGAGTCAACGTGCCTAGCGTAATCGTAAACCAAGTCCTCCCTCACAATACCCATTAAGTCACCCCTAACATACTTGACGTAATCCTCAACAGTATTCTCCTTGCATTTTAAGCCTAGGTAAGTGTTTATTGCGGATAACCCCATTGCCACTGCGCCGCTCCTATTAATGTTAGCCTTCTCAGCAAGCACTATCCTACAACCCCTACACCAGTACTTAGCCTCCCAAGCAGCCCCAGTTCCAGCCATGCCTCCACCGATTATTAATATGTCTGAGTCAACCTGCTTAACCCTGGTTCTAACCATACTAATCACCTCACCTCAGCCTTAACCACCTCAGGTACCTTGTAGGTGGGTAACTCAACACCAAGTTTATTGCCGCCTAACTTATCATGCTCAAAGGATAAGTATGGCGTCCTCAGCAACTCCCTTGGGGGTTCTGGGTACTCCTCAGGGGGCTTTATTGAATTCCATGGTTTAGTCCTTATTGGGAAGACGAAGTGCTTAACACTACCATTCCTATACCTAATAGTCCAGTAAACCCTATTAGTCTTCTCATCCCTATAAACCTCAACTGAACCACCCAATGGCGTGAAGTCTGCGTAACCCCTTATCTGCACCGCACCCTGTGGGCAGTGTTTAACGCAATTGTAGCATTCCCAGCATGACTCAGGTTCAATGTTAACGGCCTTCCTACCTAATACACCTGACTTAGTGAACCTCATTATGTGGCTTGGGCAAATGTTAACACAATCCCCACACCCAGTGCACTTGGCGGGGATTACGTAGGACGGCATCAGCTGGTCACCTTGGGCTTATGTGCAGGGTGATGTGAGTGAAGAGCCTTCTCAGCTAATTCACCGCTCCATGGGCCAAGGAGCCTAGGTTCAATACCCCTCCAAGTCCTATACCTATCATAGACCTGCCACACGTACATGTATATGGCGTGCCCAAACTTAGTCCAAGGCATTGTGGCGAACATGAGTAGGACAATGATTATGTGTACGCTGAAGGCTGACTCAACCGCTAAGTAATTACCAGGTATTGTTAACTCAACACCCATTACCCCAAAGCCACTTAGGGCTGTTAGGAAGGCTAACCAAAGGAAGACGTCAGTTAAGGCTGATTCATTAATAGGCATGGTTCCCTGCCACCTAGCCACCATCATTAATACGAAACCCACCACTATCAATACACCGCCAAGGGCCCCGGTTCCAATGACTGCGTAGGGTCCTGCTTCACCCAGTTTACCACCGGGTATGAATGTTGTTGAGTTAACCCACTCATCAAATGCGAAGCCCAGGGTAGTGGATACTGCAGCCAATACGAAACCCCACCAAACCAATGCATGCGCAATAGCCTTAACCCTAGGCCTACTGAGGTATGATGCTTGACTGTGGCATGAGGTCATTGGTGCACCGTAGAATGGATATGCGAATGCAGCGGCTAAGGCCGCTAATAAAGCACCCCCACTACCCCAGTTGCGTGTGGGTCCTTTTATCGGTATGAAGTTGCCTAGGCTGGATAATGATAGTATGCCTCTGCGTATTTGTATAATGAATCCTATGGCCATTTCAATGAGAAGCCCAACAGCGCCTAGTATTATCCACTCATGTGGTATTGGTATTTTTAACTCGATCATACAATGAGGGATTAGTTAATTTACCTTAAATGCCTTAACAATATAAGCCTACCCTTCGCAATTAACATTAGGCCTACTTTAAAGCAGCCTTAACCAGTAGAACCTTGGCGTCATGAATAGCCTCAGCTATCCTAATGCCTGCTGGGCATACTAGGTCACATGCCCTACACCCTAGGCATGTTAATAGGCCTGTGGACTCATCATTACTTAGCTTAACGCCTTGAGAAAGGAACATTATTATCCATATCCTACCCCTTGGTCCATAAACCCTACGCCTAAATGCAATGTATGTTGGGCAAACGGACTCGCAGAAGTTGCAGCGGGCGCATCTGGTTAAGGCATATTCATTAACAATTAACTTAGCTTCATCATTAATCAACATCAATCACCTTACCTGGATTAAGAATGTTATTTGGATCAAAAGCCTTCTTTATAGCCTTCATTAACCTTAACTGGGCTATACCCTTAACTTCAAGTTCATTAACCAGTAGATCCTTCTTAAGGACCCCAATACCATGCTCACTACTCACAGTACCGCCTAGGTTAATTGCGAGTAGGCCTATTTCCCTAGTAACTGCGTGTAGTCTTGATATTGAGGATTGGTCACTTGGGTTATAGATTATGTTTGGGTGAAGGTTACCATCCCCAACATGCCCCCACGTAACTATCCTCAACCCATACTTATCACCAATATCCCTAATCCCCTTCACCGCCTCAGGTAGCTTAGATGGGGGTACTGATATGTCTTCAGGCATCACCCTATCATTACTGAATAATCTAAGTAATGCTGGGTAAGCAGCCCTCCTAGCCATGTATATTTTCTCCATTTCATCCCTATTACTAGTCCACTCAATCTCAAAGCCCCCTGTCTCCTTGAGTAGGGTTACCATTGAGTTAACGTACCTATCCATGGCCTCAGGTGGACCATCAATATCAATTATTAACATGGCCTCAGCGCTCTCAGGGTACTTGAATTCCCTCACGTAGTTTGAAACAGCCTCCATAGTCCCCTCATCCAGGAACTCAATTATCAATGGCCTGAACCCCCTAGACTTAATAACCCCAACAGCCTTAGCCGCATCAATAATACTCTTAAAGTAAACCCTTAACCTAACCACAGCCTCCGGCAGTGGCCATATTTTAAGGTAGGCGTTAGTAACCACCCCCAGTGTCCCCTCACTACCTATTATTAGGTTTAGTAAATCATACCCAGCCCTACACTTCAGTGTCCTGCAACCCATGAAAGTCACTTCACCTGTTGGTAAAACAACCTCAGCCCCAAGTACCCAGTCCTTAACAGTACCATACTTAGCCCCCCTCATACCTCCTGCACCATTAGCCAATGAACCACCCACTGTGGCTGCGGCACTACTTGCCGGATCAGGTGGGAAGAAGTGCCCGTACCTTGCTAATTCAGCGTTAAGCTCATCTAACCTAACCCCGACTTCACTATGAACGTAACTGTCCTCTAAGTTAACCTCAAGCACCTTATTCATCCTCATTAAGTCAATCACCACGGCACCATTATACGGTATTGGTCCACCATGCAGGCTTGTCCTACCACTACTTGGGACTACTGGCACTAGGTATTCGTTAGCCAGCTTAAGTATCTCGGAAACCTCGCCTGTGGTTAATGGTTGAATAACCATCCTGGGCATAGCTTGTTCAGCTGGGGAGGCGTCATAGGAGTATAGCATTAATTCCCCCTGGGATTCAATAATCCTATCCTCATCAATAATCCTCCTAACCTCAACCCTAAAGGCTTCAAAATTCATTACTAACTGGTTTAGTTAAGGGATTTAAGCATTAGCCGCAGGCCAACCTTAAAAGGCACGGTAACGGACAAAAGCATTAAAGCAGTGGTGGTGATTAATGAATATTAGTATTGCAATACCGTACAATGTAACTGAGGAATCCACCACGGAGGAGGAGGCTGTTAGGAAGATAGGCTACATAGGTAGGGCGGCGGCAATATTTAGGGTTAGGAGCATATTAATCTACACCTTTAAGGGTGATGAACCTTTAAGGAAAGCATCATTCATAAAGAAGAACCTGGAGTACCTAGTGACTCCACCGTATTTAAGGAAGGACTTATTTGGAATAGACCCTGACCTAAGGCTTGCTGGGTTACTTCAACCATTAACACTACCAGTGTTTGGTCATAGGAAATCTAACCCAAGGACAGGGGACGTGAGGATTGGCTTAGTGATTAGGTGGGAGGGGTATTACTCAATAGTTAAGGTGGGTGAGGATACTTACGTTAAGGTACCTAAACCATACCCAATTAAGTCAATGCTACTGGTTTCAATAGACTCAATGATTAGTAATAGGTTTTACAGGGGACATGTGGTGAAGAGTAGTAAGGTGTATGCAGGCTACAGTGCTAATATAATTGAATTAAGGGACTTAGTTAAATTAAGGAACCTAATACTCACAGGTAAGGAGGGGAACAGTGTTATTAATGAGATTAATAAACTAAGGGCGCTTAAGGATGAGGATGTTGTAGTCGTCTTCGGATCCCCACGCATGGGTGTTGACGACATACTTAAGGGTGAGGGATTAGGGGATGTGCTTAATTCATCATTATTCGTGAACTTCGTGCCTAATCAAGGGCTTGTAACCATAAGGACTGAGGAGGCTATAATAGCGGTTTTATCAATACTTAACATTATTAACGCCATTTCAAGCGAAGGTAAATGAAGTAGATAGCCATATAACATGCATTTAATTCATTACTTAGTGATGAAGTCAGTATTAAAAGCATTGTAGTTGAGCTTTACTTTATGGGTAAAGTAATAGTGGTGGGCTTTGCTTCACCGATTCATAAACATAGGATTAGTGCATTAAATGGCGTTGACGCCGTCATCTACAGTGAAGATGATGTAGGCAACGTTAAGGTTGGTGACTCAATACCAGTATTACTAATATTATCAGGGGGAGTCAGTAGAATGGTTGCACGGTTCGTTGACCTTAATGGAATTAGAAGCGCAATGATACTATCTCACTCATTAAATAACAGCTTAGCCTCAGCAATATCGGCTAGGGCAATTCTGGAGGAGAGGGGGGTTGCGGCGTCTATTTATCACTTGGATAGTATTAATGATGTACCTAAGGTCGTTAAGGTAATGGAGTCTATACTTAGGATTAAGGGATCTAAGGTGGCCCTAGTGGGTGTTGATGATAAGGGGAGTGTGGGTGAGGCCTTTGAGAGGAAGTTTAATGCTAAGGTTGATGCAATACCCATGAGCCTATTTGAGGAGGCTGTTGATAAGGTGAAGAATACTGACGCTAAATCATTCATGGATGATGTGTTGGATAGGTTAGCCTTCGAGGTTCCACTGGATAAGTTAATTAACGTGGGTAAGGTTTACGTGGCTTTACTAGGCATTGCAAGAAACTACGATGCATTAGCGTTGAATTGCTTCCCATACTTAATAAAGCACGGGGTAACCCCATGCCTAGCATTAGCGAAGCTAAACGAGGAGGGTAGGTTAACGGCCTGTGAGTATGACTTAAAGTCACTGTTCCTAATGATGGTGTTTCACGCATTAACAGGTTACAGTGGCTGGATTGCTAATGTTAATGATATTGAAGGTAACCTAGTACGTATGTCGCACTGCACAATAGCCCTTAACATGATTAAGTCAGGTAAGGTTGTGACTCATTACGAATCAGGGAACCCATACTCAATATCAGCTGAGATTAATGCCAGGACAGTGACCGCTGCCTCAGTTTCATCTGACTTCAATAATGTGTACGTGTTCACTGGGTTATTGAACAGGTCAGGTAACTTGAACCTTAATGCATGCAGGACCCAGGCGGAGATTAAGGTTAACTTCGACTCCTCGGTGATACTTAATTACGCACCGGCGAATCACCATGTTATTGTCCCCGGTAACTATGTGAATGAATTAATGGTTTTCCTAAGAATGCTTGGGGTTAATGTAATCAAGTACAGTAGCTTGGTTTAGATTCCAGGATGAATTATGCAGTAACTATATAGTTTATGTTATTAATAATAACCTATTTATAGCGTACACTTCACATACCAGAAAGCTATATAAAGCCCTAGCCCCAAGGTGCACTTGAGGTGAGTAAAATGAGTATAAGAGGGTCAGTGAAGATCATAAGTAGTACGCTTAGGACAATAAGGAGTCCAATGAGGAATGCAGACGCTAAGTTAGGTAATGGTGCATTAGCGACTAATACTGTTGAGGATAGAAGAGTGATTATAATACCATCAGTTTACCCATCACCAATAGTGTTAATGTACGATGAAAAGACCAGGATGTATAAGGTAGCGTAATGCGTGCCTGAATCAATGGCTTAATAAGTTGGTTTAACTAAATCAATAGGTAGGTTAAGTTTCTTAGCAACCTTGGCAATATGCCTTAAATATGGTTTTAAACCACCATCCCTATTAATGTTATCTACTATTCTATTTAAAAGATCAAGAACCGTATCGTATACTTCCTTACTCACTGGGTATGGTGAACCATCCTTACCACCCAAGGCGAATGCAAACCTCCTAGGGTCGAGGTTAACCGGGTCAGTCCAATCCACTGGTGCTTCGTAAATTAATTGCGCTATTAGGGCTAGGGCAAGCATGGTACTAGGCCCTATACCCCTAATTAACAGTAGGTTCTTGAATGAGTCAACACCCCTGGCATTTCTCAACGCCTCTTCACTTATGCTTAACCCCCTGTTCACAATAATGTTGAGCCTAGGGTTATAGTAGGATGGTGACTCATCATTAGTGTCATTTATGTAGCTTAGGATTGACTTATTCCCATAACCCCTCATCATGGACTTCACCCTAGCTAAATCCCTACTCACCTTAACTGGGTCCTGATTAACAATATCAATAATCGCTGAACGCGCCTCCTCACTGGTGCTGCTGACGGTGTTTAACGCGTAGTTGCCCTTAACCCCCACGATTCCCTCATGGGGGTTATTAATGAAACTAGTCTCCATCCACCAATGATACCTCCTAGCGTACTTGGTTTCAGGGTTAAGGCCCTGTTGAATAACAGCCCACGTCCCATCCTCCCCAACAATCATTGAGTGATGGTATAGCCTATGCCCATCCTGGAGGGCGACATTATCCACCTTAGCCACTAACCTTGATACAGTTATCAACTCCTCTGAATTAATGTTGAAGACCTTCTCCAATTCCCTTAACTCATCTGGAACCCTCAACGCATACTCCCCCTTACCCCCAACCACCTTGATTCCAATGTCCAATGACCCCAACGCCTCCTTAAGCGCAGCGGTGGTCACGGTGGTGCTTCCCGAGGAGTCCCAGTCCATTCCTATTATGTTATTGAAGGATTGGAAGAAGATTGGATTACTGAAGAGCCTTATTGTACCCTTAACACCGTACTCATCGTGCATTAACCTAATTATCAATGAGGTTAACTTAATCATTCTGCTGAATAACCAGGGTGGAACATGCCCCTCATGCAGTGGTAAGTCGGCAAATCCCGTTAACCCCACGTTACTTACCGTCTAATTAGGCTTAATAAATCATTCGATCAGTAACCTGTAGGTGTTTTTACATGCGGGGAAAAGGTTTATAAAGCATTATTGTTAAAGGTTGATGGTGTCCTAGGTGGACGCACTGGAATAACAGATGGGGAGGAGTTGAAGATAATGATTCAATTACTGAAGAAATACAGGGGTTATGCAACAACCTTAATATCACTCTACATTAATGGGGATAGGCCAATACCAGATGTCTTAAACATGCTTAGGAATGAGTGGTCGGTTGCAAGTAACATTAAGGATAAGACAACTAGGACTCATGTTCAAGATGCCTTGGAGAGGATAATTAACGCATTAAAGGGTACGGCTAAAGCACCACCCAATGGTTTAGCGGTATTCGGAGGCTTCCACATGGAGAAGCCGGGTAGCTATAAGTGGGTCATGTACGCTATAATACCCCCATATAAGATAAGTACGTATAAGTACGTCTGCGATACTCGCTTCCACACTGAGCTCCTTGAGGATATGATATCGGCATCATCATCAGTGTTCGGGATAATAGTTATTGAGAGGGGGGAGGCTGTCATAGCGTTACTTAAGGGTAGTTACTGGGAGATAGTGGATAAGGTCGAGTTCTTCGTACCCAATAAGCATCATGCAGGTGGTCAATCAGCCTTAAGGTTTAAGAGACAGACTGAACACCTGGCTGAGACATTCTATAAGCTCGTTGCCGAGGATGCTAATAAGATACTGCTTCAAATACCGAACCTTAAGGGTATTATTGTAGCTGGCCCAGGGCCAACTAAGGAGGACTTCCTTAAGGAGGGTGGCTTAGATAGTAGACTCATGGATAAGATAATTGCAATAGTACCCGCCTGCTGTGCAGATATTAGTGGTGTATTGGAGGCTATTAAGGCCTCTGAGGATAAGCTTAAGGAGACTGAGTATGTTAAGGCTAAGAAACTGATGGAGGAGGTAATGTATATTGCCGTTAAGAAGCCTGACTACATAGTCTATGGTAGGGATAACGTGTTGAACGCCATTGAGAAGGGTATTGCCAAGGTTGTGTTAATAAGTGAGGATATTGGTGAGGATGAGATCTTTAAATTAACAACAATGCTTAGGGGTAAGAAAATAGACCTAGTAGTCATACCGAATAGCGTTGAGGAGAGCCTAACCCTAAGCAAAACCTTCGGCGGATACGTGGCCATATTGGCTACCCCATCATGGATAATTGAGGAGTGGGAAAACGCCAGTCAAAGCTTAACTCAGTAGACTTAACTTTAAGCCACACCGAGTTGCTTATCTAATGCAACCTTATACCTAATCCACCATTCAGTGTAATCACTCTTACTCTCAAATACCCACTCCTTGGAACCAATCTCCTTAGCTAAGGTTGCAACAACGTCAGCAGCCCTACTGCTCTCCCAGGGCTTGGGTTGTGCCCCAGCCTTAATTGAGTATTCAGCCAACTCCCTGTAAAGATTCTTATTAGGCTTCATTCCAGTGAACTCACTGTACATTTTCTCAAGCATTGGTTCAGCCCAACCCCTATGGAACCTGCATATCCCAGCATCATCAATTAAAGCCTCATTAATAGCCCTCTCCAAAGCTGACTTAGCGTAATCCTCAGGCTTCATGAATGTATTAGAGTAATTGGTCCAGTACCTACCAAGTATGTACATTGGGGCAACCATACCTGGGGTCCAGTAGAAGTTAGGCGTCATGTAACCTGACTCACCGTAGGCCACGTAGACCACTAGGTCATTGAATGATTTACCCGTTGCCTTAACCCTATCACTGAACATTTCATTAAGCCTCCTAGCCGAGACCCTAATACCGTTCTCAGCAATCATCCTGAGTATTGGGGTTGACTTATTAACTAAACCATTAATTAATTCACCAGCCAACTTAGCATTCCTTAACGAATCCCTCTCAGGCGCGAATTCATAGGGGTTGAAAATAGGCTTATCACTTAAGCCAACCTCCTCAGGTTTAAGTAGGCCGTTTTCAATGGAGTCGAAGACCCAGGCAATCACATGTCCCATTTCTATTGCATCGAAGCCGTATTCATCGATTAAGTCAACTACCTTAACGGCCTCCTGGAATATGTAATTACCTATGAATGGGCCAGCTGCGTGGAATGGTTCATAGTCAACCTTCTTACCACGCCAAACCTTCTTACACACAACCGAGCAACCGAAGTCACCGCAATTGTACCATGACTTACTTTTAACGAAGACTTCATCATTGAATGGCTTCCAGAATAGGTTAATTATAGCCTCAACGTGCTTAACCCTAATATCCCTAGGCATGTATATTGACTTATAGCCAAAGAGGGGTAGCAACTCCCTATAATGCGGGTAATTCACACCGAATGTTCCACCAGTACCCATGCTTGGGTCATACCTATACTTAATAGTCTTCTCACCCATAACCTGTATGAATGGCTTCTTAAAGGACTCCATGGACATCTTATTAATTAGATTCATGTCAGTTACCTTAACGTACCTAGCCTTAACCGAACCACCGGCTACAATGGCTACTAAATTATGGCCCTGAGCCATTACAGTACCCGGCCCTCCCCTGGCTGCAGTATCCTCGGCACCAGGCTTAAACTCCCTCCTCCTAGGATCAACGTCAATTGAGAATAATGCACCATTATAAGTCTTCAACGCCGCCTCACCCACTACAATGGCCCTTGCATTATACTTAGTGAAGAAGTCGTTGAAGGAATCCATTAGGTACTTAGTGAAGGCGTAAACGCCATTAAGCCCACTATAAGAGTACACTGGGTTAACTTGCCTTACCTCAACCCCATCGCTTGATATGAATAGGGCAGTGGGCTTCCCAGAACGTCCCCTCACGACCACTGCATCAATACCAGAACCCATGAACTTATAGGCAACACCACCTATTGCGGCAACGTGAATAGTCTTAGTCATTGGGCTTTTAAACACTGCAATAGCCCTATGCACGCCGGGTAATTTACCTCCAACGAAGGGGCCTATACCAATAATGAAGGGTACACTTGGATCCAGTGGATCCTTACTGTAAGTATCCTCATTACTCAGTATCCTGACGCCTAGGGTTACTGGTCCCTGCGCCTCAACGCTAGTTATGCTTACGCTTCCGCTCGTTAAGTCAACATTAAGTACCTTCATATGCTTCATATAGTTGACTAATAGAAATATCTTTAGGTTGTTAATGGTGTAACGTAGGGTACTGGGTGAACCCAGTATATATGAATATATAGTTGATTCATTAATTAACTGTAGTAAGTTTTTTAACCATATAGTTTAAGGGATTGAATAATGGAGGTAGAGGTTTTCGTGCATCCAACGTGCTCAACATGCCATTCCCTAATAAGGCTACTGAAGCAGTGGGGATTCATAGATAAGGTTAAAATCTACGACACATCCATTGACCCTCACGCAGCCTTGGAGAGGGGTGTTAGGTCAGTACCAAGCATATTCATAGATGGTGACTTAGTGTTTGCGGGTGTTGTTGACTTTAAGAGGCTTAAGAGTATTCTTGATACTGGGCTACATACTGAGAGAGTCATGTTAAGTGATGAGGAGTTAATTGAGAGATTCCTTAGGGGTGTTTTGGATTCAGTGGCCACTGCACTATGGCTCTACATTAATGTTAACTGCAGGGCCTTCACCAATGATGTGAAGTTCCTTAAGGCAATAACTAACTTATCCACCTACAGTGATGGTAATTTAAATAGGCTAGTTGATATTCTTAAGAATGACGGTAACTGCAGGAGTATTGTGGAGAATAATAAGGAGAGGTTCCTTAGGGTAATAGCCACTAACTTCACTAGGGAGGTTTACTGGCTTAACGGTAAGGTTAATGGTACTGATGTGTTAGGTAACTATAATCTTCAATCAATTGCCCACTGGGCCATGGTTAGGGGTTCAGTTAGTAGGGTTGGTTTAGTGCCTCATAGCCTTAATGATGATGAATTCAGGGGTAAGATTGAGGAGCTTTGGTCATACATTAAGGCTCATTTCGATGAATTAATGAGTAGGGTCGCCTCAGAGCAGGAGGAGCTTAGGGGTGATTCGGATTGGGTACTGAGGAGTTGATTATTGAGGCTCCCGCATCAATAGCCAACCTTGGTCCTGCCTTTGATGTTGCTGCGCTTGCCATTAATCCACCAAGTGATATTGTTAAGGTTAAGGTAACTGATGGTGATGGTGTATTCATAAGGAATAGCGGTGAATACGCCTCCAGCCTACCCAGTGAGGGTAATGGGAACTCAGCCTACTTGGTGGCTACTAGGGCTATTGAGTTAGCTGGGTTAAGGAGGAGGATTGAGATTGAGGTTATTAAGCGTATTAAACCCGCCAGTGGATTAGGGAGTAGTGGTGCAACATCTGCTGCTGTGGCTTACGCATTGAATAAGTTACTTAACCTAAGCCTGAGTGAATGGGACTTAGTTGAATTAGCCTCCTACGGTGAATTAGCCTCAGCTGGGGTGAGGCATATGGATAATGTAGCCGCATCACTACTGGGTGGTTTAGTTCTTGTCAACCCAGTGATTAGGAGGGTTATTAGGGTTAACTTCCCTGAGTTAAGCATAGTGGTGGTTATTGAGGGTTCTAAACCAAACACCGGTTTCATGAGGAGTATCCTACCTAAGGCCTATGAGTTAAGCGACGTGGTTGCGAATATGGCTAATGTCGCCCAATTAGTTGCGTCAGTTTTAATGAATGACCTAGACTTATTCTCAAGGGTTATCACAAATGATAGGGTTGCAATGCCCTACAGGGTTAAGGCTTATGAGCATTGGGGTGTTGTTAAGAGTGTGCTTGAGAATCATGGCGCCTTAGGCGTAATATTAAGTGGAGCTGGGCCATCCATAGCGGCTTTCTTTAAGGAGAAGCCTCAGGTTAATGAGATTAAAACCGAGTTAATGAGTGCTGGGTTAAGTCCAGTGGTTATTTTAACTAAGCCATCCAATGAGGGGGCTAGGGAAATTAATCATTATTAAGTATACTTAATTTAACCAAGGTCTCAGTCTTCGGTACACCTCTCTCATCGTAGCCCCTTAACCTATAGTACTCCTTAATCATGCTCATCCACTCCTCCTCAGTAACGACGTAACTCTTACCCTCATACATAACAGGCTCCTTAAGCCACCTGGGTGGTAGTCTATCCTGTTCTATGGTTGTTCCATTCATGTACCTGTGCATCACTATTATTCTTTGAGCAGCCTCCTTAAGTTCATTAATAGTGTAGTTGAAGCCCGTGACTGCGTTAAGTACATTACGCATCATCTCCCAATCATATATGTACCTACCGAATTTACACAACAGCATTGAGTCGTAGAGCGTACTACGCTCCTCAAAATCCATTACCGCAGCAACCTTCTCACTACCTGTGGCGAACCTGCCTCCACCTTGACCGGCTATATCAATGGAGTACGCCATGCTCCAGAGGTGATCTGCACCCCTTTCTGATACGGCGTTATTAAGTATCATGCCCTTGAGGGTCCTTGGGTCATAGCCCGCTGGTTCAAGGCCCTTAACATGAATAGCTAAGTCACTTACACCAAGCTTCTCACCAATACCCCTAGTACCTAATGCAGCTAACTCACCTAAACCCCTCCTGTAGGCTGTATCAATAATTAGTCTCCTAATACCCTCGTAGTCACCCCACTTGGGTGCATCCTTAACAATACCCTTCTCCCCTAGGTACATTATGAAGGCTATTGAGTTGCCTAGGCTTATTGAATCAAAGCCAAGCCTATCAGCTAATTCACCTAATTCAATCAACTTCTCCGGGTCATTAACGCCAGTTAACCCGCCAAGTGCCATTGAGGTCTCGTACTCTAGGTCATAGCCACCGCTACTGGATTTAACGACCTTATGGCAGGCCACTGGGCAGTATAGGCATGCACCATTCTTAAGTAGGTAACTTGGCTTAAGCACCTTCTCCCACGATATCCTCTCCCACCCAGGCATAACCACCTTAGTCCAGTAGATGCTTGGGAAGAAGCCCATGTTATTACCCACGTCAATGAGCCTGACCGTGCCACCATTTCTTAATGATTGTTCACCAGGATTAGTAACTGATAATTTACCAAGGTTCTTAACTAAATCCTCATACTCCTTAGCGTTAGCCACGTCAACATTCTTTGAGACAGGTAGGAAAACTATGGCCTTAATCATCTTAGAACCCATCACAGCGCCACCGCCTGTTCTACCGAATTGCCTCCACTCCTCATGATTAATGGCTGCGTATGGTACCTTGTTCTCACCGGCTGGGCCAATGGTTAACACCGCCGAGTCCCTGAAGGAACGCTTAAGCGTTTTCTCAGTTTCAACAGTGTCTAATCCCCATAATTCCCTAGCATCCCTAACCTCAACTTTACCATCAGATACAATGAGGTAAACAGGCTTACTGGATGCCCCAGTTAATACTAATGCATCAAGTCCTGAGTACTTTAGGTAGGCTCCCAATGTTTCCCCCACTGTTGAGTAGTTCCACCTATTATTGAGGGGTGACTTGAATAGTGCAATAGCCCTAGTGGCCAGTGGTATCCTGGTACCACCTAAAGGTCCAGTGGCTATTATCAGTGGGTTCTCAGGGCCGTATGGGTTAACGTCACTTAACTTAAGCCCCATACTCATTATAAGCCTCAACCCCAGTCCCCTGCCTCCAATGAATAACCTAGCCCACGATTCCTTAACGTTGTCAATAGTCAAGGATCCATTACTTAAGTTGAAACGCACGATACGTCCAGCATAACCATGCATAAGGGCTTTAACATTTTATGTATTTAAACGTTGCTGCATCACGCTTAAGACACCGTATACGTAATGGTTATTTTTTACATGTGTTAGGTTCTTATTCCCTTAGGGTTAGGCCTTGGATCCTGCATTAGTTAACTTAAGTGAAGGGTTGCGAATAATTATGTTAGCGTTGAGAGGTGCCGTACCCTAGGTTCATGGTTTCGCGAAGAATTTAACGACTAATGATGTGCAATACTTTAAAAATGTATAAGCGGAGTTCTTTATATGAGGATATTCAGGTTAACTAACGGGGAGTCAACGTTCCAATACGCTGTGGTGGATGGTAAGGTGTTTGAACTCGGTGTTGATCCTGTAAAGGCCCTTATTAGCTATGCCAATGGTAAGGTAATAGGTCTTGGAGCTGAGGTTAATATTGATGTTAATCAATTACTGAGTAGGGACTATAGGAGTAGTGGTTTAAGGTTCACTAAGCCCTATGACCCACCTGAGGTTTGGGGAAGTGGGATTAGTTATGAAGTTTCAAGGAGGAGGTACTCTGAGGAGGGTGAGGTGGCTAGGATTGGTGAATTAACTATTTATGAGAGGGTTTATGATGCTGAGAGGCCTGAAATATTCTTTAAGGCAACAGCCAATAGGTGTGTTGGGCATGGTGAACCAATAGCTGTTAGAGGCGACTCAGAGTGGACGCTCCCTGAGCCTGAATTAGGTGTTGTGATAACAAGCAGTGGTAAGGTAATTGGGTACACTATTATTGATGATGTGTCGGCAAGGGATATTGAGGCTGAGAACCCGCTCTACCTGCCTCAATCAAAGGTCTACAATGGCTGCTGTGCCTTCGGTCCATTCGTGGTTACGCCTGATGAGGTTAAGAACCCATATTCGCTTCAAATTAGGCTAAGGATAATTAGGAGTGGTAAAGCCATTTACGAGGGGGAGGTGAGCACTGAGCGTATGAGGAGGAGGATTGATGAACAGATTAAGTACCTTATAAGGAATAACACCGTGCCTGATGGTACAATCCTAATGACCGGCACCGGGATACTGCCTGGTAGGGATGCTGCATTAAGGGATGGTGATGTTGTTGAAATCAGTATTAGTGGGGTAGGTACGTTAACGACGCCTGTTATTAAGCTTAAGGTTGAGTAATTAAATAGTGAACCTCCTTAAAGCCCTCCTATAGTATATTACAGGAACCCCACTGCCCTCAGCCCTCCTTCTAAGCTCAGAATCACAAGTCACCAGGAATCCACCTGTTTCCTTGGCTAAACTCAATACGTCGTCATCAGCCTTACCGTTTAATGCAGCCATTGAGAAGTAACGGGGTACTATATTATCAAGCACCAGTGAGGCTGCCCTCCCTCTCCTTCCCCCTCTCTTAGACAGTAGCCATAATTCCCTAATAACACTAACAGTCACCACAGGTATTATTAAGTCTTCAACAGTTTCCTTAACATTACTAATAACATCAACCCTCTCCGTTACAGCTAAGAGTAGGGCACTGGTATCAAAGACTACTACGCTAACACCCACATGCATTAACCTGGAGTGGGTTTATTAATAATATGCGGGAAGCATAACCCTTAAGTTACACATAGCGAAATTACACCTGCGTCCAGCGCCTTATTTCCTGGTCTTTTACCTACGTGGGTTTCATGGTGATGTTGCGGAGTAACTGTGAGAATTCAACGGCCCCGCCGGGACTTGAACCCGGGTCCTACGGCTCCGCAGGCCGCCGCCCTATCCATGCTGGGCCACGGGGCCTGATTACCCGATGCTTCAGGCTTTTTAACTGTTAGTATGGTGGGTGTTATACATGGTTAATAAGGTTGAGGGTAATTATCATGGTGTCAAAGGTTAAAAAGCATACTTAAACTGGGGTTAATTAATGAATAATGTTTTACTCGCGGTGGATTACCACTACACATTAGCGAGCAAGGTGACTCAGCCTAATGTATCCGGTGATTGGGTTAATGAATTCACTGTTAAGGATCATGTTGTAAATGCTATTGATAAATTCATTAATGCTGGTAATGAATTCGCCATTGTAACCAGTGGGGCGCGTCGGCATGTTGAATCCATAATTGGGAGAATTAGAGGTGCCTACTTCGCCCTTGAGAATGGACTAGTAATACTCACCCCCAGTGGTTTAAGGATTAATACTGCACCCACCAATTGGTTAAGTATAGTTGCTAGTATTAAGAGGGAGTTGATGGAGAATGGTGTTAAGTATAGTGAGGGTGAGGTAAGCCTCTTCACGTCTGAGAGTGAATTAGTACGAAGTATTGCTGCTAAGTATAATGTTAAGGTTGAGCCGAATAGGGGGACCTTGGCGTTAATGCCCAGTGGCATTGATAAGGGTTATGCAATTAGGATGCTTAGGAGGCTGATTAAGCCAAGTGCAGTGGTGGCTATTGGTGATGGGGAGAATGATGCACCAATGCTTAAGATGGCTGATGTAGCGGTGGCTGTTGATAATGCATTACCTGAGATTAAGAGTATTGCGCATTACGTGACTAAGGGTGTTGATGGTGATGGCGTGGTGGAGGTTATTGAATTAATTTTATCATGTAACGGGGAGCTGGTTAAATGCCTTACCCCTGTTGGTTAAGCTCCCTGGCTAATTCCTCATAAGCCTTCTTAGCCTCATCAATACTCGTCTCATCCTCCAGGGTGGTTGTATCACCGAGGGGCTGCTTCATGAGTACTTGCTTAAGCAGCCTCCTCATTATCTTCCCACTCCTAGTCTTAGGTAGCTTTGAGACGAAGACTATGTTTGCTGGTTCAGCTATTGGGCCTATTGCAGTCCTAACCCAATTCCTCAACT
Organism: Caldivirga maquilingensis IC-167; assembly: GCF_000018305.1. Taxonomy (NCBI): domain Archaea; kingdom Thermoproteati; phylum Thermoproteota; class Thermoprotei; order Thermoproteales; family Thermoproteaceae; genus Caldivirga; species Caldivirga maquilingensis. Next base: position 293,645 of record NC_009954.1, on the reverse strand, counting down.
CCTTAACCAATTCCTGGCTTGGGTTAACCCCACTCTTAAGTACAACGAAGGCCACTGGGACTTCGCCTCTAACAGGGTCAGGGACACCGACCACCGCTGACTCGGCTACGGCCTTATGGGAAACTAGGGCTGACTCTATTTCATATGTACCAAGCCTATGGCCGGATACCTTAATGACTTCATCGGCCCTACCTAAAACCCATATGTAACCATCCTCATCCTTAATAGCCCAGTCACCGGCATAGTACATGCCTGGGAACCTACTCCAATACACCTGAATATACCTATTAGGATCACCCCAAATAGTCATCAACATTCCAGGCCACGGCTTCTTAATAACCAAGTAACCCCTCTTACCCTGAACAGGCTTCCCCTCATCATCAACCACATCGGCGTCAATGCCAGGTAACGGTAATCCATTAGTCCCAGGCTTAAGAGGTATTAAGGCTAATCCAGGTGCGTGGCTTATTAGTATGCCCCCTGTTTCAGTCATCCACCATGTTGAACCAAAGGGTACACTACCCCTCCCAAGCCACTTCCAAGCCCACTTCCAGGCTTCAGGGTTTATTGGTTCACCCACACTGTGAAGTATTCTTATTGTTGAGAAGTCATGGCCCTTAACCCAATCATCACCATACCTCATGAATGTCCTTATCGCCGTGGGTGAGGTGTACAGTATGGTTACACCATACCTCTCCACAATCCTCCACCACCTATCTGGGGTTGGGTAGTCTGGGGCGCCCTCATACATTACCTCGGTTACACCCTCCATTAATGGTCCAAAGACAATGTAACTATGCCCAGTTACCCAACCAATGTCGGCAGTGCACCAGTATACGTCAGTGTCCTTAATGTCGAAGACCCACTTCATTGTGGCATGGAGGAGTGTCATGTAGCCTCCAGTATCATGCACAATACCCTTAGGCTTACCAGTGGTGCCGGAGGTGTATAGGATGTAGAGTGGGTGCTCGCTCTCAATCTCCTCGGGCTTAACGTAGGTATTCATGGGTACATCGCTTAGTAATTCATCCCACCAAATATCCCTACCATTAACCATTGGTGTATCCTTAAGACCCATTCTCCTAAACACCACTACCTTCTCAACGAATTGAATACCCTTTAATGCCTCATCAACAACCTCCTTAAGCCTAACCACCTTCCCCCTCCTCCAGAAGGCGTCGGCGGTGAATATTACCTTAGATTTAGCATCCATTACCCTATCCGCCAATGCCTGGGCGCTGAACCCTGAGAAGACCACTGAGAAAATAACCCCTAATCTGGCTAATGCAAGCATTAGTATTGGTAATTCAGGTATCATGGGTAAGTATATCGTCACCGTATCCCCCTTCCTTAAGCCGAGCTTACTCCTAATTGCGTAAGCCAATCTATTAACCTCCCTGTATAAATCATAGTAAGTTAACTTCCTAACCTCCAGTGGGTTACCTGATGAGTCAGTTGGCTCCCCCTCCCATATTATCGCTAACTTATTCCTACGCCAAGTGTTGGCATGCCTATCAACGGCTAGGTATGATGCGTTTAACTTACCTCCAACAAACCACTTGTAGAATGGTGGTTGAGGATCAGCCACAAGAACCTTATCCCAGGGCTTAAACCAATCCAATTCCTTAGCAACGTTAGCCCAGTGTTCCTCAATATTCTCAAGGCTTTTACCGTGCATTTTCCTGTAGGAATCTATATCCGTGGAGTTTGGCCAGGACTTTAATTCAATCTTCTCCTTATAAGGCAGATTCTCTTCACTAATTGACATAAAAATAGGTCTTTCACATTATGCTTATAAATATTTCTCAAATTGATTGACTATTTACAAATGTAACATAATTAATTATTATTCAAATCATCATATTTCACTAGCGTAAACAATAGAGCCATTAACGTACGTGGCCATTACCCTTAAGTCATCATCAAGTATTATGAAGTCGGCTAAGCAACCTGGCTTAAGGCACCCGATGTTACTTTCACCAATTGATTGAGCTGGATTAGTTGAAGTAAGCCTTAATGCATCACTAAGCCTTAACCCAATCTTCACTAGGTTCTTTAGGGCGTTATCCATGGTTAATACGCTTCCAGCTAATGTACCATCAGGTAGGGTTGCCCTACCACCCTTCACAATAACCCTTAAACCCCCTAACTCATACTCCCCCTCACCAAGGCCTGCGGCTGATATTGAGTCTGTTACCGCTAATACCCTATGTAAGCCAGCGTACTTTAATGCGAATAATATTGTTTCAGGCTTCAGGTGAATTAAGTCAGTTATCAACTCAATGTAAACATCCTCAGAATCCAGTAAAGCCATGGCGGCCCCCAATTCCCTATGATGAATACCCGTCATTGCATCAAACAAGTGCGTTGCCCTGGAGGCGCCTAGGGTTATGGCCTTCATTACTGTGCCGTAGTCGGCGTCAGTGTGGCCTATGCTGGGTATTACCCCAATACTGGATAAGTGTTGAATAAGGCTTAACGCACCCTCAACCTCGGGGGCGATGGTCATTACTCTTATTAAGCCCCCTGACTCCTCATAGTACTGGTTAAACTCATGTACATTAGGTAACCTTATCACTGATGGATTCTGAGCCCCCTTTCTCTTAGGGTTTATGTAAGGGCCCTCTAGGTTAAGGCCGAGGACCCTAGCCCCCTTAACCCCATCACCCTTATACTGCCTAATAACTCCAGCCACCCTCATTAAGGTTTCATGGGACGCGGAAACAGTGGTGGGGAGGAATGAGGTTACGCCGAATTTAGCGTAGCACTCTGCTAACTTACCTAATTCATTAGTTGCCTTAATTAAGGTTACCTCAATTCCACCGCAGCCATGAGTGTGAGTATCCACAAGCCCTGGTGCGGCTGAGTAACCCCTGTAATCAACATCAAAGGAACCCCCCTCCTCCAAGCCCACTACCTTACCGTTTTCCACTACGAGAACCGCATCATGGAGTACGTGCATTGGGGTATATAGCTTATCCACCCTAACCCTACGCTGAACCATGCATTAATCCAACTTAACCCAGCTTTAAAGCGTTGATACTAGGGATGCGTAGAATACTGCAAGAATCCCTGTGAAGAATATTCCATCAAAGGTTCCTGCACCACCAATATCAGCAATCACTGGGGCTATACCTATGACTTTACGTAGGTTAAGTAAGTCAGCGCCTATTAATGTACCTAAGACACCAGTTATGTAGGCTACCACCGGTGTTACGAATATGTAGGGGTTAGCAGTGAAGGCAACCGTCATGTATGATATGAAGGCAGCCAGTATGGGTGGTACAATGGCCGGCGTCACTATGCCTATGGCTGGTACAACCCTGGACACCCTATTAACCATTACTGCAGTCAATGCTACTGACGCAACCATGGGGATGATTAATCTTGGGTAATTTACATACAGCATGTAGGCTAAAGCCATGGAAACAGCCACCGGTATTAATGCCCCACCAACGTTTAAGGATATCATTGTCCTCCTTGATTGCGTTGAGATAGTGGGTATCTTAAAGGTCATCCCGAAGAATGTCAGGTACGTGAATGATGGTACATACACCGTGGTCTTGGTTTCATAAACAACAACATGTATTGCGCTCATCGCTAAACTAACAACCGTAATCAATAGGCCAATTACCATGGGGTATGGTTGCTGAAGCCCTATTAATGATAATGCCGTAGCTAGGTTAAACATGTAAACGGGTATCGTTATAGCGGATAGTAGAACATACATTATGCCCCTAGTCCTAGTAAAGGGCCAGTAAATCAAAACCCTCACTGTCCTCACTAAGCCCACTGAATAAGGGATTTAAGCATTGCCCACTGGGTAAACGACTAAGCCATGTGCATTGTGATTATAGTTAAAAACCACCCGCTTAATCACACTGGCAATATTAATCATCTCCTAACCCCATGATTAATGATTAAATTAATGAATACCCATTCATCATGACGCACTATAATTAATAAGCATTGATCCCTTAATGAGTGCTCCCCATCCCACTACCCTTAACCACCATACCCATCACTGAGGCATTAACATTAATACCCTTAAGCCTGCTTAGTAACTTTAAGTCATAATTATTATTTTAGGGATCTGCATCATGGTTATTCATTATTCAATAACCTCCTCATTATCTCCATGTATTTCTTAACCATTAACTTACCCTGCTCCATTATCATAACCACTGTTCTAACACCCATTACTGTTAGGTTCTCCTAATTTCAATCAACCCCTCACACCTTAATGTGTTCAAGTCTTAGGTATGTTGAGGCTCCTTAAGACACCGGAGACGTCATAGGCTACCCTGTATATTTCAGGTAGGTTACTGGATAACTGCGAAAGACCCACTGCATCCCTAACCTCGATACCATCAACCTTAATACTACCCTCATAGGGTATGATACCGCTAATAGCCCTAAGCAATGTAGTCTTACCACTACCATTAGGACCTAAAACCACGGCTATGCCATCATTAATACTCATGGTTGCATTAACCACACCAAAAACCTCCTTACTTACCTTCACAGCAGCATCCCTTAACTCCAGCATCAAGAAAAGTGAAATCTAGAGTATATAAAGACTTATCTTGTTCAAAACCTGAACCAACATACCTATATGTAAAATCACAATTAACAATCTATTAAACATATTACTAAAACCAAGTTCAATAACCCCCACTAACCATGAAGCCACCTTAAGACATTACCAATAGTACATAGGTCAAAATGCAATAGAGCACTGCTTTACCCAGTAGATGCTGTTAAAACTAATAAGGCTATAATTAACACTACCTAAATCTCCTGTTGAATAAATCAGGATAAAGAACAATGCCACACTAAAATTACTGAAGCATAATTACAATATATCAATAACCCCAACCATGCAACATCATAATAATTAACCTGCAACTCTCACTCATACATCTACATCACCAAGATAGTCTTTAGACCATTAAACATACTGAATAACCATATGCTAATAAGGCACTCACTGTTTCGTTGATTATCTCCTTGCTATTGAATATATATTCTATATATTACCATCAGCACAGTTTCATTTTCATTCTTCATTTCTTTCAATTAGCACAACCATTGGGTGGTTATGGTTTATCATCGGCACAGGGATGTGGGGGTGAGGAATAGCGGAATGGTTGTGCTGATGGTGAATAAAACAAGCCATGGAGTAAAACTTAAAAACCCTAAAAAAGCCAATAACTCAGAAAATCCCCAAAGGGATTAGAAAGTTAACAATAATTACATAAATTATTGTGACATTACTTTCCTTGAAAATCCCAAAAGGGATTAGAAAGTTCCTTATACGTCTTTATCAACATGTGGAGTGTGGCTGCAACCGAAAATCCCCAAAGGGATTAGAAAGATGATAGCCACGACCCCTACTCCTGCTATTACATATGCCAGGTGAAAATCCCAAGAGGGATTGGAAGTAAAGGGATGTGTTTTCGCGTAGGTGTTAGTGGTTGTTTAGTAATTTCTCTATGTAATTCGATAGTTTTTGGCTTAGTTCCTTGGTTCTTTTAATGAGTTTAATCCTGTTGTGTGGTCCGTATACTGGCTTACCGTTAATGATACTCATCTTAACCATACTCCCTGTGTATGAGTAGACTATGTTTTTAATTATGTTGTGTTTATTCAGTGGATTGACCTTGGGGTCTTCGTGGTTGAGGATTACTATGTCCGCTAGGTAACCTGGCTCTATTAGGCCTCCCTTTAACCCAACCGCCCTATAGCCGTTTCTAGTGGCCATGATTAAGGCATCCTCAGCTGTTAATGCTGAGGCATCCCAGTAATTATTCCTCTGCAGTAGTACTGCAAGTCTCATCTCCTTAAATAGGTCCAGGGAATCCCCTGTACCTGGCCCATCAGTGCCAAGGGTGACGTTGCTACCCTTCATTAATTCCCTTATTGGGAAGAATCCAGCTGTGGCCAGTTTCATGTTTGATGATGGGCAGTGAACCGCGGTTGCCTGTGACCTAAGTATTAACTCAATCTCCCAGTTGGTTACCCAACCTAAGTGGACTAGTATTGACTTTGAGTCGAGTAGCTTAAACTTATCCAGGACCTCCACAGGGTAGGCACCGTACCTATCCCTAATCCTGTAAACCTCCCACCTGGTTTCACTAACATGCGTGTGTAGCCTTAAGCCAAGCTCCTCCTTAAGTTCACTAACCCTCGTTAAAGTATCCTCACTATTAGCGTATACGCTGTGAAGATTCAATACAGGCTTGATTAGGCTATGGCCCTGTGATTCAGCTATAAGGTTCCTTAACCTATTCTCAGTGAGCCTGGGATTCTCGAATTCATCAATGAATGTCGGTCCCTCGAAAACCCTCACTCCATACTTCTCCACTAGATTAATTACGTTTGGGTTAAAGTACATGTCAAGCACACCGGTTACACCGCTCATTAATGATTCGATTAAGCCGAGTTCAAACCCCATAAGCACAGCCTCCTCTGTAAGCCTCCTCTCCATGCCCCAGATAACCTTTAACCAATCCTGAAGCTCCAAGCCATCAACAAGCCCCCTAAACATCGTCATGGCTAAGTGAGTATGAGCATTGAAGAGACCTGGTATTGCTACACCTTCGCATTCAATAACATCAACCCCACTGGCTTTAACATCACCAACCCCCTCTATTACACCATTATTAATCAATACGCTTGCATTCTCCATAACCTTAACACCACCATCCTCCGTGGGCGTAATCACGTATCTGCAGTTCCTAAGCAATAACACGAATTAACTTATTGCGTTACCCTTAAAATAGTATTGAGGCTTGGACTAATGAATTATAGGTCAATGGTTAAGTTACTGTTAATAACTGCGGCTAACTCATCAATCCAGTGAAGCAGTGCGCTAATTGACGTGTACTCACTGGTTGTTACCCTGCTTCCCTTAGCCATGGTTAAAACAATGCCTCTAACCTCAGGGTTGCTTAAAACATCATGTAGGCTTGTTGCGAAGATTCTCCTATCCTCATTAAAGTAGCCGTCAGGCTCATTCACTGGGTTACTATTCCTCTCAATAATAATCATGCCTGGTTCATCACCATTATACGTTAACCTACCCCTACGTATCTCATACCCCCTAATGGGCTTCTCGGGAAGAGTATTAAGCATAGCCTTACTGTGGGCCACGATCTTATCCTCACGGTAAACCACCCTAGCCTTAATTAACCCAAGCCCCTTAACGTGACCTGGGTTACCGAACTCAACACCAGTTGGGTCACTCATGTACTCAGTGAGTAGTTGGAAGCCACCGCATATGGCTAATATGGGTGTTGAACCAGCCATCTTAACTATCTTACGATCAAGCCCACTTCTCCTAAGCCAATCCATGGCTAATGCAGTGTTCTTGGCACCAGGTAGCACGAGTAAGTCTGGTTCACCCAGGGAGTCAGGCCATTTAACGAACCTAACGTGTACATCCTCCATGGCTAATACGTTGAATTCATGGAAATTCGATATTCCAGGGTATGAAACCACGGCCACGTCAATTGACCCATTACCGAAATCAACCATGGCCTCTGAATCCTCAGGCCATAGGTAATGAGCCTCATTAATCTCAGGAATCACACCAACAACCCTTCTACCAGTCTTCTCCTCAAGCCACTTAACAGCATCATTAAGTATCCTTGAATCACCCCTAAACCTATTAATAATGAATCCCTTAATCAACTCCCTCCACTTAACCGGTACTGAATTATATAACCCAAGGGCGCTCGTGAAGGCTCCACCCCTACTTATATCCAGTGCAACGTATACATCTGCATTAAGGTAATCAGCAGGCCTGAAGTTAGCCACATCATTGGTAATGTTTGGTTCATACGCACTCCCAGCACCCTCACCGATAATTAAGCCGTTGGTTAAAGTCATTAACCTACCCAATGCCACCCTAATTATTCTCCACTTATCCAGTGGATTCCTACTGTATTCACGGTACTCCATTAAACCCACTGGCCTACCCATTACGATAACCTCACTGGCCATGTCTCCAATGGGTTTTAGGAGTATTGGATTCATTTCAACTAATGGCTCAAGACCAGAGGCGTAGGCCTGCATTGCCTGGGCTAGGGCTATTTCACCACCGTTTAACGCCGGGTAACTATTTAGGCTCATGTTCTGGGCCTTAAAGGGTGAGGCCACTCTACTCCTCCTATTTACCAACCTAAGTAGTGCCGTGACTAGTATTGTCTTCCCGCTGTTGGACTGTGTGGCTAGAATGTAGATGCTTTTCTTCACTGGCGGTGAGTAACTTAGGTAATCTTTATTTAGGTTACCTCCCTAACCCTCATTGTGCAGTATATAGACTATGCAGAATGCACCTTATGCGCCTTAACGTCTAGGCTTAGTGAGTTAAAGAAGTTTAATAGGTCTGATCCTGAATCAGTTAGGAGGATAATAGTGAGGATAGCTAATGACCTACCTCTCGGTAGGTCTAGGACATTTGCTAACTCCTTCGAGGAGTTATCAAGTATAGTTGGTTCAGAGGACCCTTACGTCAGTGAGAAGGATCGTTATGAGAAGATAGCCAGGGAGGTAATTGTGCCTAGGATTATTAATGCCAGTGAGGTTGAGTTGATTAAGGTGGCTGCAGCCGCTAACTCAGTTGATGTACCGATGTTTAATTACACGTTTAATGAGGACATGCTTATACGTAGTATTAATGAGGAGCCAATATGGTTAGGCATTAATGAGGATGAATTATCAAATATAATGAGGAGTGCCAGGGAGGTTACGTATGTTGTTGATAATGCAGGTGAATTCGCTGTGGATAGTGTATTAATTAGTAAGCTAGCCACCCATTCAAGGGTGACTGTTGTAACTAGGCTTAAGCCATATGAAACCGACGTAACCTATGATTACGTTAGGGGAATGATTAAGGACAGTAACGTCAACATTGTTAACACAGGTAACCGTTACCCAGCTTTCCTGAGTGATGCAATCTACGATAATTACATTAAGAAGTCTGACTTAGTGATATCAAAGGGTGTGGGTAATTTTGAGGCTTACCTGGAGTCTGGTATAAGGCATCCCAATTCATTATTCCTACTCAAGGTTAAGTGTAAGCCGCTTCAAAGGATGCTTAACGTTGAGTTTAATAAACCCATAATACTGCATTCAAGGTACTTAAATTCAGGGCATTGAGTACGCAATTATAGGCTGTACCTAATGGCAGCCCTATCTATTGACTCAAAGATAGTTGGGTGAGCATGGGCTAGTAGGGCAATGTCCTTCACCCTGGCGTTAACGGCTATTGCCAACGCCACTTCATTAATCATCATTGAGGCGGCCTCACCGTAAATAACCCCACCAATAATCCTCTGGGTCTCCTTCTCAATAATTAACTTAACCCAGCCATCCCTCACCCCTATGATCTGTGCGTATGAGTCATCGCTAAGCGGGTACTGGACAACAGTATAGTTAATGCCCCTAGCCTTAGCAGCCTCCTCACTTAAACCAACCATTGCTGCCTCAGGTTCGGTGAATATTGTCATGGGTATTGTGTTGAAGTTAACCTCGAAGATTTGTCTACCCATCATTATGTTCCATGAAGCCACCACAGACTCCTTCACAGCGGCGTGGTAGAGCATGTACCTTCCTATTACATCACCTGCGGCGTACACGTTAGGTACCTTAGTCGCCATGGCGCTGTTAACGTCAACGTGATTCCTATCAACAATACCCAGTTGACTAAGGTCCTCAACGTTAGCCCTCCTACCAACAGCCATTATAACCTCTGAACCGGTTACGTAACCTACACTCCCATCAGGTCTACTGTACTCAACAATCTTCTGCCCACCCTCCTCCTTAATGCCTGTTACCCTTGAGTTAGTTAATATTGCGACACCCCTACTCCTCAACTTCTCCTCAATCATAGACACTATGCCTGAATCCCAGCCGCTTAATATCCTGGGCAGCATCTCAACTATAGTGGTCTTAACACCAAGGCCACTTAACACTGAGGCTACCTCAACACCTATGTAGCCTCCACCTATCACGACTACGTCACTGGGGATTCTCCTTAACTTAGTCCTATACCCGAATAACTCCTGGCTACCGAGGGTCAGGTCGGCGCCAGGTACGGGTATTTTTATTGGTAATGAACCTGTGGCCACAAGTAGGTATCTTCCCTCCACCTCCCTTCTCCAGGAGCCGTCTATTGACTCAACGATTACCCTATGATTATCGATAACTCTAGCAATACCCTTAACGAAGTCAACATTACCATGCTCCTTAATCTCCCTAATGTGTTGAAGATACCTGAGGTACTGTACATTATCCTTATGATCTATTAAATTCTCCCAAAGTAGCCTAACCTTCTCAGCATCATTATTACCCACTGAGCTTAATATACCCCTTAACTTCTCAAGTAGGTAAAGGGACACTGAGACAGCCTTAGATGGTATACAGCCCTCATATAGGCAATTACCACCCAGGTTACCCTTATCATCCACAAGCAATACACTGTAACCACCTTTACTTAACTCAAAGGCACCATGATACCCACCGCCCCCACCACCAATCACTACTACATCGTATTTACTAGCCCTTGGCGGATCCTCGAATTCAGCATCAGTTGGTGGGAAATTCTCATATTTTCCAAGTGACATGAATAGGGTTGGCATTATCAATATCTATAAAGCCTAATAGGTCATAAAATTAGCATTACCTCATGTTAATTTCATATTTTTGACTTGAACACTTTCTCATGTAGTCTTCACTGGGGGTGAGTTACGTGATTAAGTGTGGCTTGCCTATGCCGGAAGGTTTTTAAACACGTGACACTAATGGCATATTGTAGGTGAGTGTCATGAGTAATAGTAACGTTAATGTTGATGAGGAGGTTAACTTCACCACTAATCTACCTCCGGAGAAGGTTAAGAGGATAGTGGAGGCTCTTAGGGATGTTTATGATCCTGAAATACCGATTAACGTATATGACCTAGGCCTAATATACGATATTACGCTTGAGGATGGGAATAAGCTTAAGGTTAAAATGACCCTAACAGCCGTGGGTTGCCCACTCTCCCAGGACTTAGGCTACAGGGTTGGGGAAGCCATACAGGCTGCCGTGCCTGATGCATCAGATATCGATATTGACGTAGTCTTCGATCCACCGTGGACACCCCTCAGGATGACGCCACTTGGTAGGGAGATGTTTAAGGCAATATACGGTTACGACATAGTGGAGCAGTGGCAGGAGCAGCAGGCCCAGGCCCAGGAGGAGCCCCAGGATCAAGCGTAGTTGACTTAAAGGTTTATTATGGATAAGGGAACCTTCATTTCGTAATCAAGTAAACCAGCGTGATGACCTTTAAACTTAGCCACCTTATCATCATTAAGCCTATACAGGTAGATTAAGGCAGTGGTGTCGAGTGGTATAACCCATAGGTCACCCATCCTCTGTTCAGTGTACTCAGTAACCCCACCCAATAGTTCCTTAACTTCACTTGAATCGTAAATAAGTAGCTTCCTACCCATTGAGGATAAGGCATCCTTAACCTCATTCTTAAGTGACTTGTCACTTAACTTGAGTTGAAGAGCCCTTGGTTCACCGTAAGGCGCCACTGACAATGAATCCAGTAACCTAGTCATTACCCTTAAGTTCACTACATCACCCTGACCAACCTGGACTTGACCATGATCAGCAGTTAACACTACTGTAGTTGATTGAGGCAGATGCCTAATTAACCTACCTAGTGTATTCAGTAGCTCAATTAAGGCAACCCTATACTCCTCGGACTCTGGGCCATACTCATGTTGAATCGAATCCAGGGTGGGTATGTAAACGTACACGAGGGTGTTATTCTCAAGGGCCCTGGAGGCTAGTACTAAGGCATCGTAAACGCTCACGTACTCCTTAACCTCAGTACCCCTGTATATTAAGTCTGATAAGCCCCCGCTTATACCCTTTGGGGTAATAACCAGTGAATTATATCCATTTAACTTAGCCTCCTCAAATATTGTTGAGCCACCGTAGAAGATAACCCTAGGGTCATAGCCAATATCCCTCAACTCCCCCCTCCTCCCATCAGGCATTAAACCCATTGTTAAAGTATTAACCAAGCTACCAGCCTCCTTAACATACATGACCGTGCCCAATACACCATGAACCCCAGGGGGTACTCCCATTGATAATGTTGTTAAGACTGTTGAGGTCACTGATGGAAATACACTAGTTAACTCCTCAACATTACCAAGCCACTTAGCCTCCTCACAATTACTGCAGTATCGCTTTAAATGGACATAACCTAAACCATCGATGAGAAGCAGCAGTATCCTCCTACCCTGAACACCATCAATACTCCTTAGCCTCGGGTGCTGATTCTTAACACCCAGGAAGTCGCATATGGATGATGATAAGTTAAGCAAACTCCCTCCACTGTAATCAGGCTTAACCACACTCATAATGGGGAGGATGCATTAGTGTTTTTAACATTAATACCACTGCACTAATCTAGGTAATCACCTTATATACTTAAAGACCCATCCCTTATGATACCTCCCTTGTTTAGGCATCATATGTAGGGTTAATAATCTTAGTTAGTGTTAACTAAACAAGGCCATGTTCAAGTGAACCAGTAGGCGATTAAACCCGCATCAAGGGGGCTAACGTATAGAATTCCCAAAGTAACCCACCCCTTTAAGGTAAGGAAGAGGATCATAAGGTCTTAAACACATGCTAAATCATATATAAATGACTCAGGCTTAGTAATAATACCGTATGTGCGAAGGAATGGGTCTTCGAAGTAATACGGATCTAGGCGTTAATAAGGTGAAGTCTCGTAGTTTAGTGAACTAATGCAAAAGATTTATTAGTGCACTAGGCGTGTTTTGTATTAATGAAGGTTACTGTTAAGTTCCTGGCGTTATTCTATGAAATGGCTAAGACGCTTAGAATGGAGCTTAATGTACCTGATGGGATAAGTGTAAGGGATTTATTGAAAATAATTGATGAGAAGGTTAACCCCAATATTTCAAAGACACTGCTTAGTGATGATAGTGGATTGAGAGAGGGTTATAATATTCTAGTTAATGGAAGAGCCATAGACTACGTTAAGGGCTTAGACACGGTATTAAAGGATGGTGACGAAGTAGTTCTCCTACCACCAATAGATGGTGGTTAAGTTAAATCCCTATTCTTATACATAATAATGTAGGGTTTTACAACTGAAAGTCTCGTCATTTATGGTGGGGATGGTAAGAAAGTGCTCTGGTGTATTCTAGGGGTAGGTGTGGGGGCTGCTTCCAAACGTGGGATAAAGCTGTGTTGAGCATCACCCAACGCCCCCACGCCGAACACATAACCCCAATTCCCTCCCTCACGGGAGGGATAGGGGTAATTGGGCCGGAGACCCAGCCAGTGGCTGAACCAGGCAAGAGCCCGGGATGTAGCCACAAACCCCCACCCTAAAGGACGAGGAGGAGGTCAGACCTTAGCTCCATGCATCTCTTTTATGGGTTCATTAATTAGCCTGCTGTGGAATTAAGCTTGAGAGAATGGAGGAGGTGCATTGAGAATACCATAATTTGCCTTAGCATCTGATGGCGCGGCGCTTAAGGGTATATTATTAACTCATAGAGTTAATATCCTAATGCTGCAGATTCCTAATCCTCTTAACGTAGTCACCCTGCCCCTTAACCCTAATTAACTCGGCATTGGGGCATGTGTTAAATGGACCTAGTATTGGTGAATACACCATTATCCTATCACCAACGCATGGGTTAATGCCCAGTTTACTGGTTAAGTGATCCATAGCCAACATGTAGGGTTTAGATAACCTAACCACAAGTAGGTTAAACCTAGTATTAATGAAGTAATCAACCCCCCTATTACCATTCATTCTCTTAATCCAGTTATCAACCACAGCCCTGTAGTTGCTTAAGGTTAATCTTGCCTCATAAGGTACTATAACCTGATCCCCACGTATTAAGCCGTATCTGGCGGAGAGGATGAATACTGAGTCTGGTTTAAGGTTAAGGTATTGAATCGTCTTAGTGAACTCAAGGCCAGTGTACATTTCAAATGCAGGTAATGAGGGTAGGCTTAACCTATACTTATCCTCATTCTCAATATCAAACCCAGGCGGATTAGGTACACTCACCCTTTTACGGGCACTGCAGTAGATTAATGCACCAACCCCACGCCTCAACATAGGTAATCACACACTACCCTTAGTGTAGACACTATACACGTAGTAGGCGGCTGCAACGTCAAGTGTTGAGAATCCCACAGACTTATAGACAGTATACCCATTACCCCTCACGCACTTTGCATCACCTGAAAGCACCTCGGAGAGATCCATTAGCCTCAGGCCCGTGAAGTCCTCCCCAGCCTCATTAAGCACTGCCTCCCTATTATCGGCGAGTATGCATGAGGCGCCTTCTAGAATAGGCCTGCTAACCTCATTTACTGGTTTAGGTGCCCCAATGGATACTACGTGTGAGCCAGGCCTTGGTTTAATGGTTAATACGGGTGATGTTGAGGTTGTTGCAATAACCACGGTGCCGCATTCATCAATAACCTCCTCCACGTTGGCGGCTGCATGAGCCTTAATGCCTAATTCCTGAACATAATTAATGAATCCCATTAACCTACCCAACCCCCTACTGGTGGCGTATACCTCCCTCACCTTAAATAATCTTGAAAACACTAAGGCATGGTACCTGGCTTGCTCCCCAGTACCAATGAAGCCAAGCACATCAGTGGAGGCGTCTGTAGCCATTATGCTTAAGGCTGATGCGGCCGCTGTCCTTAATCCAGTTAATGATGAGCCATCCATTGCTAAGAGGGGTGTGCCGTCAGTTTCATTAAACAGTATGACGACTCCATGTATTGTCTCAATACCCTTAGCAGCATTACCGGGGTATAGGTTAACAACCTTAACACCAATCCCCATTCCCTCAACGTAACCAAGCATTAAACCCCACCAATTACCCCTAATGCTTGCACTGAACCTAGGCGGTAATTCACCCTGCCCTTTATGTAGTTTAATTAAGGCATCCCTCACTGTTTCAACTAACTCACTGTAATTAATCATTTGCATTAACTGCTCCCTTGGTATGAATCTGAGCATTACAGGGTAATCAATAGGTTGAATTAAAGGATTAAGCCCTACACAGTGAAGTGAGTAATATGCTAAATCACTATTATCTCCACTACTTCATCACTCCCCTTGCCTGGTGATAATGCCCTAATGCCTAAGCCAGGTGTCTTAAGGATGTAGGGTTTAACATGCTCATTAATACTAATGCCTAATCTACCGAGTATGCTCCTAGTCTCCTCTGGTGTGAAGGTGATCCTAATCTTATTACCCTCAGGGATTTCACCAACCCTATTCACTACATCACCGTAACCGCTAATATCCCCTATGATTAATGGTAGGCTCACTACAAGTAGGACTGGGTAGTATTGTGAAACAGATATTACGTAATTTCTAGCTAATTCAGCGTAGGCTTGGGGGTTTTGGAAGAATAGTTCGAAGCTGTCAATGACGTAACCCATTATTGCCCTACCCCCTGAGCAGGATAAGTCGGCATCATTAATGCTCTTAAAGGATTTAACCACAACCCTACCGCTACTTAACCCAGCCGTAGCCTTCCTAACAATAAGCGTCTTACCTGACCCATAATCACCCATCAGCATGTAGAGGCCTGGCTTACCTGACTTAAATATTGAAATAACCCTCCTATAAGCCCTAATCGCGCTCTCACCCATTAACTCAATTCTCTTAACCTCATCACAGCTTAAATCCTCTGAAAACGGTTTATACATCATTCATGAGTAATCCAGGTAATATAAGGGTGTATCGTTTAGGATAAGCATGATGCGTGGAAACGTATTTTAAGGGTTGGGGGTTACTGGAATTGTGAGTGAGGGTAATAATACCGTTGAGGAGCAGGAGACTGGTGAGGAGGGTATTGAGGAGAGGAAGATATACATGTGCCTAAGCTGCGGTAGAACCTTCGGTAAGAGTGAGCTTGAGATATTTGGAAGATCAGCAAGCACAATAAGGTGCCCCTACTGCGGCTACAATATCGTTATTAAGGTTAGGATATTCAAGGGAAGTTCAATAACCGCTGTTTAACGCCTAGAACCTACACTTATTAACCACAGTACCCTTAACGTTAAGACTAAGGCTAAACACATACCCATCCGGGCCACTTGACTGCCTACTCCTATCCGTTGCAGTGGTTATGAATAATGTCCTTAAGTCACCCCCACCGAAGGTGCATGACGTAGTGTATTGAGCCGGTAACTCCACTTGATCAACAACACTACGGTTAATTGAATTAATCCTAAGAACCCTACCACCACCGTATAATGCAACCCATAGGTAACCCTCAGAGTCAATAGTCATACCATCAGGTACACCGGGGAAGCTTGATAAATCAATGTAACCAATAACCCCCTCCAAGGCCCCCTCACCCTTATTATACTTAAACACTGTAACCCTCCTTGTTGGACTATCAATATAGTACATTACTGAACCATCACTGGACCAAGCAATACCATTAGATATGGTTACTGAACCCAGTATCCTCCTTAAACCCCCTGAATCAAGGACGTAGAGTGAACCAGTGGGGTTTCTTTCACCCATATCCATTGTACCAGCCACTAGACGGCCCATGGGGTCGCATTTACAGTCATTAAACCTATTATTAGTCCCCTCATTAACAGTGGCTAACGTCCTTATTACCGAGCCGTCCCGTGGATTAATTAGGATTACCTTATCCTTTATGGTAACGACTAAATTACCGTCATCATTAGGCATTACGCAGCTTGGGTATGGGCCAACCTTAATTGAGTTAACCAACCCATCACTCAACCTATATGAGTGAACCCTATCACCAAGTATATCAACCCAATACAATACACCAGACTCAGGAAGCCAAACCGGTCCCTCACCCAGTATGGACCTTGGCGCATTACTTAGAACCGTGGGTTTACTTAATCCTGAAGCCATGAGGAATCCTCAGGTTAACCTTAATAAGTATTCAGCACCTAGGGGTGTAATCCCATAAAGTACAGACTTCGCATGCATGATTAACCATGCTGCTCTACATTCAGTATTGAGGTTACGAGGCCTTGAATTAATGCAAGGATTATATGAAGCTGTTAGCTGGGGGTCTCCAGAATGGATTGAAGGAACTTTTAGGTGCCGGGAGGTCATCATTAGATTTAGAGTTACTAATAGGGTTATTGATTAATCCTGCTCATTGAGAAATCATTCGCTGCGAGTAATTCATTGCGCGTACATTAGCCATTACTCCTAAGGCTGAATCCAGTGAGGTTAGCATGCGTATACCTCCTGAACTCTAATCCATAATCCTTAAGATACCTGTAGGCTGATGCTGAAATCCAGGCAGCCACCAATATACCCCTAACAACCCTACCAGGGTTCTTACTGGTGATGTAGTCCACGTATCTCTTAAGCTGGTGAACGGCCTCAGGTGATGCCCCACTCCTCTTAACCTCAATAACCACTAGGTTACCTGCCTTATCCTCACCAAGCAAGTCAATACTACCAACCATGGTCTCATACTCCCTACTAATCACCCTGAACCCATCCTCAATTAAACCCGGGTTAGCCACAATGGCATCAACAATATCCCTCTCACTGCCAATAACCTTAAAATCCTCACTCAACCCCAACTCCATTGAGGCGACAAGGTACACTTCAGGAATATTCACTGTAACGTACTCCCTTGGACTACGCCTAATACTCCTAAGGATGAGTTCACCATCATCCACTGAGACGAAGAGTTGGGAACCAGGTGGATTCCATATTATGGGCTTTTCCCTACGCCCCTCATGAATCATTAAGACGCCGTCAGGCTTAGTGACCACCAGCCTAGGCATTAACCTAATCTGGGCAGCAGCCCTACCACTGTAAGTAGCCTCCACCTGACCATAAATCAAAACCACCCCACTACCCTTATACCTACTTACGAATCGAGCAGCATCCTCAATAGGTGGATTAACCAAGTAACCCAGCATCCAAATACACAACCAACCAAGAACTTTAAAAAACACACAGACGCTAAGTACTATAGGGCTATAATGAAACCTTTATCGTACCTTAGATTAAGGATGCTACTCAACTGCAGTGGTGGCTGCATTTATGCTTCCTTCATCTGTTAAGTTATTAGGCTGTATCCTAGTGTTGCCTGTATTTCGCAGTCCAATGGTCCTACTCCTGCATGGTCCATGTGGAATATTAAGTATTCCCCATTACTAATCCTCACACCTGGGTATAGTGTAACATGCCTCTGAACTGATGATGCAGTACCATTACTTGGAACCCATGATTTCAAGATAAGCCTCACCAGGAAACCCTCCCCTGGGTATGCGTCTGCAACAGTCTGCAGATTATTTGGATTAACTATGGTTATTGGTGTGAATGATGTTGATTGGGGTAGTGTTTGATATACTTGAGGTGGTTTACTGAATGATGGTGTTGATGCCTTACCAACAGTTATCAATACCTCAGCAAACCCCTCACTACTTGGTGGCTTAATGAGCATGTATGATGCATCCAAGTCAATCCAATGAATAATCACATCATTTAATGCTTGAAAATAGGCATCAGCACCATTATTATGAAGATCAACAACCTCCCAACCAAAACCAGCAGTATGGATTTCAGGATGCGTAGTAAGTGCGGTGGTTGTAGTGGTTGAGGATTGGGGTAATGCTTGAAAACCCCTAAAATACTCATAAACACCACCAGCAGTGGCACCTGCAAGAGCCAATCCAACACCAAGCAATACACCACGCCTACTAATCATATTAATCAAGGTCATTAAACATATTTAAGCATTAACACAATGAACAACACCCAACACGTTAACACAGTGAAAGGCATTATAAGGCACCAACAACCCGCACAAAAACAAACAAGTTAAGGTGAATTACGATGTCTAATGCTTATAAAGTATCACTGCTTAGAGTAATCATGGTTAGTGGTCGGTATAATGTTGAGGGTAAGGGGAGTGCTGCGAGGGGTTATGTTACATCAGCGTTCGGTAACTACGTGATGTATCGTGATAATGAGTACTGGTTAATTAGTGATAGAAGAGGCCTCAATATTCAATTGTACGATCTTAGGAATGATGCAGAGCTTAAGAGAAATATTGTAAATGAAGCCACCGATAAGGTTAAGGAATTATTCAGCAGGATAATTAGTGATGCAGGTGGTAAATTGGAACCATTACCAACAGGGGAGAGGGATCCATATGAATGGTATAATCAATTATATGTAATGTAGGTGATTAATATGGTTAATGATCATTTCAACGTTATCCTAATAGCTATAGATACTTTGAGGGCTGATAGGGTTGGTTGCCTCGGCTCAGGTTACCCAACTATGCCTAATGTTGACTCCCTCTGCCGTGACTCCGTGGCGTTTACGAATCATTACGCTGAAGCCATACCCACTCACCCATCCTTCACAACAATATTTACTGGAACAACACCATTAATACACAGTATAGTTAGTCATGGTGGTAAGGTTCAATTAAGTGGAAGCATATTAACTCTACCACAGATACTTAATGAAGCCGGCTACTTAACTATAGCTGTTGATAACTTAGCCACACACATGTATGCTGGATGGTTCGCTAGGGGCTACAGGTACTACATTGATATTGGTGGTTTAGTGGTGATTTCTAACGGTATTAAGGTTAATGGTGAGTATGTTAATGCTAAGGTTAAGGATGCCTTCGAATTAATTAATAGGTATAAGAATGAACCCTTCTTACTCTTTATACATTACTGGGATCCCCACGCCCCATATATACCACCTAAGCCTTATGCTGAGAAGTTCTATCATGGGGATTACAGTAAGGGTGATTTGGTTAGTAGGCTTAACTCAACAGCTTGGGGTAGATTACTACTTAAGGATAGTTGGATAAGGGATTTAATTAATTCCGGCGTTAATGACCCTGATTACATTAGGGCTCTTTACGATAGTGAGGCTGCTTACGTTGATGAGAGGATTGGTGAATTAATGAGCATTATTAATAATACTGGCTTACTTGAGGATACATTAATAGTATTAACATCAGATCATGGTGAGGGTCTTGGTGAACACAACGTATACTACGAGCACCACGGCTTATATGAGTGGGATGTTAAGACACCATTAATCATTAGGCTACCTGATAAGTTAATTGATGAGGTTGGGCGTGGTAAAGCCAAGGGTGTTAAGTATGATGCATTTGTTCAAAACACCGACATAACACCAACAATATTAGATTCACTAGGTTTAAAGATTCCCGAATACATGACTGGCTTAAGCCTACTTAAGGTTATTAGGGGTGAGTCTAAGGGTCATGATGCAGTGTTCAGTCTTGAGAATACTAGGCAGACTGCTAGGATGATTAGGGTTGGTGAATGGAAGCTAATACAGTGGATTAGGAATGATACATACGGTAGGAGGAGTGGCCACGTTGAATTATATAATTTAGCTAAAGACCCAACTGAATCAAGGAACATGGCAACCGAGGAAGGTGAAATTACATTAAGGCTACTTGGATTAATTGAGAGGAGGTATAGGGAGGTGGCTGGAGCCAATGACCCATTAATACTGCAGGAAATAAGCGTACCAATAAAACCATGAGTAAGATTGTTTCAACAAGTTAATAGGTTGGATAAAAGCCTAGTAATCTTAAACGTATGAGTTATAAGAAATGAAGAATATTATTGCTTACATTTCACGGTTAATATTTTATGTTAATATCCCATGAAGTCCACTATTATTGTTCCCCCATTATTCTTAGGCATTCTAATACCCATTAAGTATGTTATTGCCTTAGCCCCAACAATAAAATTCAAAGTTTAAACCTGAAGGAAGCCTCATAATCATAGCCATCAATATTAATCTTATCCCCTAACCCAACCACCTCACTCACCAACCTAAGTCTAATGTTAGAGCTTAATGCATCCCTACCCTTAGCCACTATGTAGCTTATTGTAACTACAGCCCTTGAATTAATTACTAGGCCATAGTACTTAGGTGTGTTATGAATTAGGGCCATTAGTGTAGACTAAGGTCATTTAACACACCACTGTGAAGCACCTGGAGGCTGGGCCACAGGTAACAATGCCACTCCTAATCATTGGTGGCCATGTAATGGGGTAATTCATGATGATGACCCAGAATTACGGACTTTTGAATCCAATGTTGAGAAACCTTCATTAAGCTCACCGTGAGGCTTATGGGTAAAATTTAAATATATGAAGTGGTTTTAATCAATGTTACTTGATTTACCTAGGTTTAGGACTGGTAAATTAAGGTATGTTTCAAGTACTCATTATACTGATGAGGAGCATAAGAAGTGGCTTGACTATTACTCAATACCTGCTCATGGTAAGGTAACTTTACTCAGCATTAATGGTCCTGGCATTATAGTTAGCCTATGGTTAACCATTGCTGGTGGTTTCTCTAAGCCTGCTGTTAAAGATTACTTGAGGAGACTTATTATTAGGGCTTATTGGGATGGTGAATCAAACCCAAGTATTGAGGCACCATTATCATGCTTCTTCGGCTCATGCTACTCAACAAACACTATAACCGAGTATTACCACTACTCCTCACTGGTAATGGGTACTACCAGTGGTGGATATTATACATTCCTTCCAATGCCCTTTGAGAAGGCTATTATTGAGGTTGAGAACTGCAGTGATCTTGATGTTGATCACCTATACTACATGATTAGTTACTATGAGGGTGTGGATATTAGTAATATGGGTAGGCTTCACGCAGTATGGCGTAGTGAAAACCCAACAACATTAGGTAATCCGTATTTAATCCTACATGCCTCAGGGAAGGGGCATTACATGGGTACTGTACTGGCTATGGAGGGTTTAAGCCAAGCCAACCCACCCTCAGGTGGTTTAGGGTTCCTTGAGGGCAATATGATGATTTACGCTGATGGTGAATTAGCATACGGCTCAACGGGTACTGAGGATTACTTCCTAAGCGGCTGGTACTTCATTAAGGGTCCATTCAATGCACCATTCCACGGCCTAATAATTAAGGATGAGGGGAGGTTTAGGATCCTAGCATATAGATTCCACATACCTGACCCAATACCATTCCAAAGGGAATTAAGAGTCATGATACACCACGGTGAATACGATGAAGTACTGGCAAGGTATGAGAGTGTGGCTTACTGGTATCAAATCGAGCCACATAAGGAATTCAATAGAATTAACTGTGGGCAATTAAGTTAAGTAAACCCAACCACATACGCCCTTAACGCTATTGCCGCTGATCCATTAATTACCCTATAGCGTGCCGATAGATCATAAGTTGCAAATACAATCAGTTACCCTGTATTTAAGGATTCTAATAAAAAAGGTGGGTACTAAACATTTTTAGGACACTAATCGGTAAACTTAGCATTATTAAAATAATGTTATTTATATATGTTATAAATTAATCATAGTGTATTAGTTTTAAGGCTGGGTAAACCTTTAGGCTTATGGATAGGAGGAGGTTCCTTAAGATCCTAGGTGCGGCTGCTGGTGCAGGGGGATTAGTATACGCTGGGTTAAGAGCGGTTAATTCAATTAATCATACTCAGGAGGGTGCTTCAGTAAGTGACTTTATTGAGGCATGGGGTAGATACCGTATTATAGTTTATGAGAAAAATGGGTATTATTATGCAATTGATTGGCATGGATTAAGAATATGCGTGAACTCCAATACAGCGTGTATTCAGGAGGCGTTAAACTACATTGGGAATGATTGCTTATCAAGGGGTGGTAACTGTAGGGTGAGCTTGCTTATTAAACCAGGTACATATGAAGTTAATGAGAGCATTGATTTCAGGGAGGCATTTCCACCCTATGCCTCATACTACAACTACTTAAATGTAGTGAGTGAACCAGGTTCAATCATACAGCCTTCACCTTACTTCCCCACTAGGCGTAACTCAGCATTAGTAATATTATCACCAAGCAGTGGTAGTCAAATATACTTCTCAAGAATCAACTTACCGTATATTAATGCCTCCATGTATGCGGTAAATAATATTAATGGCTTAGTCATGTCCCAGGTCAATGATAGTGTAATTGATATACCTGGGGTCTCATACTCTAGTAACATAGGTGTATTAATTAATGAGGGTGGTAACCCAAATGAATACCCAAACATAAGTGGATTACCAGCAGCGGGATTCTTTAACAATCTTATTACAATAGGATTATTAACATTCAATAAGGTGGGCTTAGCCACAATAGGTAATAATGAAACCCCACTTGGTGTGCAGGCTAACACATTCTTTATTCAACACATTTACGGTAATAATGTGGGGATAATTCTAGACATGACTGGTTCAATGCCTA
Source organism: Caldivirga maquilingensis IC-167 (assembly GCF_000018305.1). Classification (NCBI taxonomy): domain Archaea; kingdom Thermoproteati; phylum Thermoproteota; class Thermoprotei; order Thermoproteales; family Thermoproteaceae; genus Caldivirga; species Caldivirga maquilingensis. The sequence goes on along the minus strand of NC_009954.1, from coordinate 270,268 downwards.
ACGGTGGATCAATGTGGAATCAAATCATGATTAATGTAATAGAGCATAATTCTAATTTAGGAATACTTGACAATAGTGGTGGGAACATATTCAGAATTAACAACGCCAACACCAATCCCCCTAACTCAGATTACGTGGAGTCAAGTAATGTCATATTGGGTTCATACGTTATTGGGTATCTTAGTGATGGGTACACGTTAAGGAGGGGATTAAGTAAGGTCATTAACCTGTGGGGTTAAATTACTCATAAGGGGGTAAACATGTTTTAGGAATATGGTTTAATTAAATTCATTAGAAGCAATCACTTACTAAAACATGTTTAATCACCAATATTGTAGCAAAAATTATTAACCATTAGCATTAATAAAAATTATGCCTAAACTCAATAAAAACACGATACTACCAGTAATCATAATAGCCGCAGTAATCATACTGTACAGCTCAATAACAGCACACGCGCAACAAAAGCCGCAATTCGTAATACCGACATGGGGTACTTTATTATATGTTCCTGGTAGCCCAGTATGGAATCCATATGCTCCTGGTAATGATATTTGGTGGCCTACATCAGCCCCACCATTAGCGTTTTGGAGCGTATTCACAGGTCAGCCATTACCGATTTTAGCTAAGAATTGGACTGTTGAGGTTTTGCCTAATGGTAGTGGTATTTTAACGATTTACCTTAGGCATGATATTTATTGGTTTAATGGTTCAGCTACAATGCCTTTCACCGCATGGGATGTTTACGCCTACTTCTATATTGGTATGAAGGCTTTTGGTTGGTATGTGCCGTTCATAAACCAATCCCTTGTTGATGAAGACGTTAGAGTACTAAACAACTACACTATTCAATTCCTATTCCAGAAGTGGGCACCATACATACCATACTGGATCTTAACAAGTAATACACCAACACCGTACTCAGTTTGGAAACCAATAGTCGATGCATTAAAAACAATGAATGTAACACAAGCCATAGAATTTGGTTCAACGAATATAACGAAGTTTGTACCACCATACTGGGGTCTTGGCCCATATTACATGACCTCAATAGGCTCTAACTTTGTAGCATATACACTAGAGCCCTTATACTTTAATGGTATACCACTTCTAGCAACATGGCTTAAAATATTACCATGGGAGTCATGGACTTATTATGATCCAACTATAATTAATAAGTTCATCCCAGGGGGAACAGCCTCAATATTAACAATGATTGAGGCTCACCAAAACATGGGATACATAAGTGTTGGCTGGACTGCTCAGCAGCTTAAAATCATAAACAGTACACCAGGTTATGCTGTTCTTTGGTATCCTGGATTCTGGTCATTTGGTATTGCTCTCAATCCTTACGTATATCCATTCAACTTACCTCAAGTAAGGCAAGCCTTCTGTTACGCTGTAAATAGGACTGAGGTCTCATTATCATGGATATCTTCCCCAGCACCTTATCCTGCCCCTGTTACACCAAATGTAGCGTTCACTTTCCCGGCATCAGTCCTGAAATACTACATCCCATGCACATATAACTTAACTTATGCCAGTGACTTACTCAAGTCTGCCGGCCTCACCTATAAGAATGGTCAATGGTACTTACCTAATGGTACATCATTAACAATCTTAATCTCTGGTCCAAGTGGCTGGACATACTTTATGACTCAAGGTGAGGTTGTTGCTGAGGAATGGTCAGCTTTCGGTGTTCCCACGAAGGAATTAAGCCTTGATTTAAGTACATATTTTGGTACCATTTGGCCTCATCTTGAGTGGGAGGCCGCAGAGATTCAGGCGCCAGAATTTCTAGTGCATAGTTATGAATCCGCATGGACCTATTTATCTAGTCAATCCTGGATTACTACTTTCATAAACATCAGTAAGCCTTGGCCATTCGCATGGCCTACTACGTCAAACGGCAAGATCACTGGCTGGTACTGCTCACCAGTAACAGTTACTGTACCATCAATGTATAATAGTACTCCACCTTACTTAAACGGCACTATTGTGACGTGTGTTAACTCAACGTTTGGGTACATTAATTTAACAAATTGGTTTAATACATATGATGTGTCAACTCCAGGAAGCAATTTATATGAGTACTTAACGGAGGTCTTATTTGCATGGTATGATTACTATGTTCCTGTAATACCGATAGTCTATTACCCATATATAAAAGTTTATCAGCCAAGTTACATGGATCCGCTATGGCTCTATAAGTGTGCATTACCTTATGCATCAATTATGTTCTACAATATACTGGATGCTCATGAGAATGGTGGCCAATGGAATGTATGGGCAGGTTCACCTAGGGAATGGCTTGACCTTGGAGCAATAGCTCCGCCGCCAAATGTACCACCTTTAGCTCAATTAATCGCTAATGGTAGTCTTTGGACTAAGTATCCTCAGTTTGCGGCTTACCTAGGTATTCCTAATCCTGATCCAAGCCTACAGCAGTGTGTTGCATCGTACTTCCATATACCGTATACTCCAGTATCAACCACTACACCAGTAACCACTACTTCAACTACTACTTCAACAGTAACCACTACTGCTGTTAGCACTGTTACAAGCACAGTCACAACCACTGCCGTAAGCACAGTGACTAGTACAGCAACAACCACAGCAGTATCCACAGTAACCGTGACTAAACCAGTAATATCAACAGCACTAATAGCAGGAATAGTAATAATAGTAATAGTCATAGCCATAGTAGCAGCAATAATAACACTAAGAAGAAGATGAGGTAATGATTTACGTTAAGTCAATGGTCTTAAATTTAAAATTAAGTTTTTCTTAAATCCTCTGATTAAAGTGAGTCCCCTTCAGGGATTAACTGCCAATGCCTATTAACTTAGCTTAAAAATGAGCCGAAACCGCTGGTACACTAATCATGGATCAAAAATAATTCAATCCCTTAGAAGTAATGCTGTATTTGTAGCCTTATACTTATAGCTATACTCAATCATAATCACCTTAATCATGCATGCTCATTGCAGTTAATGTCTTAACATTAATATTCATGAAGCTTAAGGCTTCTTATTCGATAAACTATTCCAGATACCTAACAAAGTTTATTAGGGTATTGATTGAAACTATTTTGGATGATTGGGGGTCGTAAGGATGAGCATATTAGGATTGCTTCAAGTAGTGATGTTGAGGTTGGTGATTCATTGTTTGATGGTGTTCAATTAATTCACAATGCTTTACCGGAGATGGATTTTAATGATGTTGACTCAACCATTGAATTGTTTAATAAGAGGCTTAGCTTCCCATTCATAATAGGTGCCTTAACCGGTGGTACTGAGACTGCTGGTAGGGTTAATGCTGTTTTAGCCAAGGCCGCTGAGGAGTTTGGGATAGGCATGTATGTTGGTTCACAGAGGATAGCATTAATGAAGCCTGAGACCGCTTGGAGCTTCAGGGTTGTTAAGGATAATGCACCAAGCGCCCTAAAAATAGCCAACCTAGGTGCACCCCAGGTTTCTAGGCTTAGTGATAGGGATTTAGTGGATTGGGTTAATGAGGCAGTGGATATGATTAACGCTGATGCAGTGGCAATACACCTTAATCCAGCACAGGAATTATTCCAACCTGAGGGTGAGCCATGGTTCAGCGGTGTCTTAGGTAAGTTGAAGCTCATTAGGAGGGTTGTTAATAGGCCTTTAATAATTAAGGAGGTTGGTAATGGTGTATCCATGGAGGTTGCTAGAATGCTTAACAGTATTCCACCCGATGCAATTGATGTCGCCGGCCACGGTGGCACATCATTCATTAGGATTGAGGCAATTAGGGGTGGTGAATTAAGTAAGGCTGATGTGTTTAGGGATTGGGGTATACCCACTGTATTATCCATTTGCGAAGTGAGCAGTGTCTACGATGGTGTGATAATAGCCTCTGGTGGTGTTAGGAATGGTTTAGATGGTGCTAAGGCAATAGCCCTAGGTGCAGATGCATTCACAATGTCAAGACCAATGCTGGTATCGGCATTAAAGGGTTATGAGGCAGTGAGGGAGTTGATTAATAAGTTAATGTGGGAGTTCAAGGCAACAATGTTCCTAACAGGATCAAGGAGAGTGGAGGACTTAAAGAAAACACCAGTAGTAGCAAACCTACCAATACTACTATGGCTAATACAAAGAGGAGTAAAATGCAAACTAACAACAAACATATACAACCAAATAAAACCAATAGCCTCAATGCTCATTAATAAGGTGTTCAACACCACGGAGCACTAGAGCTAATAATGTTCCTTAGGCTACTTGTGGATTCAGTTATCAGGTGTTTCATATGGCATGAATATAATTTAACAATATTTAAACTTACACCTGTTTTACTCATTACATTAGGCATTAAACCACTTACCTTGTAGGGGTCCTTGCCCTTAATAATGATTACCATTAATCATAACCTTAACCACCCCTAATTAATACCTACATGACGTACTGCTGGATAAGAAATGCTTTTAAATTGGAACATTATTAATGCATTACCATGATTAATTCTCTTCCCTCAGGTAGGACGTATAATGTTGTTGAGTATGGTGCTGATCCTAAGGGTTTGGATGATAGTACTGGGGCTATAAATGAAGCTATTACCCAAGCCAGTGAGACTAGGGGTATTGTGTATATTCCTCCAGGCAACTACTTATCAAGGAACATTATTCTGAGGAGTAATGTAATGTTACTCATTGATAAGGGTGCTGTGGTTAAATTCTCAACCGATTACAAGTCCTATCCAATAATTGAGACTAGGAGAGAGGGGGTTCATCATTGTGGTGTTATGCCGTTAATATTCGGTAAGGATGTTAGGAATGTTAGGATTATTGGGGAGGGTGTGTTTGATGGCCAGGGTTACGCATGGTGGCCTATTAGGAGGTTTCGCGTTACTGAGGATTACTGGAGGAGGCTTGTTGAATCAGGGGGTGTTGTTGGTGATGATGGTAAAACCTGGTGGCCTACTAGGAATGCCATGGAGGGTGCTGAGGCCTTCAGGAAAATAACCAGTGAAGGTGGGAAGCCGAGTACTGAGGATTGTGAGAGGTATAGGGAGTTCTTTAGGCCTCAGCTTCTTCAACTCTATAATGCTGAGAACGTGACCATAGAAGGGGTTACGTTTAAGGACTCACCCATGTGGACAATACACATTCTCTACTCAAGGCATGTTACATTAATAAACACTAGTAGTATTGCCCCAGATTACTCACCAAACACTGATGGTGTTGTCGTGGATTCCTCAAGTGACGTTGAGGTAAGGGGCTGTATGATTGATGTTGGTGATGATTGCTTAGTCATAAAGTCTGGTAGGGATGAGGAGGGTAGGAGGATTGGCATACCCTCAGAGAATATTCACGCCTCAGGATGCTTAATGAAGAGGGGGCATGGTGGATTCGTTATTGGTAGTGAAATGTCAGGTGGTGTTAGGAATGTTTCAATTCAGGATAGTGTATTCGATGGTACTGAGAGGGGTGTTAGGATTAAGACAACTAGGGGTAGGGGTGGTTTAATTGAGAATGTTTACGTAAACAACATCTACATGAGGAACATAATTCATGAGGCAGTGGTAGTGGATATGTTCTATGAGAAAAGGCCTGTTGAACCAGTATCAGAGAGGACGCCTAAGATTAGGGGTGTGGTTATTAGGAACACATCATGTGATGGGGCAGACCAGGCGGTGCTAATAAATGGGTTACCTGAAATGCCCATTGAAGACATTATAATTGAGAATACTAGAATAACATCAAACAAGGGTATTCACATTGAAAACGCCTCAAGTATTAGGCTCAGTAATGTTAAGGTGAACTCAAGGGCGATACCAGTCATAACCATGAGTAACGTGAGAAACATAACGTTAGACGACGTGAGCGGCTTATCCATGGAGTAAATAGTTCAATAAGAGCAGGGTGATTGAGGATGCATGGAGTTGAATTTATTATACTTCACATTGAATTAAGGATATAATCAACAATGTTATGAGTAATTCATTAATAAGTCTCATTGAGGACACTCAATCCACGCCTCATAATCACCCCTACTATGAACCTAACATTAGAGTGGAGGATTTAGTTATAAATTCAAGTATAGATACGTTTACCGATTAGATTAAGCACAGGTATAAAGCCCCCATTAGCTTCCCTTAAACGTGTTTAGATACTTATGGTTAGTAAGTACTTTTAAGGTGTTGAGTCACTCTGATTCATGGTTAATATACCAGTGGTTTTCCTCGGTTTCTTCGAGTCCGAATTCCTGAGTAGGGATGATGTTTTAAGGGTTCTAAAGGATGCTTACCCTGATGTTGAGTTTAAGCCGTACAGTGTTAGTAATGTTGATGAAGCCTTAATGCTCCTTAAGTCTGAGGCCGATGCCTCGGGTTTCCTCATCTTCAACGTTAGGGTTATGGCTCAGGGTATTGTTAGGACTATTCTGAAGAGTGGTAAGCCCATACTTTACGTTGCTAGGACAATGGAGGGTTCACCCAACTTCCTGATTGATGTTGCTGACGCTGTTAGGGAGGGTTACCCAATCCTTGGCGTGGTTACTGAGGATGTTTTAAGTAAGAGCGTTATCGATAAGGTTAAGTACCTTATTGCCCTCGATAAGATTAGGAGGAGTAGGGTCCTGTTGGTGACGGCTAGGAATCTCATAAGTTACATGAATTGGGCATTCCCAAACGCCACTGAGGTTTCCAGGGCTGTTGCTGAGCTTCAGAGGAGGTTTGGTTTAACGTTCATATTCATGGATCTTAAGGAATTCATTGATAAGTACTATAATGTAGTTGATTCAAGGGATGCTGAGGATTGGGCTGAAAGATGGATTAAGACTGCATCTCAATTCCTTGACCCATCAAGGATTGATGTAGTTAAGGCCGCTAGGCTTTACTTAGCCATGAAGGCAGCCTTAAGGGACACTGGGGCTAATGTAATGGCCTTCGACTGCATTATGAACGTTAATACAGGCTTAATAGATGCATGGCCATGCTTAGGCTATATGCAGTTTTGGTATGAGGATATTACACCAGTATGTGAGGCAGATGTGTACTCAATAATACCACTGCTGATTGGGAAATACCTCTTTAATAGGCCTGGTTTCGTTAATGACCCAGGTGTGGACGTGGTTAATGGTAGGTTCATTTACTGGCACTGCTATGCACCAACTAATCCACATGGTTTAAGCAGGCCTGAGGTACCTTACATAATTACTGATGCTCATGGAGGCAGTAAGCATGCTTCAATACATGTTAAGTTACCTATTAATGAGCCTGTTACCGTAATGGGCTTTAACCCAATTACAGGGGTTTTAAGTATTCACGTTGCTAAGGCTGTGGATAACATTTACTGGAAGCAATTATGCGCAACAAAGCTTGTTGCCTCCGGTGACGCCAGTAAGGTTGCTGAGAAGTGGGTTGTTGATAATGGTTACCACAGGGTATTAATCTATGGTGACTTTAGGAGTGAGGTTAAGGAGTTCGCTAAGTTACTGGGGGTTAAGGTGATTGAGGAGGATTAAGTGAGGTTTAATTTAAATAAAGCTCCCTAAAGTGATTACTACTTATTAACCTTAATCACTGCCCTTAAATACTCCAGCGCCTTAACGGGGTGTTCATCAGGTTTAACACCCTTAATTACCTTAACCACCTTACCCTCCGGGTTAATTATGAAGGTTACCCTCTCAGCCATACCAATTAACCCTAATACACCATACGCCTTAGATGCATTCTTATCATGATCACTAAGTAGCTTAAACTTAACACCATACTTCTCAGCGAACTTCCTCTGTGTTTCAACTGAATCAGTGCTTATACCGAATACGGTGACACCCATTTTCTCAAGTTCATCCCATAACCTTGAGAATTCCTTAGTCTCAATGGTGCAACCTGGGGTGAATGCCTTGGGGAAGAAGTAGAGTACAATCCACCTACCCCTATAGTCACTTAACCTAATGGTACTCCCATTATGGTCACTTAACTCAAAGTTAGGTGCCTCTTCACCCTCCTTAACCATGTATCAATATTTAACTCATACCTTTTATACCTTATGCAGCTGTGAAACCAGGGAAACCGGTTGCCTCATCTGAGTCCACGATTTACCCAGTCTTATTGCCTAGGCTTCATCAGTGAATACATGCTCAAGTATTTTACGTATTGCGCTCCTAATGTATTCATCAATAGTGGCCTTGGATAGGCCTAACTCCCTAGCCAACTCATCCAATTTAATCAACCTGGGTACTTCAAAGTAACCCTTACTGTAGGCTATCTTAGTTATCTTATATTCACTGGGCGTTAATAATAATTCTGCTTTCCTTAAGGCATTAGCCATTATATTATCCATATCCGCTTCATTCAAATTATACCTCTTAACAATACCCTTCTTATTCACCATGTTTAGAAATGATTTAGCTGACTCATCGTTAGGGAATAGGAATCCCCAGTGTTCTATACCGTTTTCATAAATTGCCTTAACCTCTATTCCCCCCAGCATGTGGGCTATGTATCTGGTGCTGTCTGATGAATCACCCTTGAGGGTTATTTGAATACTCTTAGGGTAACCATCATTAAGAGGCCTAAGGGAGACAACACCCTTAACATTCCTATGCCTACTAAACACCCCCAGTAAATGCTTAAGATCACGCCTACCCCAAACCTTAAGTAGCGCAAACTCAAACACATAATCCCTCAAGGCATCAACATAAGAATTAAGCACGTGGAATACGTAATTATCATCCGCAGTGCCCATAGTCCAGTCAGTGGAGTGCACATAATCAAAGCTAAGGTATGAAAAGCTATTACGCATAGTAATGTAAACATATTTACTGGTATTAAAGTTTTTCTCAGTAAGGAAAATTAAAGCAGTGATTTTACTAAAATATATATAATCATAAATACTTAAAGATAATTTATTAGTCAATTAACTCAATAACTCAATCCTCATTATCCTTGCTCATTAATCTTAGGATTTAACCCTAAATAACTAATATATGGTATTCTAGGTAGTCTTAAGGTGTTTTATACACCTTATTCCTTTCATCGTAAACGAATACTATTGGCATATTGAAGCTTGGCACTATGATTGCGTTAATAGTGTTATCTTCAGCATTGTGTATGCCTAACTCCTTAGCATTGCTGTGGTTCACATTAATGTTAACCACTTTTCCACTCATCCTAGTCACCTTTCCTATACCTATTATTGATCTTATACTCATTTCACTCACCTGGGTACTCCTTAGGGTTGAGGCTTTATATACCTTTCGTAGCAATGATTAAAATCAATAAATAATATTGTCATATATAAATAAACTATATAGAAACTCACCAGACAGTGTACTTCATTAAACCCTTTTATTCCGGCGGTATTTCAGTATACGTTATTGAAATATCAATTCCATACCGTCTCCTATTAATGTAACTTGATGTGGCGTATAATGTAATGCCAAGTAGTATTGCCCCAATCACTACACCGTAGGCTAATGGATTACCACCCCAGATGCTTGGGTACTCTAGGAATTGGTACGTTAAGTAAGTCATCACGGCTATTGTCAATGAACCAGTGATTACTAAGGCAACTCTAACTGTATTGCTGATCTTTAATGAATTCTTCACACTCATTATTACCGCAGCGGCGCCAACAGCCATGAAGTACAGTAACGCAGCCACAGCGGCACCGTAGAGTGCGGTGAATGTGCCGTAGAATAAGCCAACCATAATTATTAAGACCGATGAGATTCCTAGGTCAAATAAGTGTGCGTAAATGGGTGTTCCAAATCTTGGACTCAGGTGAGCGAAGAAGCTTGGCCAAACCCTATCAAAGGCAAGGGCGAACCAGTATCTAACAGCCTCTATCGCTCCATAGGCGAGTAATGATAGGTACCAGGTGACTGAGGCAATATCTATTAATCAGCTTAAATTTCCATGAGATTTAATTAATGCCTAAGCCTTAGGGTCTTAGATTAATTAAGGCTTCGTAGTCTGGGTGATTTCAAGGCTTATGTCAACTGGCTTAGCCTTCATTGTTATGTAACTTGTACTGATTATATCTGGATTGGCTTCAGCGTACTCAGTAATGTTGCTTGGTGTAATTCCCCCAGAGACCTCTATTACGGCTTTTTCACGTAACCCCAACGACTCAAGTGTACTTATTATTTGCCTAAGCTGTATTGGTGTGACGTTATCAATAAGTACTGCATCAGCCCCAGCTTTAATAGCCTTAACAGCATCATCAATGTTATTTACCTCAACCTCAATCTTATGCATGAATGTTGCCTTATCCCTAGCTTCCTTAACAGCCTTCTCAACATCACCGATTATGGCTAGGTGATTATCCTTAATTAACACGGCATCACTTAATGATAACCTATGCGTATCAGCACCACCCACGGTAACAGCTTTCTTAATCAATGACCTTAAGCATGGTATTGTTTTCCTAGTTGCAGCAACCTTAACCCTTGGGTTAACCCTGTGAGCGGTTTCAACAACCTCCCTAGTAGTCTTAACCACACCAAGTATTATACTCAGTACGTTAAGTAGACTCCTCTCAATGGTTAAAATCACTCTAGCGTTACCTGAAATCATCATTAATGATTCACCTGGGTTAAAATACCCACCGTCACGCTTCAAGGCATTTGCGTTTAATCCAAGAATCCTTAATGCCTCGGCAAAATCAGGAAGACAACATGCGTAGCCATCCTCCTTAGCCAGCACCACTGCCTTAACCTCCACATTACCTATAATGGCTTCAGTGGTGACGTCACCTAAAGGTGCATCCTCCTTAACCAGGTTTAAGAGTAGTTGAGCTAATTCCTGGGGCATCATTTAGAGGTCACCCTGAGTAGTACTAGTGATGAGGCTAATGAGACTAGGGATATTGAAACCATTAATGCTGATACCGCATACCAGGCTGAGTAACCTAAGGTACTTATGATTATAGGTAGAATTAACCCTGATGCTAATCCAGTGAGTAAGCCACCTAATTGGTAAGCTAACCCTGAACCAGAATACCTATACATTGTTGGAAATAATAGTGTGAATAATTTCGGTAGTGAACCAAAGCCCATGTACTCAGAGACCATGTATGCCTCAAAGGCGGTAAGCATTATTACTGGGTTACCTGTAGCCAATAATGGGTAGAATAATATGCTCATTATTCCCGTTGCCGCTGAGCCGATTACTAAGATTATTAATGGATTATGCTTATCCGATAACAAGCCACTGATGAGTGTTGATGCAACACCACCTGTTAGTAAGGATACTGCGTAGGATAGTAGTATGAATGAGTTAGCCTGCATACCCATTAATGTCCTTAACCCTAATACCCTAGTTACATACGTCACTGAGTAGGGTAACACCGCGACCACGGTTACCGCTGTTATGTAGAACCAGGCGAAGGCAAGTAATAGTACCTTAACCCACTCCCTCCTAAAGACTTCAAGGGCAGGGTACCTCAATACCCCGCCCCTCTTGATTAAATCCATGAAGAGTGGTGATTCAATTAACCTATGCCTAATCACCGCAGCCACTAATATTACCGCGGCACCAATTAGGAATAGTATTCTCCACCCCCATGAGTAGAAGAATTGATGAGGCGTTAGTAGTGATGCGAGTGAGAAGGCTAATGATGCAAGAGCAATACCCGCCGTTGCAAACACCTGAAACACACCACCCCAGAATCCCTCTAAGTCACCGTACCCATTAGCCAGCATTACTTCACTAATCCAAGTGGCGCCACCACCCCATTCACCACCAAAGCCTACACCAAGTATTAGCCTAGACACCAGTAGGATTATTATTGAGTATACGCCAATTTGACTATAAGTCGGAGTCAACCCCATCATAACCATTGATGCGAAAGCTAATACTAATGTTAAAACCAGGGTAAACCGCCTACCCACCCTATCACCAATGTGCCCAAATATGAATGCCCCAAGAGGCCTTATAACATAGGCAATAGCGTAGGTGACCATTGCCAGAGATAAGGCTATACCCGGTACCTTAAAGGCAGGCTCAAAATACAGGCTTAACCACACTGTGCCAGCTGCATTAGCAGCCAGTAGAAAATCATAGTAATCAAGCATTGTACCCAACCCAGCAGCCAACACCGTGGATTTAACAATCCTTGGGACTTCAGTCACCCGCATACTAATGATCATTAAACAAATACCTCCTTTAACTTAACCATGCGGTTTTCACGCTTAAACCACTAAGCCCACAATTACTAAGAGTGCAAAGTAAGCCACAGATCATTAATCATGTGTTTAATCCCAGAATTAACGTGCTTAGTTACTAGCATGCTTCAGTCACCATATTGAGTGGTATTATTAATCCTACAACTAGGTTTGCGTAAGGTTTATTAGTTTAGTTTACTTTTTTGGTTGGGATGGGTCTTAGTCCTGAGGAGGTGAGGAGGTTTTTGAGGGCTTTGGATGAGGATGAGGAGTTTAGGCTTGCTGTTGCTGCTAAGCTTGGTATTAGTGATGTTAAGGCTTCTATTGATAGGCTTACTGAGATTGTTGGTGGTGTTGTTAATGTCACTAACTCAATGCTTAATATACTTAAGGACTCATTAAGTAAGCAGGATAAGGTACTGGAGGAGTTGAAGGCATTGAGGGAGGGTGAGAATAGGCTCTGGGAGGAGGTTAAAGCATTAAGAGAAGGACAGAATAAACTATGGGAGGAGGTTAAGGCTTTGAGGGAGGTGGAGCAGAGGCATGAGGAGGAATTAAAGGCATTAAGGGAAGAGAATAATAAAATATGGGAAGAGATCAAAGCAATAAAAGAGGAGAATAATAAAATATGGCAAGAAATAAAGGCGTTAAGAGAAGTGGAACAAAGGCATGAGGAGGAATTAAAGGCATTACATGAAGGACAAAATAAGCTTTGGGAGGAAGTTAAGGCTTTAAGGGAGGGACAGAATAAGCTTTGGGAGGAGAATAATAAAATATGGCAGGAAATAAGAAGAATGAGGAAAGATATTAATGATATTAAGAGGACCCTAGATAATTTAACATCATCCATTGAGGAGGAGGCTAATGATGTAGTAATGCATTTACTTAAGGGTAAGGGTATTGAACTAAGTACTGATAGGATTATCTTTAACTCTAGGTTTGAGTTCGATGTTTATGGGACTAATAATCAAGTAACTATTATTGGTGAAGCTAAGACTAGGGTTGGACCTAGGTTAATCGCTAGAATAGATGAAAAGATAAGTAAGGCGATTAGTATGTTTCCAGGTAAATTCCCAGGCAAGGTAGTTAAGGTAGTTTATTGTTTAAGGGCAATGCCTGGTGCTATGGAGGAGTCTGAGAGGAGGGGGATTTGGTTAATTGAAAGCATGAAGGAGAGGACTAAGTCACCCCTTTGATCTTAAGGGAACCATTAGCCAACTCTAGTGTTAGTCAACACGTAGTGGCTTTAGTTAAAGTTTATTAACCAAGCTACTGAATTTAATGAGTATTTACTATGGGGGATAAGGGATCATTATTAAGGAGAATTGTGCTTGATGTGGATGCACCCAGTGAACTCGAGATAATTAAGTTAGCAAGTGAGTTGGGTAGGATAACCGGGGTTGATGCAGTCTACATTAAGGTTGAGGAAACTGACGTGGGTGTTCTTGGCCTTAAAGTGATTATGGAGGGTTCATTGGATTTTAATGATGTTAAGAAGGTAATTGAAGTTAATGGTGCAGTCATAAGGAGTATTGATGAGGTTTCAGTGGGGGAATATATTCTAAAGGGTTAGTGAGTGATGAGGCTTAACGTATATATGGTTCTCGGGGTATTGGATGGTTACTATACTGCAATGATTCTTGAGGACTTAACCAAGGGGGATTTAATAATCCTACTAACGGTAACAGCTGTAACTAATGCAGTGACTGGTTTATTGTCAAGCTATGTCATGAACATATCGTATTTAAGGAATATTGAAAGGAGGCTACTAGTTAGGAGGGGTTACTTAATAGGTTCAGCATTACATAAGAGCCTAATCTTAGGTTCAATACTGGATACAGTCTACTGGGTTTCAGCATCATTAGCTGGCTCCTTAACTTCACTGGCAATTAAGTACGCCTTCACTACGTTGACTGGGCCACTTATAGTGTTACTTTACCTGCCGCCTCCCTTAATATTCATGTATGCATTATCTAGGCTTGTTGATTCAAGGTATCTACCATTGGCTGCATTAACCATAGTGTTAACATTAATGGTCTACTACATATCAATAAGCATTGTGTAGTTTCATGGGATTAAGCATTAATAGGGGATTTAAGTGTATCTGGATTATGAGGGTTATAGTGCTTGGTGATGAGGATACAGTTAATGCGTTTAGGTTAATTGGATTCGAAGGCTATGTAGTGGACCCTAAGTCACTTGTACCTAGGATTAAGGAGTTCATGAGTATGGATGATGTCGCCGCAATACTTGTTACAAGTAATGTAAGTGGTGAGGCTGGTCAAGAGTTCATTAACCTAAGGACAAGGGTTAGGAAACCACTAATACTTGAGGTACCTGCCTTGAGCAGTGGTGAGAGTAAGGAGGTTAACTACATGGCAATACTTAGATCAGTGTTAGGTATTTAAGCCCCATACTGGTTACTCGGCGTAGTCTTAACTCATTTAATGATTCATGCATTGTGAATAATAAACGAAACCATGTACTCAATGTTAAGATAGTTAGCGTTCATATTACTAGTGCTTAATGCATTATGAAGATGGGGGTTAATTTACAAAAATCTAATGATCATGACCATAGTTGCACTAGCATATGCTTAAAAACCTAGCACTCCCCTTACCACTGTTAAGTATGTCTGAGCAGTTGGTTAGATTAATAAATAGTGTAATGGATAAGGTTAAGGCTGATTCAGAGGAGTGGATTAGTAATCTTAGCCTAAAGTATGAGGCTGAGTTAATGAGTACTGTTGAAGATGAGATTAAAAGACACAGTAGTGAACTTGAGGAGGCGGATAGGCAGGCAATGTTGAATAGGGAGTATAAGCTGTATGATGCATCAATGAGCATTAAGGCAGAGTACCTGGCGTTAATCGATGAATTAGCAAGCGATGTCATTAACAGTATTAAGAAGCGTATTAACGCCGAAAGGGGTAGTGAGGCATATGGTAAGTTAATGATGGTTCTCCTTAATCAAGCAATTGAGATTACACAGTCTAAGGAATTAACGATAACGTGTTCACCAAGGGATAAGCCTATTATTTCATCACTGGCCGCAAAGATGGGGATTAGCGTGGAGTTTAAGGATGGAAGCGAGGATATGTTGGGTTTAATAGCCTCCACTAAGGATGGTTCAGTGACATATGAGGCAACGATCGATGACGTGTTAAACCGCATGATAGACTATATAAGGAGTATAATTAAGGAGGTTGCTGATGAGGTGGTTAAGCAATGATGAGTAGTCAAGGCACCGGTAGGATACTTGTGGTTAATGGCCCAGTAATAAAGGCTGAGTTACCTGGGGCTAAACTATATGAGTTAGTGTTCGTGGGTGAATTAGGGTTATTTGGTGAAGTAGTTAGGGTTCAGGGTGAGAATGCTTTCATACAGGTTTACGAGGATACCACTGGAATAAGGCCAGGTGAACCAGTGGTTAGGACTGGTGAAATGCTTAGTGCCTGGCTTGGACCTGGGATAATTGGTCAGGTTTATGATGGTGTACAGAGGCCATTGAAGATTATTTTTGATCAAACTGGGCGCCCATTCATAGCCAGGGGTATTAATTATGATAGAGCCCCACCATTAGACTTCAGTAGGAAGTGGAGGTGGATACCTAAGGTTAAGATTGGTGATAAGGTTAACGTCGGCACGGTACTTGGTATTGTACCTGAGACCCAATTAATAGAGCATAGGATACTTTATCCCCCATTATATAAGCCCGGCATCATAAAGTACATTGCCCCTGAGGGTGACTACACGCTTAATGATGATATCGCGGAGGTAGAGACCAGTGATGGCTTAATTAAGGTTAAGATGTGGCATAAGTGGCCCGTTAGGAGACCAAGGCCATTCCAGGAGAAGCTGCCTCCAAGTGACCCCTTAATAACTGGAATAAGGGTAATTGATACTGTTTTCCCAATAGCTAAGGGTGGGGCAGCCTCAATACCAGGTCCATTTGGCTCAGGTAAGACGGTGACCATTAGGTCATTGATGCTTTACGCAATGACCCAGTACAGTGTCCCAGTACTATGTGGTGAGAGGGGTAATGAGGCTGCTGATGCATTGCAGGGATTACTTAAATTATCTGACCCAGCCACTGGGCGGCCGTTGCTTGAGAGGGAGACGATAATAGTTAATACATCCAATATGCCTGTTGCAGCCAGGGAGGCAAGTATATACATGGGTGCAACAATAGCTGAGTACTTCAGGGATCAGGGCTACGACGTATTATTGATGGCTGATTCCACAAGCCGTTGGGCTGAGGCTATGCGTGAGGTGGCGTTGAGGATTGGTGAAATGCCCAGTGAGGAGGGGTTCCCAGCCTACTTACCCACTAGGCTTGCTGAATTCTATGAGAGGGCTGGTAAGGTTAAGTTACTTAACGGTGGTTTAGGTTCATTAACCATAGCAGCCTCAGTAAGCCCACCTGGTGGTGACTTCACTGAGCCGGTGACTAGCCATACGTTAAGGTTCATTGGAGCCTTCTGGCCCCTTGATGCTAGATTAGCCTACTCTAGGCATTACCCAGCCATTAATTGGCTTCAAGGCTTCAGCAGATACGTGGACTCAGTAGCCTCCTGGTACAGTAAGACTGTTGGTGAGGATTGGGTTGAGTTAAGGAGAATAGCCATAGAGGTATTGACTAGGGAGGCTGAGTTATCTGAAATTGTTAGGATACTTGGAAGCGAGGCCTTAAGTGAACAGGAGAAGCATATCCTTAACGTTGCATCAATGATACGTGAAGGCTTCCTTAAACAGGATGCATTCAACCCAGTGGATACGCCATCAGCGCCGGAGAAGCAGTATTGGCTACTTAGATTAATGATAACCTACTATAGGGTTGGCTCAGAGGCCATTAACGCTGGTGTACCGGCTAATGCAATTAGGGAACTGGACTCAGTGAGGAGGCTTATTAGGCTTAAGATGGAGGTTAAGAGCAGTGACTATAAGGTCCTGGCTGATTACGAGAGGAAGCTAATTGATGATATAAGGGGACTCATGGCTAAGTTCAGTAAATGATGCTTAAAAATAACTAATACTTATTGCTCCTTAAAAAGCCGGTGGTATGAAGAATCATGTGGTGATAAATAAGGCATTACTCATCAGTCTGGGGCATGGCTTATTCACCGCTTCATAATCAGGAGTGTTCATCACTGGGGGCAACTTAAGTAATTCTTAATAAAGTTTAACCTAAGGATGAATCAATGCTAGGCCATGCCACTGAGAAGCTGACGCCAGCCTCATACGGTAGGTTGTTTAAGTACCAGGTTAGGGTATCTCAGGCAGTATTAATAGTATCATTAATTCTCCTAGTCACTGGGCCAGTATTATCTGTGAATTACACTGGGATTCATGGTAGGATAATGATTAGTGGCTTGGTTTTATTCTACCTAAGCGTAATGTATAGTCAACACACTGGGTTCACTAGGTTCATGCCTTCACGCCTAGTTTCATTAGTCATAGGGATCTTAGCTGTATCCTGGTCCTTAGCGTACATTCTTAATCAGTGGGCTTGGAGGATACTATTAATTGCCTGGGTTTTACTATACGTATTAGTCTTCGTTGAGAGGGGGCTTGGTAAAATACCTTTGTTTTACCCAAATGCATTCACTGTGATTGGTCTATTATCAGCTTTAACAGTAATATTGACTAATAATCCCTTATCCCTATTAGGCTTCCCCCTCTCCTCACTAACCAGTTTAATGAGGAGGGTGGAGGATAGGCGTAGGCCAAGTTACCTTGACTTGGGTTTTTTCACAATGCCTATTCTAATGTACTTCATAAACCACTCCTACTCAGTTGCTTTACTTGCACTCTTTGGGTTAATGACGCTTGGGATCCCGTCATCATTACCTAAGCGAACCGGTCTCTCCGTGGCATACCCAGTGGGGGCTGTGTTGGGTAGGTTTGGTTTAGCTGTGTCATTGGCTGTCTCAATCTATGCTACGCCTCTTGATGCACTGCACATGGTGTTGATAGGTTATATTGCAGTAATGATGTCTTCACTATGCATCCCCATGCTTATACCCGGTTACCTCTGGCTATGGCCCAGGGGGTATGGTTTCGAAATACCAGTACTGATTGAGGGGGCTGCGTTACTTAGGTTAATTTACCCATATACTGGTTCCTGGGTGATTTACGTATCATTAGTACTCCTGTATGCTGCCTTTATTGATATATTGATTCACTACGCTGCAGGTAGGAGGATTCATGTTGAGATTTAGAGAAAGATTTAAATAGAATAAGGTAGAGTATTCTTAGTTTGAGTCCATTTTTAAAGACAATATCTTATTCCTTTAGCATATAGTGTAGATAAACCAATAAGTATATATACCGGTACTGTTTTTAGTTTCTCGATAAATATGGAGAGCCAGGTTGAGTCTGAGCCTATTGGGAGAGAACTAACGGAAAGGCAGCTTCAAATACTGCAGTTCCTACTGAAGAAGGCTCAACCACTGAGAGTGTACACTGTTTACGCGGATCAAGACCAGATAGCTAGGGAACTAGGCATGACTAGGCAGGCCCTATCAGTGCACTTGAAGAAGCTTAAGGACTTTGGATTAATAAGGACTGGGAGAGAGTTCGTTGACGTCACTGAGAAGGCGCTGAGGGTTCTCAGGATGAGTGGTGCAGAGGCTATAGTTATGGCTAAGGTTGCACCTAAGTATAGGCAGCAGGTTTACGAGAAGCTTAAGGAAATGCCCATAGAGAAGGCCTACAGGGTTTCCGGTGACTATGACTTAATAATAATAGCCAGGGAGATACATATTAATGATCTGCTCCGAATAATGAGCCAAATGGAGGGTATTGAGGACACTAGAACATTCATATCACTGGAGGTAATTAAGGAGTAGTCAAGTAATCCCCTTATTAAAAGACTTAAAAGCATATTTTAATTTCAAGATTACTGAAAATAAAGCTAACCTTTATTAAGCCGACTCAACGTTAATTAACGTGAAGCATCGTTTAAGTAAACCCGGTGATGTGAGGAAGTACCTTAACCACGTATTATCAGTAAGCTCCTTAATAATACTTGCACCACTGCTACTGTTTATTGTTTTCCCCTTCTTCAAGCGTCTAATGGCAATCATGTATACGTCAACCCTACTCCTATTCATACTGGGCTTCTACCTAATTGGGGCAAGCATGATAATGAAGGCTTCAGGTAAAGGTAGAGTCAATAAAAGGAGTAGGAAGCTGTTTAAAGACTGACTGCTGAATTTACTTAATGTACTTCCTAAGCCTATTCTCAGCTTCTCCCCAATTGAGGACGTTCCATATTGCATCAAGGTAAGCGTTCCTATTATTCTTATACTGCAGGTAGTATGCGTGCTCAAACTCATCTATTATTAGGATTACAGGTAATTCAGCTATGTGCTGATTATAGTGGTTCTCAAAGGTTGTGAAGACTAAGTTACCTGTCTCAGTATCGTAGTAGAGTACCGCCCATCCGCTACCTGGTAATGACCTCATTACTTCATTAAAGAGGTTCCTAAACTTATCGTAACTGCCAAACTGCTTAATTACTAAGTCACCAAGGTAGCCACCAGGTGTTCCACCACCCTTACCCGCTGGTGCCATGCTGTTCCAGTAAAGCGTGTGAAGCTTATGCCCATTTATATTGAAGAACAGGTTCCTTAATAACCCCTGTATATCGTAACTGGTTACCTCGTTCTTAATTATCTTCTCTAATCTATCAATGGCTGCATTGGCTCCATTAACGTACCCCTTATGATGCCCATTATAGTGTACGTCGATTACCTGACCACTTATGTATGGTTCAAGCGCATTCACATTATATGGTAGAGGTGGTAGTTCATACCTCTTGAATAGGGTTTGCGCAGCCATACTGGCTTGATGCCTAGGCCTTTATAAACAATACTTCGCTGTTAATCTCAGTATTAAGACTTAAACTTTAAGTGGTGTATAATGGGGTTTAAATTAAAGTTCCCTAATAGGGTAGTGTGGAAGGGGATAACCACTTATATTATCCGCTACCTAAAAATCGCTCAATTAGAATTAATGGTATGGAAGCAATTACATTGATATATGATGAGTCAACAATGAACCTGGTAAAGGAATTGTTAGGTAAGGGCATTACTAACGTTAAGTTAATTAAGGCTTACGGTGATGAATTACCCACACCCATATTGATAACCGGTAACATAGTGTTAACTGGGTTACAGGCTATACAATATATTAGGGATATTGGAGTAATTAGGCGTAGTTGAATCATTGCATAATGAGGGTTTTACATTAAAGGCGAATTAAATATGTGAAACAATGTTTATTAAACATATTATTAATACTAATTTAACGCTAATATTTATAAATTAGTGAACGTAAGGTTAACTATGGCGTTTGAGGTTTTCCTCCTAATACAGACCAGGGTTGGGAAGGTATTTGAGGTGTCAGAGAAGATAAAATCAATTAATTGGATTAAGGTGGCTTACTCTGTTACTGGGCCATATGATATAATAGCCTTAGCGGAGGTTGATAGGGTTGATGACTTAGAGAGCTTAATAAAAATGATTCATTCAATTGATGGTGTTGAAAGAACGTTAACAGCAATGGTGATTAGAAAGCATTAATATAGAACTATAAATAATACATGTAAGTATTATTAAGATTCATTATAAAAATGCATTAGAATCTGCAGCATATGTTCACGTAAGATTTTTAATACAGTTCCATGAATAATTACCCGGTGAGTGTAGTGACGGTAGTTAATTTAAGGGGTTACCTGTACTCACCTTGCCTAATTCTGTACCCTAGATTATGCCTTGGGTACAGGGTCTCAAACCTAACACTACTTAATGTTAAGGTTAAGTCAAACACTATGATTAAGCTAACCGCTTAATCATTTACTAAGCCTTAAGGCTTAAATGATTTTAAATTATGTTTTTCTTTTAAGGGTTTATTTAACTTGGAGTAGGTTGTTAACCGAGATTTGATTAATGCCCAGTGATTAACCTGTTCTTAAATGAAGTTATTTCTCCCTGTTTTGACCATATTTTGTGAGAATATAGTTATACGCCGAATACGCCGCTAATGCCCCCTGGGCGGCTGCGGTTATGATTTGCCTAAAGCCCCTTGGTGTTAGGGATACGCAATCCCCTGCGGCGTAAATACCCTTAATATTAGTCTCCATCATTGTGTTAACGTTTATGTAACCATTCTTATCTAAATCAAGCCCAATAACCTTAAAGAACTCCACGGGTGGTTCTGCACCTATTTCAATGAAGATACCATCAATGGGTAATTCCATTAATTCACCGGTATCGGTTCTTTGTAGGATAGCTGACTTAAGGACCTTATCACCCTTAAGTTCCTTAACCACTGTGTTCCAAATTATAGTAATTTTACTATTCTTAAGTAGTAAATCCTGGTATATGGGTTGAGCCCTAAGGCTGCTTCTCCTATGTATTAGGTAAACCTTAGTGGCGTATTCTGTTAGAAGTAATGCTGATGAGGCTGCTGAGTCACCGCCTCCGACAACTGCAACAACCTTATCCTTAAACAAGGGTGCATCACAGGGGGCGCAGTAGCTTACTCCCTTGCCACTATACTTATCCTCCCCTGGTACATTCAATTTCCTCCTCCTCTCACCCACTGCAATTATCACAGTCCTAGAGGTGAATTCATCACCAGACACTGTGGTTACCTTAAATAAATCATTACTAATAGTAATCCTCTCCACCGAGTCAATTAATATGGGGACATTATAGTATCTTACATGCTCCTCAAACTTATTAACTAAGTCAGGTCCAGTTATCCTAACATAGCCTAAATAATCCTCAACCCAACCGGCCTTACCAACTTGACCACCTATCTCTTCAGTTATTACAACGGTGCTTAAACCAAACCTGGCTGCATACATTGCCGCACTAAGGCCAGCTGGCCCACCGCCTATTATTACTGTATCAAGTACCTTACCCTTAAGCTTCTCCGCGACTTCACCAGATAATTCCAATCCTGTTGTGTTTAGCATTGTTGAAGTTAATAAGCCTCCGGATGACATAGCCACTCCAAGGGGTGCATAATTTATAAACCCTTCCCTAGATTCACTCTTCCCTGCCTTAATCTAGGTAAGTATCATTACTCCGTGCCAATTATCCTATTTATTATAACCCTTCTCACGAAATCCTCCCTCTCCATTTCATCGAGGGCAAGCCTTATGAAGGCTATTGAGTCCCTTATCCTAGGTAGTATGACGTTATCTATTGCGTTAATCATCCTTTGATACTCCCTAACCCTGTATAGGAGTGTGTAGAATATGTTCTCTAGGTTAACGTACTCCATTAGCATGGGTAATATAGACACTAGGCTGGTTAATGATGAATCTAATTCAGCCGGTATACTGTATATGCCGTATGTTGGTCCACCGAAACCCTTAACATTAAGTATACCGAACTTTAAACCACCTATGACCCTATCCTCAACATACCCATCAACCCTAATTTTAGTTGATGAAGCCATTACACTTAATGCAGCTGCACCAATCCTATTCTTAGCCATTTGGTAAAGTTCAGCAACCTTACTGATTTCCCCATAGGATAACTTCCTCCTCTCCTCCAGTGTTGGTACAAGTGCCCTTAGCCTCTGTAGTGTTGCGTTTCTAGCATCCTCCACGGTCTTCCTAATCCTCCTGTAAAGTGTCTCCTGGGTCCTTAACCTAATTAACATTAGCCTAGATGGTGTCGGTCTTTGGAGGGCTGAAATCGACATAACTACTCACTAGTATTTGATATGGGGTGTATTAAAGTTTTAATCTACGTCATGCTTGAGTCCGGGTTAATGTATCGTAGAGCTTAATTAAGGCCTGAGTCCCCTCCTCCCCAAGCCCAAGGGCTACGAGGGCATTGTAAAGTTGAAGTAGAATACTAACACCGGGCATTGGTGTATTTAACTTCGTGGCTAAGTCAATTACGTACTTTAAATCCTTCCTTAAGTGGGAGGCCTTAAAGCCAGGTTTAAAATCACCTGAAAGGATCCTGGGCATTAATTGCCTTATTACTTCTGAATTACCCATACCGCTGGTTAAGACCTGCTGAACCTTACTAATATCGGCTCCAGTTCTCTTAGCTAACGTAAGGGCCTCAACCATGGCTAATGTATTTAAACCAACAACCACTTGATTAATCAACTTCAAGAGTTGACCAGACCCTACGTCACCTGCATATATTATTACCTTACCCATGGCTTCGAAGACTGGCTTAACCCTATCGAAGACATTGCGGTTTCCCCCAACCATTATGGTTAATGCACCCTCCCTAGCACCCTTATCCCCACCTGTAACCGGTGCATCCAGGAATTCAACCCCTAATTCCCTCAACCTCCTATGGAATTCCAAGGAGTATTCAGGTGAGTTAGTGCTCATGTCAACCACAATAAGCCCCTCATGCCTCCCCTCCACAACCCCCTCCTTCCCGAATAATACCTGCTCAAGATCCGGCGCATCAGTTAGCATGCATATCACTACATCAGACTTCTCAGCAACCTCCCTTGGTGAGGAGGCTACTGGGATATTAAGCCTTGCAAAGGGTTCAGTCTTACTGCGGGTTCTATTATACACTATTAATGGGAATCCTGCCTTATGAATATTCATAGCCATTGGGGCACCCATGGTTCCTAAACCTATGAAACCAACCCTAATACCCATAATTAAAACACGGGCAGAGTGTTTTAAAGCAGTGCATTTAATTAATGATTAGGTAAAGTGAATAAGCTGGAAACACTTAATTAACCTAATGCGGGAAGGCTAATGTGAAGGCAGAATCAACGGTTAAGGAGGCTATTGTACTTAGTCCTAGTGATAATGTTGCAGTTGCCTTAAGGGACTTGAAATCAGGTAGTTTAATAACGCTTGACGTAGGGTCGCTGAGATTAACTGTTAAACTTATTGATAACATACCCTTCGGCCATAAGTTCGCCTTAAAGGATATACCCAAGTGCAGTCTAGTGGTGAAGTATGGTCACACCATAGGTAGGGCTAAGAGGGATATTAAGGCCGGGGAGCATGTTCATGTTCATAACCTTGAAAGCTTAACCTCAGTGCATAGTGTATGTAGGGGTGAGGGTGCATGAGCAGTAGGCCAACGGT
Source organism: Caldivirga maquilingensis IC-167 (assembly GCF_000018305.1). Lineage (NCBI taxonomy): Archaea > Thermoproteati > Thermoproteota > Thermoprotei > Thermoproteales > Thermoproteaceae > Caldivirga > Caldivirga maquilingensis. The sequence goes on along the minus strand of NC_009954.1, from coordinate 246,026 downwards.
AATGGGTTACATTAGGCCAGATGGTAGAGTTGGTATTAGGAACCACGTCCTAGTATTATCAACAGTAATATGCTCAAGCATAGTAACCCGTAGAATTGCTGATCAGGTAAAGGGTGCAGTGGCTATTGAGAATCCCTTCGGCTGCGGGCAACTTGAACCAGACCTACAAGTCACTAAGAGGACTCTTGCTGGAATGGCTAAGAACCCTAATGTGGGTGCAGTATTAGTTGTTGGCCTTGGATGTGAGCAGATTCAGGCTGATGAACTTGCTGATGAAATAGCCAAGACAGGTAAGCCTGTTGAGAGGGTGGTTATACAGGAGGAGAACGGTGGTACACCAGCGGCTATTGAGAAGGGTGTTAAGTTGCTCAGTAGGATGGCTGAGGAGACTCTTACCCAGAGGCCAACTGAAGTGGATGCATCATCACTAGTAATGGGTGTTGAATGCGGTGGTTCAGATGCCACATCAGGCTTAGCCTCAAATCCAGTTGTGGGTTATGTGTCAGATAGGTTAATTGACTTAGGGGGAACAGTTATTTTATCGGAGACCCCTGAGATGATAGGGGCTGAGGATATTTTAGCTAAGAGGGCTGCATCAAAGGAGGTGGCTGATAAGGTTTACAATGCAATTAGGAGGTGGGTTGAATTAGCTGCATCACATAACGTTGACTTAGTTGGTACTCAACCAGCCCCTGGAAACATAGCTGGAGGCATATCCACAATTGAGGAGAAGTCGCTTGGTGCCATAATTAAGGGTGGGTCAAGGCAGATTCAAGGCGTATTAAATTATGCGGAGGAGGTTAAGGGTAAGGGCCTCTGGATAATGGATACTCCAGGTTACGACATAATGTCAGTGGTGGGTATGGTGGCTGGGGGAGCAACACTAGTAGTGTTCACCACAGGTAGGGGGACTCCAACCGGTAATCCAATAGCCCCGGTGATTAAGGTGACCGCTAACCCATACACATACGGTAAGATGAAGGAGAACATTGACTTCGATGCAAGCACCGTGATTAATGGCACTGAGACTGTTGAGCAGGCTGGGGAGAGGTTACTTAACCTTGTCCTTGAGGTCGCCAGAGGTAGGCATACTAAGGCTGAGTTACTTGGGCATACGGAATTCATGATACATAAGATAATACCATCCTTCTAAATACGCATTGATCATTTATTTTAAATTTAAATTAATTTTCTAAATCTAAATTAGTTATAACACTGATTAAGCCTGAATCCTCATTACCCTACTTAATTCAGCATGTTCCCTCACTATTAGGGTGATCATTGACTTAACCTGCTCAACATCACTGAGATTAACCACTGAGTGGGGTGTGTGGATATACCTGGCTGGTGTAGATACAACTACTGTTGGTACACCTGTACCGTGGACATGTATAGCACCGGCGTCAGTGCCACCATATGGGTTGACTTGAACCTGGTACTTAATTCCCCTTGATGATGCTAACTCCAATACGGCTGATAGTAACCGTGGGTTAGTTATCATGGATCTATCTAAAGCCCTAATTGCAGCACCATTACCTATCCTAGTTATCCATTCATTCTCGGGATTAGTTGGAACATCTGCGGCAACGGTTGTTTCAACGACAATGGCCATGTTTGGGTTAATGGCGTTAACAGCCGCATTTATACCCCTTAACCCAACCTCCTCCTGCGTATTCCAAACCAGGTAAAGGGATAAGTCACCGGTAACCATTCCCCCAGCCTCCTCAGCTAAATCCACAAGTACACTGCAGCCGACTCTATTATCTAACGCCTTACCTATTACTACACTGCCCCTCTCCCTAAATGACGCCGCAAAGGTCCCTGCCACACCAGGTAATATACCTGCCTTAAAGGCTTCATCATTAGAGGTGAAGCCGGCATCAACGTAAAGCTCCTCAAACCTGGATGGAGGCTTATCCCTCCTTAAGTGCGGTGGATCAACACCAACAGTGCCATATATGTCACCGTTACGTCCCATGAAAACTAACTCCTGCTCAATCATAACCCATGGATCAATCCCACCTATTGGAACAACCTTAATGAAGCCTCTTTGATCAATGTGTGAAACCATAACACCTACTTCATCAGCATGGGCACTTATCATTAGTTTAAAAGGACCATTACCAATCCTCGCTATTAGGTTACCCATGTTATCTACATTAACTTCATCAACACGATTTCTAATCATGCTTATTATTGTTCTTATCACCCTATCTTCGAAACCTGATGGGCCAATCTCAAGGGTTAGTTTAGATAATGTTGCGGCATCCATAATGCTCCTGGGATTTAAGCGTATTTAACAATTAGTTTAACATATAAATTTAATTAAGTAATTAAAGGAATCATTTAATTAAGGGAAATGGTTTATAAATTGGTTTAATTAAGGAGTTGCGTGAGCGATAAGGGTTTGTTTGTTAGGGGTTCTACTGGTTTGGTTAGGGAGGCTGGTTTTGTTGATGCTGTTAGTGTTAATGTTGCTAATATGTCTGTTGGTGCTGCTTTGGGTACTGTTGGTTTTACACTAGCCTCCTTACCCTCAGTGTCTGGTGTTAACCTAGTTGCAGCATCAATAATAGCCTTCACACTATCAATACCACAAATAATAACATACACAACACTAACAAAACACATACCAAGAACAGGAGGAGACTACGTATGGGTTAGTAGGCTACTTGGCCCAAGGTTCACGTGGCTTGTAGTAGGCCTTGTCGTAGGCTTCATAATAGAGTCACTGGCCTACTATGCCTTAATAGCCATAGCTGGGGTGGGGCAGTTGGGTACAATGTTATCAACCCTAGGCATTAACATCAGCTTCACCCCCCTTGAGGTTATTGGAATCGGCATCCTTTACTTCGCCATAGTAGTCTTCGTGAACATAATGGGTACTAAGTATGGTATTAGGTTAATGACTGTGTTAACCATTGCATCAATAGTCACACTCTTCTTAGCCTTAGCGGTACTATACGTAGTACCTAAATCAGTGGTTATAAGTCGAGTCAGCTCACTCTTACCAAGTGGTGTAACGTATAGTAAGGTTGCTTCACAGTACACTGGCCCATACTTCGCACTAGGCCCAACAATAATGATGCTACCCTTCTTCGCAATATACATATACCCATGGCTTCAGGCAGCACCTGCAATAGCATCGGAGATAAAGAGTAGGCGCGCCATTAACTGGAATCTACCGACATCAGCAGTCTTATCAATGATCATGGTGACCCTCGGCTTCGCAGCAATGTATTACTCAATGGGGTTTAGGTTCTCCACAATGGCTATGGCTAATGGTTACGTTAACTTCTGGTCAGCGGCAATGGTTGCCTCAGGTAATGTGGTGTTGGCTTGGATAATAGGGATTGGGTCAGTGTTATGGTACTTGGCGGTGTTAGCCTATGGAGCCATAGTGATCGTACGCTACTTATTCGCATTATCCTTTGATAGGATACTACCGGAGTTCTTCTCATACGTAAGTCCACGTCTAAGGAGCCCAGTCTATGCGCATTTATTCGACTTAGTCATAACAGCAGCATTAATAGCCTCAGCTGAAGCATTATACAGCACCTTCTCAAGCCTATACGGTGCAGTGGTGGAGGCATTAATATACTTCGCCCTAGTCGGCGTAGCCGCGGCGGTTGCGGCTATTCTTAATAAGGTTAAGTTAAGTAGAGGTGTTAGGGTAACCTTAGCCGTGGCAAGTATACTGATGGTTGGGGTTATGGGTTACATATCTTATCAATTCCTAGAGTACCCAAGCATCTGGGGTGGTAATCCATTAGCATACGGTGTTGAAATAGGAGCTGTGTTGGTGGGGATAGCTATATACTTCATAGCAAGGCACATTAACTTAAGAAGGGGACTAGATATATCACTGGTGTTCATGGAAATACCGCCTGAATAATACTTTATGTGAAAATAATTTAAATAAACCTTTATTGTTTAAGCCAACTGATTAAATCCATCCTCTTAGTTTCATTGCCTTCTCCACTCTCTCTATGGCTAGCACCAATGCAGCATCCCTTACAGTGGCATTCTTGACCTTTAACTCACTGTACTTATTCATTACTTTCCTTGAATTATTCTCCATAATCTTCCCTAATCTATCCCTTGTCTCATCCTCACTCCAAGTCATCCACTGGAGATTCTCAACCCACTCCAGGTAACTCATTATGACTCCACCCGCATTGGCTAGTATATCGGGCACTATGGTTACGCCGTGTTGCGTCAAATACTCCTCGGCCTCCGGGGTTGTTGGCCCATTGGCACCCTCAACTATTAACTTAGCCTTAACCCTTGATACATTACTTGCATTAATAGTGTTCTCTATTGCGGCTGGTACCAGTACATCAGCGTTAACGTATAATGCATCATCGGGTTTAAGCTTCTGGCCACCGGGGTAGTCAATAACCTTACCTGTCTTATTCTTAACCTCCATGGCCTTATTAACATCAATACCATTGGGGTCGTAAACCGTACCTGAGGTATCGGCCACAGCTACAACCTTAGCACCCATTTTACTGGCCCAGTATGCCGCCCACTGCCCAGTGTTCCCGAACCCATGTATTGAAACCCTGGCTCCACTTAATCCTGAGCCGAAGAGCTCCTTCATGAAGGTTTCAGCAGCAACTATTACACCATACCCAGTGGCGTACTCCCTCACTGGGTTACCCCATAGTTCAATAGGCTTCGCGGTGAATACTGCGGGAATGTTCTTACCAGCTATTTTACTATACTCATCAACCATCCAGGCCATTATCTGTGGGTTTGTTCCAACGTCCGGTGCTGGGATATCAACATCAGGTCCTAGGGCACTGTATAATGCCCTAACGTAACCCCTTGCCAATTCCTCAAGTTCCTTCGCCTTAAGGGTCTTTGGATTAACCCTCACAGCACCCTTACCACCACCGTATGGTATACCGGCTAGGGAGTTCTTAAGCGTCATGAGTGTTGCTAATGCAATGTCATCGCCTAAGGTAACCTCTGGGTGGAATCTAATACCGCCTTTAAATGGACCTAAGGCATTATTGTGCTGAACCCTGTAGCCCTCAAATATTGTAATTGACCCATTAACCCTAACTGGTATTGACACGGCGATAACCCTCATGGGTCTGGATAAGTAATCATATACAATCTTATCGAATCCCCCTACTTCAACAGCTCTCATTAAAGTTTTCAACGTGTCCTGGAGGAATATTGACTGCGTGGGCATTCCCAGTACAGAGTTCATATAGTTCACCTGAGGGTACTATCTGCATGCCTTTATAAAGTTTTCTAGTTATTTTATTTAATACAATATATTATTATATAATTTATATTCCCCTACTTCATTATGTAAAGGTATGTGTTCTTAAAGTGGATTAAATGCTTCATAGTTATTATTGACACTTAGTAGTTTGTAAAATAAGGAAGCAATTTACACTTAACTTAAAGCCTGGGTAATAATCATTGATTAATCGCCTCATGACCATGATGCTTACTTCATGAAGGCGACCGGCATTAGGTTTTTAAAGCCAATGCGCAACTTAGTGATGTATGAGTTACTACGACGATGAGGATAATATTCAAGATGAGGATGAGCTTGAGGAGGCTAGGAGAAGAAGGCTTGAGGAGCTTCAGCGTAAGGCTGAGGAAGAGGAGAGGAAGAGGGCTGAGGAGGCTCAGAGGAGGGCTGTTATAAGGGTTATATTAACCCCAGAGGCTAGGAGTAGGCTTGATAACCTTAGGCTTATTAAACCTGAGTTAGTTGAATCAATTGAGAATCAGTTAATTGCCCTAGCTCAGTCAGGTAGAATTAAGGTTCCTATAACAGACGAAGAACTTAAAAAGATACTGGAAACGGTCTATAGCCAAACCAGGAGGGAGTATAGGATAAGGTTCAGGTGAGTAATATGGCTACCCATAAGCCATTGGGCTTCAAGCTCAGGCTGGCGTCAGCAGGGAAGTCTAATAGGAATCCACCAGCCTGGGTCATGGTTAAAACAGACAGGAAGGTTACGTACAATACTAAGCGTAGGAATTGGAGGAGGGTTAAGCTTAAGTTAGGGTGATTGAATGTCGAGTAATGAGATTATACTCACGATAAACCTAAGGGATGTTAAGGAGGCGTCAAGGAGAATAAGGGCGCCTTATGCAGCTAGGTTCATTAAGAGAATAATCGCTAGGTATGTTAAGGTTGATGAGGATAAGGTTAAGTTAAATGAAAACCTAAATAATCTACTCTGGAGCAGGGGTATTCAAAAACCACCATCAAGAATTAAGGTTAAGGTAACTAAGCGTGAGGATGGATCAGTATTAGTTGAGTACCAGGGTTGATTCCAGGAGCATTAAATATGGTTATTTAAATTAAATAATAGTAATGCGTATGTGTTACTGTATTAACGTGAATGCAGGTTATTAAATTAATTCCCGGGCCCTTAATGCTAATGGTATGGTGGGTGGCTCATATTTAGGTGTTTCAAGTGCATGTTAGTGTAATCTTTATAAACCCATGGGGCTGCATGGATGGTATGCCTAACTTCAGGAGCGTGTTAATACCAGCACCTAAGTCAAGGTTCATTAGGGTTAGGTGCAACCAATGCGGTAATGAGCAGATAATATTTGACCACGCCACTGTGGAGGTTAGATGCCTAGTCTGCGGTAACCTCCTAGCCAGGCCAACTGGGGGTAGGGCTGAGGTACTGGGTACAGTGGTTAGGGTGCTTGATTAATAACCCACTTCAATTAAGGTACCTTTCAACTCATCCTGCCTCAGATTGAGTGGTTAAGGTTTAAATTTGAGGTGGTTGGTGTTGTTAACTGGTGATGAGATGACGGTAGTCAGAGGAAGTGAAGATTAATGGGCGTCCTGAATGGTCATTAACCCAAAACCTCCGTTATCCTCATCATTTCGAAACCAGTGGTTGAGTCACCCACCACAGCACCCTTATTATTAGCAATCATGCCGCTCCTAATTAGGCTAATGCCCCTGTTTATAGTACCTATACCAACCCTTAGGCCAAAGAATTCCCTAAGGAAGCTTACATCACCTTCATCAACCTCAGGGGAAACCAACACACCCCTATCATTAACAACGGCTAGTGAGCCGATTATGTATAATCCCCTAATATCCCTAACCTCAAGTTCAACGCCTAAATTATCCTTAATTAGATTCACGTACTCCCGTTCAATTATCGGTGACACTAACCCCCTCTTATTATTAACCAGTATTAAATTAGCTATAGCCGTGTACTTAGATGGTAGGATAGTGATGTTTAAGTCACCCAGTGACTTCTTTAATTGCTCAAGTTCCTCATCCCTAATTATTGAGGGTATTAGTACACCGTTATTATTCATGACTGTGAAAACACCTAGGAGCGGGGATCTACCTATGGTTAATTTAACAACGTTAACCTTAAGGGTTTCTTCAATGTGCCTATCAATCTTCTCAGGGGAATCCATGGGTATTAAGGCGTATTCATCATTAGTAGCCATGTAGACACCTATACTGGCTGTGCCGTAAATCCTAATGGGCACTATGTCAAACTTACTGACTGACACTGGAACCGTTTAATTAAACCGTTTTATAAACCATATTCAAAATTAAGTCGACACACCAAGTAACTTAACTTCACTCTCCCCATGGGTCATTTCATTAACCTTCCCAATAACAGTATCCTGCAACCCAGCCGGCACCTCCAGTTGAAGGATTAAGTTACCTGACTCATCATACTGCTCCTTAAGTATCCTACCCATCCTAGCTAAGGCTGACTTAACCCTCTGCCCGTGTTCAGGGCCAACGGTTACCTCCAGGGTAGCTACAGCAACCTTTATTGGTATGACCTTTTGAAGAGCCTTTAACACATCGTTAATCTGCTCATCAACACCTTTAAACGGGTCAATTGCCACATCCACGTTATTTAAGGCTAACTCAATCCTCTGGGGTGGTAGGGGGGCTTTTGTCCTAGCGTCGATGCAATTCCTACTAATCCAATCTATTATCTGCTTCTTCTTATCCTCAATAAGCCTCCTCCTCTGCTCTGAGGTTAACGGTATCTCAGCGTTCCTTAGTATTATCTCAGCAGCCTTCCTGTGGTCAGTGGTTCCGAAGACTCTCTTAAGGGCTATTTCAGAGGCCCTTAACCCCCTCTTGGAGTCCCTGAAAACGGTATCAGTTATGAGAACCTTATCTAGGCTTATTGGTTTACCTAGTTTAAATTCAAGGGCGTATTCAGGGTCAACAATTATTTCGAAATGCTCACCCTTAGCATCATACTTAACCGTAACCACCCTCTTACTAGACATGCGTGTTAACCAACTCGGTTAGTTAAAAACATTACTTAATCTTAGCCATCCTGGCTACACCACTTAAGTGATCCCAAATCCTCAATAGTTCATTAGCCTTGGCAACGCGTTCACTACCCATTATGCCTGTCTTAATTATGGGTGCCTTGAAGCCAACGGCTATGTGTGCTAATAATCCACTCTCAGTATCACCAGACCTGTGTGAAACCACTATCCTGTAGCCATTATTTAACGCAAGCCTAACAGTCTCATGGGCCCTCGTCACAGTACCTATTTGATCAACCTTAATTAAAACGGCGTTAGTCGCCTTCTCACGAATACCAATAGCTAACCTATCTGGGTTGGTTGTGAATAAGTCATCACCAACAATAAGCCTATCCTTAAACAATGCCGTTAACTCAGCGAATGATTGGAAATCCTCCTCATGGAATGGGTCCTCAATGTAAATTAAATCATACTTCTCAATTATACTCTTAATCCTTTCAAAATGCTCCCTTGGAGTTAACTCCCTCCCCTCATTAGTGTATACGTAGGCTTTACCATTCCACATACTTGATGATGCGGCATCAATACCTAGGCCAATCTCAACACCAAGTCTTCTTGAAACCTCCTTAACAGCTGAGCTAAGTACCTCAAGGGCCTTATCAGTGGATATTTTAGCAGTCCACGCCCCCTCATCATTCCTACCACCAGCGAAGGTTGGGTCCTCCTTAGCCAGTATCCTCCCAACCTCCCTATGAACCTCCATGTTAGTGTATACGGCTGTATATATGTCGGGTGCACCGTAGGGTAGGATTAGGAATTCCTGGTAATCAGGCCCAAGGCCCCTACTGTGCTTACCACCACCAATAGTGTTGCCTAATGGGTATGGTATCACGTTGGCTAATGAACCGCCAATCACTTGATACGGCCATAATCCCTTTGAATCAGCCACAGCCACTACATTAGCCATTGATGTAGCCACAGCCACAGCACCCCCTATTTTAGAGAAGTCCCAGGTTCCATCAATCTCCTCAAGCTTCTTATCCACCGCGACCTGGTTAACAGCATCCATGCCTATTAGGCCTGGTTCAACCCACCTCTTGAAGACGTCTATAGCTGCATCAACGCCCTCATCTGGGAAGTACTTAACCTCGTGCTTACCCCTTGATGCACCAGCTGGTGCAATAGCCCTACCCCATCCATCATCAAGATGCACCTCAACCTCAACGGTTAAATCACCCCTCCCTGTGAAAACCTTCCTAATACCTAATCTACTTATCCTAGTCCCCATGGATTCACCACTTAATTTGGGTTTAAAATGTGTTTCTAACACTCAATGCTTCATTAAAGCAGGTGAATAAGCAGTAGTATTAAGTAACCTAAGTGGGCCACTGGGTTTACGGCACTAACCATGGCTACTGCAGGCGCGAACACTATTGATACTGTGTTAACCACCTTTATTAATGGGTTCAGGGATGGCCCCGCAGTGTCCTTGAATGGGTCACCAACCACGTCACCTATGACTGCGTTCTTATGGGCTACACTACCCTTACCCCCAAGTTCAGGGTCAAGCATAGCCTCAATGAGTTTCTTAGCGTTATCCCATGCGCCACCAGCGTTAGCCATTAGTAGGGCTCTGGGGAATCCAACTATTATAGTGCCCAGTATTAGGCCAGCTAAGGCAACCCAACCCAGGGTTAAGCCAACTATTATTGGCATTGCCACAGCCAGTAATGCGGGAGGCATGAATTCCCTTAAGGCATGTCTAGTGGCTATGTCTATTGCCCTATCGTAATCAGGTTTATCTAAACCCTCGAGAATCCTCCTCGTCCTGAATTGCCTCCTAATCTCCTCAACAAGCTCAGAGGCGGCCTTACCCACGGCTGTGAGTAGTCTTGATGAGAATACGTAAACTAAGACAGCACCCATTAGTATGCCCACGAGGAGTAGTGGATTAATTACATTAAGGTAATTTAATGCAACGGTTAAGGCGCCATTAGCTGGATTACTGTAGCTTACTGCTTCATAAATAAAGCCTATGAATAACACTAGTGATGCTAAACCGGCACTGGCTATGGCGTAACCCTTAGTCGTAGCCTTATATGTATTGCCTATTGCATCAAGCGCGTCAGTAACCATCCTAGTCTCATCACCAAGCCCAGCCATCTCCACTAAACCATTAGCATTATCACTAACGGGTCCGTAGGAGTCAAGTGAAATAACTATGCCTGCTAAGCTCAGTAAGCCAACTGAAGCCAAGGCCGTACCCATTATACCACCTTCAATGGGCATTGAGGCTGGGATGTAAACGTAACCGAGGTAGAATGATACCCCGAGGGCTACTGCAACTATTAGTATTACTGGCGTGGCGCTTAGTAGGCCGTATGAGTAACCTGCAACTATTACATTTGATGCTGATAATGATGCCTGCTTAGCAATATCCTTAACGGGTCCGTAGGTGTAGTGGGTGAAGTACTGGGTTATGTATAATACGGCCACAGCTGTTACGAAACCCATTATTACACTGATTGAGAGGGCCATGGCCTCCAAGGGCTTAACAACCAGTATTGAGTAAATTATGATAAGTAGTGAACTAATGATCACGGTTACTATTAGGGAATTACCCAGCTTCCTCATTGATGCTAAGGCTAAATCCCTCCCACTAACCCTCCCCCTCACCACCTGTATACCCAGTAGTGTTGAGAGGAGTACTAGTGATGTTACTGATAGTATTAGTGATGCGAATACCTTAGGTATATTGAATACTGAGATTAATATGAGTGACCCGGTGAGGACAACTATGAAGCTCTCATAGACGTCACTGGCCATGCCTGCAACATCACCAACATTATCACCCACATTATCAGCTATAACCCCTGGATTCCTTGGGTCATCCTCAGGTATGTTTGACTCAACCTTACCAACCATGTCCGCACCCCAGTCAGCGGCCTTAGTGTAAATACCCCCAGCAACCCTAATGAAGAGTGACATTAGGCTTGCACCAAGGGCCACGGGGGCTATGGCTAATGCCCAATCCTTAACCAATGCGGAGTAGGCTAAGTACAGTGATGATACTGTTAACACCGCTACACTGGCCAGTATAATACCCATGACGCTCCCAGCCCTGAAGGAAACCTTAAGAGCCTCATCAATACCTCCCCTAGCCGCTGCAGCCGTTCTTGAGGCGCTCCTGGTTGTGACATACATACCAATGTAGCCTGCTAATCCACTACCCACGGCCCCGAGGGCGAATGATAACATTGAGTAGGCTGCTAATGATGGTGAATGGAAGAGTAAGTAATATGTGGCACCTATTATTAACATTAGGATTAGGCCCGTTGGGAGAATAACCTTATACTCCCTTTTAAGAAATGCCCCCGCACCCTTAGCTATTAGATCACTTATCCATTTCAGTTTCTCATCTCCAGGATCCCTTGAGAGGACCCAGTGAGTATTGTATAGTGCGTACGCTAACCCAATTAATGGTATTACTAGGGGGAGGCTTAGGGGGTTTAGTGAAGTAACCATACTATGGATTAGTAAATAGGTCTTATAAGGATTATTTATGGCAATATACTGAGTGCACTATATTCATAATTATGAAAGTGATACCATATTTCCCAATAACACTCATAAGACCACTGCTTAAAGCTTTTAAACAAATAAGCCAAGTATCTAATTAATGTTACTTGAGGAGAGGCAGAAGAAATCAGGTAAGGAGACAGGCAGAATACTTCTAATAGATTGGTTCACACCGGCAATATTAACTGAGGAGGAGATGGCCATAGTTAAATTCACCGAGATTCCACTTAAATCCTTCATAAACGAATTCAACGATTACGTCGCCCAAGGCCTTAAAATATTCAACATGCTTAATAATAAGGAATCAGCAATAGCCCTAAGGGTAGCGGGGGCTAAGGTACCGAGTGATAGAGTGGAGATGTCGGTGGAGGATGTAAGGTATATTGTGCCCGGCTCATTAATCTTCTATATTTACGTTGATGATAAGGCCATGGAACCATTAAGGATTTATAAAATCGAGTTAAAGGGCTGAATACTCAACATAAGCAACACCCCTATGAAAAATGAATTCACGATTATCATTTCCAAGCCACCGAGCATTGAGAAAGTATTCCACCAACCTTAACCTAAGCTCACTAACATCAATTCACTACTTTAAGATACACTTATTGCAACTACGGCAATCACTAATACGAATACTAAGTATCGCCTTTAGATAGGGAATTATTTAAGGGGTGTTAGTTACCAGAATTGCAAATCAATGTAGTTTTATTAATTAGGCTTCTTCAATACGAACTGATGCTCACTAAAGTTAACAAGCTTTTAACTAATAATACAACTTAACCTTATCCTAGGCATCATAGCGTCTAGCTCATATTCATGTTAATATAATTGAAGTCAAGCATTGCAACACTCATGGAGTACAATACCACTAATAGTCTTCTTAAGTAATATAGCATCACCACTAGGATCCATAACCATACTACCATTAGCCCTCATACCATGTTAACCAGCCTAAGGCCTATACCAATCAGCACATCAACAACCCCCAACTCCAGCATTAAGCATAAGACACCTTATGGCTAGATAAGGCCTTATAATGATTAAACCAACACACTCACTTATATCCACAATCACCAAAACACTCACCATTTACATTGGCCATCCTCCTACTATTGAATATATATTCTATATATTATCATTGGCACAGTTTCATTTTCATTCTTCATTTCTTTCAATTAGCACAACCATTGGGTGGTTATGGTTTATCATCAGCACAGTAATGTGGGGGTGTGGGATGGTGGAATGGTGTGTGCTGATGGTGAGTAAAGCAAGTAATAGGGTAAAATTTAAAAACCCTAAAAAAGCCAATAAATCGGAAAATCCCAAAAGGGATTAGAAAGTGGGGTTTAACGGTAACCAGGTGTGGCAGTTACCGACTGTGAAGAAAATCCCAAAAGGGATTAGAAAGTGAAAATCATGATTTTTCTAATTAATTTAACATGAATTTTTCATGAAAATCCCAAAAGGGATTAGAAAGATCGGCTTACTCCGCTATTGAGCAGATTCTCAACCAAACAAGAAAATCCCAAAAGGGATTAGAAAGTATAGTCTACCTTAATGTCGAATACAGTGAACTTCGTGTCACTAGAAAATCCCAAAAGGGATTAGAAAGATATATCTGTATCCATGTACGTAGTGTGAAAGAGAGAGAAAGAAAATCCCAAAAGGGATTAGAAAGGTCATCAAAGTATGTGTAGGCCATGTGCTGGGCATGGTGTTATAGACTGCTAAAGGCGTTTTGAATGAAATTACTTAATTCATTCTCTATCATGCTACTTGGTTTTACGTTATCTATAACCCTTATTCCATATTTCGTCAACTTATTCTTAATGTTGATTGGTATGCCGTACCTTGTGATTAATGCCATATTCTTGGGTCTGAAGTTACTTAGGTATTGCATTACCTGTTCATCCGCATCAGAAGCCCATTCATTGTAAGGCAAGGTCTTACACTCTATTAATACGTCAATATCTTTATTAGCTTGCATTAAGGCATTCACGTTATCGAATGCTCCCTTAACTAGTACTATATCTGGCCTAACAGCCTTCCTTCCTGGCTTCCTAATGAACTTCAGTTTACCATTCTTTTTAATTATCTCAGCGTCAAGAAATACGTGAATAGCTGGATCCCACTGGAACTCAATCCACATGGTAATGGGACCATACGTAGTATCCAGTATGGCGAAACTGTTATCACTACCCTGCTCAAACCACATGCTAATAGAGCTAGTTGTGTTTGCTTCCCAACTCCTCCTAATGAGACCTCTAACACCCAGCACCTTAGCGGTCTTCATAGCTACCCAGTTCTCATACATTATGGACATTAGGACCTTAATACTTCTAACCCTACCATTATCATTGGGTATGCTCATCCCTGTGAAGTAATAAATCCTCGGATCCTTAAGAAACTCATTAAACCGGGCAGCGTGACCTACAGCCTTGAACACACCACCCACGGATCCCCAGTAACTCTTTACCTCACTAGACATGATCGCGAAGTCCGAATTCAACTCATTGAGTAGTTTGTTCAACTCTGGATCTCTAATCCTAAACTTAATACCCCTAAGCCAGGTATTGAGCACCTCCTCAACATCCTTAACCTCACATATGCTGTTGTCTATCATAATGTCGGGATAATCACCAGGCAAACATCTTACAACGGAACTATAGCCACTTCTACTGAAGGAGAAGAAGTAAACATAATTAACATTGGCTAAAACCTCATATACGCATAAATCACCATCACATCTAATTCTCTTACCTGCCTCCGAAACATGAACTAACTCATTATTTAACATAACATATGCGTATTCAGACCCCCTAGTACCACCACGATTAATCTCACGAATAAGCATTATAATTATGTAGTATAACCTAGTTTTTAACACCTTCCTTTAACCTTATGCACATTAATCGCTAAGCCACTAGTCTTAATACTTCATTATGAGTTCCTTGGATTCCCTATAGTTTTATTAAATTTCCGAGAAGACAGGATATTTGATTTCACTTAAATAATGTAAGGATCATTACTTTATCATGGTATTGAATCATACATTAACAGTAACTATCTAAATATATGGGATTCTCCGCTTAAACATGAATCTTAATTCTTCATTGACCTATAATCAACTTGACCATGGAATATTCTAATGGCTTCCTCCCTAGGTATTCCGTACTCATCAGCTATTCTAAGAGCCCTGGATAGGGGTGTTGGGTGGGTGAGTAATGCCTTGCTCATGGTGTCGATGTCATTAGGAAATTCAGTGATCCTAGCTAGTTTACCCAGTGCAGATATGTATGCTCTTGGATTGAAACCAGCCTCAAGTATTTCAGCATCGGCGCTCTTCTCGGCGCTTCTTAACAGTAGCCTTGTCAGTAATAGTACTGTAATCGGTGCAATTGCAATGAGTAGAGTGAATAGGGTTGAGTTATTACTGGAGTACAGTAACTCAATGGTGAATATAAATGCGGCTATGATTATTACGCCTGTGATTAGTATTAACTTGAGGTGATTATGCTTCAAGTGACCTAATTCATGCACAAGTATACTTCTTAACTCCTCATCATTAACTAACTCAAGTAATTTCCTGCTCACGAAAACCCTATTACCCCAGGTTGCTGCAGCATTGTAAACTGACCCAAGTACATCATCAACCACGTAAACCCTGGGTGAAGAACCCTTAGCCTTAAGCATTACCCAAATTTCACTTGATAACCTAGTTAACTCTTGATTAAACTCACCTCCCCTGAATAATATCCCAGTAACTAACATGCTTGGTAATGCGAAGGCTAATGTAGCAGTAACCATGCCTGATAAAGCATACTTAATTAATACAGGTATTTGATGAATACTCATTACCAGTATGTTTAAAGCCACGGTGAGGGCAATAAAGGGTATGGTGGCAGTTGATATGATTCTCGCAGCCTTTCTAATCCCCCTTGGGTTAGTGATTCTTTCAATATATGGTTTAGATTCCTTTAGAATAATCCTCCTATAATGACTCGTAATCGCTATTGATGGTATTAACGCCAGAAGCGTAATCACCACTATTGAGATTACGATAAGTTCAAGGGGGTTTAATTGGGGTATTAGGTAATGTAAAGCAACCGCCATGGGGTCGATGGGGTCTAGAAACACTATGGATGATACATATGTTGCAGTAAAGATGCTCATGGGTATTAGGTTACCTAATAGGGAGAAGGCGTAAAACCTAACAACCCCCTTTAATCTACGTAGGTATACGCCATTAATTACATATGCGGCTAATGGGGCCGGCACCATGATTAGAATGTATACTAACGCAACATAGGGTTGGTTTAAACCCGCAGTAATACGCATCGTTAATCTACTTGCATTAATTATTCCTGAGGCATTATTAATTATTCTAAGTGTTGGGAATGATAGTGATGAAATTCTAATGGGCTTGGCTAGGATAATTAATAATGACGTTAAGTTACATGTTAGGCTCCAATTCCTCATTAAGTATAACGGTGGGAAGTTTAGAATTAAGTTTACGTAATCACCATTAATACTAATGATTCTATAACTGGTTAAATTACATGAACTACTCAATGATTCAATCACCGAAGCCACGTAACTCCCATTAACATGAACAACCGTATACCCTTCGACATGCGCTGTCAAGTTTACAAATAAGGTGACTTGATTATTATCAAATATGATTATTGAGCCCATTGATTGCGCTAGGGCAATATTATACGTGGTAAGCATCATAATTACTAGTAACATCATAATAACCCATACTGAAAATACCATAGCATTGTTCATACTCATTTAAGCATTCACATTACTTCTCCCTATTAATAAGTATTGCGTTATTTTAATGAATTAAGCTTACTACCCTATGATTGCACAGTTCCTTAATGATGCGTTCATTAAGTGCTAGATCCGTTGATCATTTAGGGAGGGTTTCAACTAGTAGGGTTCTTAATGATCCATGCAACTAAGTACTACATTATTTACATAATGCTTCGAATCCTAGTGATTACGCTTAACTAAACTGAATCATTGGGCACTACGCCTTATGATAGCTTCACCCGAGAATCTCCATAAACCACTCCGGGGGCTTAGTATTTCGATTCGTAGCTCCTCAGTGAGTGCATCGTTAATTAATGTTTCATCAATATATGGATCGATCAATGCGTTGGCTATGATAGAATCACTGATCTTATCCTCGGTAATGACATTAACAATCAATGACCGGGGCACTACATAGACCTCCACAGACCCACCGCCTGTGTCTAGGGATGCATTAATGGCCTCACTAGGCCTTGGCCAAAGTCCCAGCCTCTCAGCTACTACTATGGGTAATGCAATCTCTGGATCATCACTTATGAAACCTGTATTAACAATGGCCTTCACCAAAGTCTCATTGTTTGTGTTTACTCTCCTTAACCTTAACAATAACCTCACTGGCATTAACCTCGCCCTTAAGTATCTTAAGAGCCGTCTCCCTATCAATGGGAATGAACTCAAACCTAGTTATTCCAAGGTACTCCTTAATCTTCATGTAGCCTAATCTACGCCTCTGCACCAAGCTATAAACACGGTTTAGTAATATAAACTTAATGCTAAAGCAGTTGAGGTATGATTAATCAAGAGCCTACACGCTAATTCCTCAGAGAAACCATACTTAACACATCCCTTAAAGTAAACCCTCAATAGTGCCACTTAAAATATTCGTGAAACAGAATACTAATGATGCCTAAGAGTTAAAATACTCAACATGCCCATGGGTAGGGGAATGCTGTTAGAGGATTCACATAAAGAGGTGGTAGGGAATTAAAGCTATATAGTTGCAGTAAAAGTCCCTTATTCTGGTCCTCCTCAACTTAGTTTCCCTAAATATGAGAATTGTTTAAGAGGCGCCCCTCATGGTTAAAGTAACCCCGGATTAATGAGGAGCGGGTAGGCGGTATTTAACGTTAAACAACGCTTATTTACCCTAAAACTGTTGCATTGAACCATGTTAACGATTGATCCATTAATAGCCACCCCCGGTCCAACCGAGATACCGCAGAGGATTCTACTGGCTATGGCTAAGCGCACCACTAACCCTGACTTGGATCCAGACTTCTTTAGGCGTTATGATGAGGCTAGGGGTATTATAGCTAGTATGGTTGGTTCAAGTAAGGATAATGTGGTAGTATGGGTTGGTGAAGCCATGAGTGGGCTTGAGGCCGCTGTGGCTAATTTAATTAAGGCCGGTGATAAGGTGGCCGTATTAAGTAATGGTATGTTTGGTGATGCCTTCGCGGACCTTGTTTCACCATATGGTGGATCACCAATCATACATAGGGTTAACTACAGTGAATTACTTGACCCAGATAAGGTTAGGGTGTTCCTACGTAATGAGGCTAAGGAGGCTAAGGTAGTCACCATGGTTCATTGCGAGACGCCCAGCGGCACATTGAATAACCTTAAGGAGATAGCAGGCGTAGTTAAGTCTGAGGGTAGGTTGCTTATTGTTGACGCTGTCTCATCAATTGGGGGTGTTGAGGTTAACACTGCATGGGGTATTGATGTGTTAATTGGGGGTAGTCAAAAGGTGCTTAACCTACCATCGGGCTTAACAATAATGGTGATTAGTAATGAGGCTTGGGATGAGGCTGAGAGGGTTAATTACAGGGGGTTTTACCTAAACATTAGACTGTGGAGGAATGTTATCGAGAAGGGTGAGTTCCCATACACCCACAGTGAACCATTAATCAATGCACTGCTTGAATCACTGAGGTTAATTAATGAGGAGGGGTTCAGTAACGTTTACATGAGGCATAGGGCAGTGTCAAGGGGTGTCGTGGAGGCTGTGAGGGCAATGGGCCTTAAACTAGTACCGGAGAGGGATGAGTACTCAAGCCCAACGGTAACAGCATTCTACGTACCCAACGGCCTAAGTGACGTGGCTATTAGGGAGGCTGCGTTAAAATACGGTGCATTAATAGCGGGCTCCTGGGGTGTGCTTAAGGGTAGGGTATTGAGGATAGGGCACATGGGTTACACCGCATCTGTAAACGCCATGGTTACTGCATTAACTGCGCTTGCCAAGGCTCTTAAT
The DNA here is from genome assembly GCF_000018305.1 of Caldivirga maquilingensis IC-167. Classification (NCBI taxonomy): domain Archaea; kingdom Thermoproteati; phylum Thermoproteota; class Thermoprotei; order Thermoproteales; family Thermoproteaceae; genus Caldivirga; species Caldivirga maquilingensis. The sequence continues at coordinate 227,110 of NC_009954.1, read as the reverse complement.
GACTCAGGGTACAGGGTTAAGGTTGGGGATGTTATTGAAGCCTTCCTAAGCGGTGTTGCTGCATGAGCCTCTTCGTGAGGGAGAGTACAGGCTTGGTGAGGGAGGTTGGGCCCCTTAAGGCATTATTAGTGAGTATGGGTTATAACGGTTTCCTAATAGTGCCATTCGTATACTTAACTGGGATATACCTATACGGTGGGGGTAATGCAGCCTACGTGGCGTTAATCGCATCATGGTTAATGTTCATACCTGGGGTGATTATGTGGTATCTAATAACCCGTCAATACCCAAGGACTGGCGGTGACTACGTCTACTTCTCCAGGCTTAACCCACCGGTGGGTTTCGCTGCTTGGTTTAATTTCACCATTGGTGAAATGCTTTACGATGCCGTATTAGTCTACTTCTCAATAAGCCAATTAGGTACTATTCTTCAGGCATTGGGTAATCCACTTGCAAGCATCATAATGAGCCCTAGGTATGAGTTCGCCATAGCCGTGGCACTAGTGGTAGTGTTAATAATGGTTAATGTGGCGTCAGCCAGGGCTGGTTTAACAATGTTCATGGTGATATCCGCTGCAGCGCTATTAACCTTCATAGCCTCAGCCATTTACGTTGCCTTACTTCCAGTAAGCCTAATTAAAGCTTCCCTAGGGTCGGCTTATGCTGAGGCCTTAACCAACGCCAGTAAGGCCTCGCCAGTGGGTGGGGTTTATGGTGTACTTGGTATGGCTTCATTCACAACGGCTGTTTGGGCGTACGTTAACTTCCCGGCCACGATTGGTGGTGAGATTAAGAGGGATAGGGTAACGGCGCTCCTTGGTGTCGTTGGTATGTTCGTAATGGGTGGCTTATTCTTCACATTATTCGTTGCCTCATTTCTAAGAAGCCTTGGGGTTAATTTCTACGTTGGTGCAAGCTACATGAATGCCTACGGGGTGGATGATGGCTACATTCTAGTTAATCCAGGTGCCGACTTAGCATTAATACACACCCCCATGGCAGTGGCTTTAGCATACTCATCAATACTCTGGTATATTGCCCCAGTTACGGGGGTTGTTATCCAGGTATCAAGGTACCTGTTAGCCTTCTCAATGGATAGGGTTTTACCGAGTGCATTCTCCTACGTTAACCCAAGGACTCACTCACCCATTGTAGCCCACTTATTTGACTTAGCGGTGACGGTAATCCTAATGTATATTCTAATACTAACACCATTTAGTTCAGCTCTCCTTTACGCACTGGATCTTGATGCCTTAATTCTACTGGTATTCACGTTCATAGCCTCAGTGTTATTGGCCTTAATCATGTACCTTAAGGGTGTTGTTAAACTTAAGGTAAGTAAAGCAGTGATAATTCCCTTAACGGTAATTTACCTAGCATTCCTACTCATATTCGCATACTACTGGTTAACGCAACCCCAGTATTATCTTTACGTGACAGGAAACCCAATGCAATTACTGGCTGAGTCATCGGTGATATTTGTGATCGGCTTGGTAGTATTCACTATAGCTAAGTACATTAGGGATAAGGAGGGAATACCATTAAGCCTAGTTTACGAGGAGATACCACCGGAATAAGGCCCCCTCGTTAATTTCACCTGGCTTAATCCCTGAGGGTAACGAATTGATTAAACAGTTATAAAGGGGGTTTAAGGGGAATTAGGCATGGGTGTGGCTGGACCCGAGGAGAGGATACTGCTTGCGTTATTCATGCAATCCGCGGTTAGTGAAGGTAAGGCCATAAGCGTGAGCGCGTTAGCTAAGATAATTAATAGTGAGGTAAGCTTAGTGAGTAATGTCTTAAAGTCACTTGTTGACCAGGGTTACGTGGCTTTAAAGGATAATAACGTTTTCTTAACCAATAAGGGATTAATGAGGGTTTTAAGTAGATTCTCGTGAAGTGAGCCTTCACTTACTCTTCCTTTTAGTGAGGGGGTAAGTGGGTATTGGACCCTTCAATCCAGCTAATTCCCATCTATCATTTATTACTACTGCAGCTCCAACCCACATTGTGAATAATGAATCTACGAAGCCTACGTAGCCAGCTGGCTTAAGTGCATCAGGTATTTTACCCATTAAGCTAGTCATTGATGATGATAGGGATGTGAGTGGTATTGCGTAGAGTATGAAGGTTATTAGTAGAAATAGTAATGTTAAGTTTAACGCTAGGTTCATCTTGAAGCTACCCATCCAGTAGAAGAATGTCATTACCGCAAAGGCTACTGCAAGTAATCCAATTAAGTGCGCAACCTCCAGTGAGGAGAACCAACCAGCCACAATTCCAATGTGGGCAACCGCAAATGTTAGGAAGAATGCTGAGTATGTACCGAATGCAGTGGCTCCAAAGGTGTTCCCATTATTATACTCCCAGTTGGCTGCAACAAGTAGGAATACCCCTCCAAATACTAATGCTGGTGCAATCATTACAATGCTTTCACTCCATGGGTAAAAACCCATAGCGTATATTGACAGTATGAGTAGGCTGAATCCATAGGAGAAGATTCCAAGGGCAGTTGGGTCAGCCTTCTTGATCGTAACCGTAGTGGAAGCCATAATTTCTATAGATTCAAGCATTTAATAAAATTTATTTCACTTTATAGTGAAATAATTAAAATACTATTTAATATTGTAGATATTTAATAAGCTTAAAATATATTTAAGTATATGGATCATGAGGCTTAGTTTTAATTTAATGAGGCCTTGACTACGGGTGTTTAATATGTGAGTTTCACGGATGCTCAAGCATTAATTCAACGTAACCAGTGCCTATTGGCACGTACCTGCCTGATATAATGTTCTCCACAACGCCCTTAAACTTCTCGCTCTCCCCCATGTAGGCTGCTTCAATTAGGTTCTTAACCGTTACCTCAAAGGCTGCCCTGGCTAATGGACTGACTTTCTGGCCTGCTACACCATGCCTCCCAATCTGCCTAACCTTACCGTCCCATGTCATTACGTCAGCAACCATCATTAAGTGCCTGGTGTCTACATCTAGGCCTTGGTCATCTAGAACGGCCTTTAGTTCCCTCATAATCATGGTTCTTGCAGCCTCAATACCAAGTACCTCAGCAACCTCATGTATGTCGTGTGATATTGTCCTCGTTGAGTCAACCTCATCAAGCAGTAGTACCGCCTCGAGGTTTGTTCCCTCAGTGTATATTACGTACTCATTATTATCAGTCTTCATAACTAAGGCCTTCTTAATCCCCCTTATGCCAGCTACCTTGGTTTGAAGAATCTTATCCCTCATCTTCTTTAATGCTGATACCTCCTGGGCATTAACAGTCACACTTATTGAATTACCCTCAACGGTTATTTCCCCTGCCTTACCCTTAATCCTATCTAAGGCCTTCTTAACATCATTAACACTTAACCCCCTGTACCTTAAGGCATCCTCATCAAGGGTTATTATTATTGTTGAATTGAAGTAATCCACATCAACGCTCTTAGCTAGGTTCTCAATGGTTATTGCTTGAATCCTCTTGGCGACATCATGAGCCTTCTCTTCATCGTGCGCGTACTCTGGTTTAAGGTAAATAGTCATCCTAGGTACTTGGGGCTTCCTCCTAGCGTCAATTATCTCAATTAACCTAGGTAAACCTAAGGCCATTGAGAACTCCCTTAAACCGGCGTAGTGGAAGGTCCTCAATATCATTTGTGTTGATGGTTCACCAACACTTTGAGCAGTAACTATGCCTATTGCCTCACCTGGATCAACTATTGACTTATAGTACTCAGCCACAACAGCCTTCATAACTCTCTCAAGTTGCCTATCAGATAACTTAACGTTATTCAACCTATTAAGCAGTTCATTAACTAACCTACTGGGTAACACCTCCTTAAGGGTCTCAATCCTTGACCTAACCTCCTCTTGGCTTAGGTACTGCTCAGCCACTTGTCATCACCCTCCTTATTATTTCATCTATATTTAACCTACCGTGGTCACTCTTGGAGACGTCTATACCATCCTCACCGTACTTGAATTGAATTATTGCATCCTGTGAATCCCTAACTGTCCCGTCGTAGGCAACGTAAATATCCTGCATTGCATTAATAAGCCTCCTCTGCGCGTAGCCGCTTTGAGATGTCCTTACCGCGGTTTCAACTAATCCATCTCTACCGCCACCGGCGTGGAAGAAGTACTCTATTGGTGATAATCCATCCCTGAAGTTACTCTTAACGAAGCCCCTAGCCTCAGGTCCCTTATCGCCAGGTAGGAAGTGGGGTAGGGTCCTGTCGGTGAAGCCACGCCTATACCTCTCACCCCTTATTGTTTGTTGACCTAGGGCGGCGGTCATTTGAGCGGCATTCAGTAGACTACCCCTTGCACCCGTCTTAGCCATTATGTAAACCTCGGACTCCTTATTCATGTAGTCGTCAACTATCTTAGAGGCCTCCTCCCTAATCTTTGATAATGTTTCAGCTAACTTATCCTCAAGGGTCTCCTCAATAGTCTTACCTGGCTCAGCCTCAAGTGCACCCTTATAGTACTTATCCAGTAATTCATAGGCCTCCTTAATGTAGGTGTTCTTAACCTCATCAAGCTTCTTCATTGCATCCTCAGGTAGGTTAAGTGAGTCAAGGGCCATTGTGAAGCCCCTTATGTCAATGTACCTTATTATTAATCTGAACATTGAGTCAATCCACCTCCTACCGAATTCATTACCATACCTCTTAACTAGTACGTGAAGCAGTGAATCAACCTGCTCAGCGCCAATGGACTTCTTATCAAGCACACCAGTGGCTAAGTAACCGTTAACAACCACAATGTACTCATCAGTATCACACCTATATGGGTCACTGCACGTTGACTTGAAGGATGTTGCCTGAGTGAAGTTGAAGTCCTTAGGCAGTAGTGTTGATATTATCTGCTTACCCGTCCAAAGCTCCACAGGATGCATTATTGCTGGTTCCTCAAGCTGCACATTCTCCCTAACGGCGCCGAGTATGAATAGTGCCTTCTCCCTGGTTAACACATTCCCCTTCCTTGAGAGTAAGTAGCCTCCACTTATGTAATCCTGCCTAGCACCTATTATCGGGCCACCGTACCTGGGTGTCACTATGAAGTTTTGAACAAGCATTATAGTCCTAGCCTCAGCCCTAGCCTCAGGGGTCTGGGGTACGTGGAGGTTCATTTCATCTCCATCGAAGTCAGCGTTATAGGGTGGGCATACTGCTAAGTGAAGCCTGAAGGTTCTACCTGGAAGTACCTTAACTATGTGGCACATCATTGACATCTTATGGAGGCTTGGTTGCCTATTGAAGAGGACGTAGTCACCATCCATTAAATGCCTCTCAATCATCCAACCTGGCTGAATCTGCTGGGCTAATTCACTCCTATCCCTCCTAACCTTAAGCTCAATCTTCTTACCATCAGGCGTAATAACCCTATTAGCCCCAGGCCAGGTCTCAGGTCCATTAACAACAAGCATCCTCATTAAGTCAATATTCCACTCAGTAACAGGCTCCACCACAGTCAGCTCCTTAGCTATATCAATTGGTACACCAACCTCATTAATGCTTAAATTAGGGTCAGGGCTAATCACAGTCCTAGCTGAGAACTCAACCCTCTTACCTGATAAGCTACCCCTAAACCTACCCTCCTTCCCCTTAAGCCTCTGGGCAATACCCTTAAGCGGCCTCTTACTCCTATGCCTAGCCTGAATACCACCGGGTAGTTCATTATCAATGTATGTGGCTACATTGGCTTGAAGCGAGTCCCAAAGATCAAGAATAGAGGTTGTGGGTGAACCGGACTCTATGGCGTTTCTAAGCTTCTCATTATACCTAAGTATTGTTGTTAAGGCGTGGGTTAAGTCATCTGCACTGGTTTGGCCACTGGGTAATTGTATTGATGGCCTAACTTGAGGTGGTGGTACGGGTAAAACCGTTAAGACAGCCCACTCTGGTCTGGCTGTTGAGGGGTTCCAGCCGAGTAATTCAAGGTCATCGTCAGGCACCTTCTCAAGCCACTCCCTTATGCTAACTGGGTCAAGCCTAGTTAACCTACCATCCTCGGACTCAGTGTAGAACTTGAATGGCTTATCAAGCCTAATCTTAGGTTGAGGTGCACCGCAGTGTGGGCATGTTGACCTAGCCGCGGCCTTCTTCTTAACCCTGAGAATAAGCCTATCGGAGAGGGCTCTCCAATGCTTCTTAAGCCTCTTAATCCTCTCAGAATACCTCTTATACTCCTCATCAGTTAGCTTCAATCTCCCGCAATTAGGGCATGTTGCCCTCAGTATATCGTAAATGGGTTTAACGAACTCAGGGTGAACAACAGGTCTAACTAACTCAATCCTACCGAAGTGTCCAGGGCACCTCCTCCAGTCATTGCCACAGGTCTCGCACCTAGCCTCAGGTTCATCAACACCCAGTCTCCTATCCATTAACCCGCCTTTAACTGGGTTGCCGGCTTCATCATAAGTCTCTGAGGTTGTTACCTCCATTACCGACATTTTTCGTATTAAATCTGGTGAGAGGACGTTGAAGCTTATTTCCTTAATTACCTTAAGCGGTATATTATCCTCACCGCTTCCCTGATTAGAATAAGACATTCTAAGATCACCATAGTACCCGTTGGGTTTATAAAACTTTTTCTCCCAGTTAAAGGCATCCTAAGGATGCCTTAATGAGTAGCCTTAACTTCAATTATACTGCCTTTAACCCTCCTTTCAATGGGTAGTGGCCTCATGGCCACTGCCATTAGCATAACCTCCCTAGTAGCCTTTACTGTTCGGAGCATTTTAAGCTGCTTAATAGTCCTATATCGTTTATATTCCTGAATAATGTTAATAGACATATGACCACTGATTAATCAGCCTCTTTATAAGCTTTTCTCACGTTATCAATGCAGCTTAAATAATCACCACCACATTCCTTCACCATATTAATAATTTTAACAACATTAAGAGTCTCCACTGCATCATGAGCCCTAATTACATCCACACCCACGTAGGCCAAGTATGCGTGAAGCCCCAGTGTTCCCCATATGGAATCCTCAACACCACCACCCAGTAGCCTCCTTATGAATCCCTTCCTTGATACGCCAACGCAAATAGGTTTACCAAGTTCCCTCCTTATCCTTGCGGCGTTAGCAACAAGGTAAATATCCCTATAGGGCCAGTCATCGTAACGCGTATTAGGTACCTGCCTATTCGGCTCCAGGTTCTGGTCCCTATCAAGTGGTGGGAAGCCTATGCATGGGTCGATTATAATATCATTAACACCCATGGATTCAGCAACATTAATACTCCACTTAGCCTCATTAATAATAGCTTCAACGGGATTTAAGCCACTTTGAGTAGCCTCCCTTGCGCACAGTATCATGGCTAATCCATGCTCCTTAGCCACCTTAGCCAACCCCTTATCATACCTTAAACCAGTCACATCATTCAAAACATCTACACCTAATTTAGCCACCTCAGAGGCTACACGTGGCCTGAAGGTGTCCACAGATATGATAATCCTATCACCCAACTCCCCCCTCAGTAGGTTTACTGCCCATTTAAGCCTACTTAACTCAACATCCTCAGGAACCCAAGTTCTCTTAAATGGCGCAGTGGACATTCCCCCAATGTCAAAGATCCTTACACCAGCCTTAAACACATTAATGGCGAATTTAAGCAACTCCTCTTCAGTTGATTTAACACTTGCTGAGTAAAAGGATTCGGGGCTTACGTTAATGACTGCCATAACCTCAGGTGCATTTAATTTAAGTCTCATTAAAGGGGTAATTCAACTTGACTAGATTTAAATCTGTCTCCTCATCACAATGCCAGGGAATATAAAGATAATCCATATGTTCAAGATTAATGAATAGGTACATTAAGTTTTTAAATTAAGTAACTCTCAAGGCTATCATGGTTAACGTAGGAGAAAAGGCACCTGACTTTGAACTACTGGACACAGACTTAAAGGTGAGGAGGCTAAGTGATTTCCTAGGTAAAGGGAGGCCTGTCGTTGTCTTAACGTTCCCTGCAGCCTTCAGCCCAGTATGCACGAAGGAGTTATGCACAATAAGGGATAATATGAGTTTACTGAATAAGGCTAATGCCGAGGTAATTGCTATAAGTGTTGATCAACCATGGGCATTAAAGGCCTTTAAGGAGGCTAATAAGTTAAACTTCACATTACTAAGCGACTTTAATAGGCAGTTCATTGAGAAATATGGCCTAGTGCTTGAGGATCTACTTGGTTTAAAGAAGCTGGCTAAGAGGGCAGCCTTCATACTTGATGAACAAGGTGTAGTTAGGTATAAGTGGGTTAGTGATGATCCAAGGAATGAACCGCCATATAAGGAAATACTTAATCTTGTCACAGCCATGACCGTTTCTAAAAGTGGTGGGTGCGGTTAATCCCCTAACGCTTACCGAGGATCATTAAATTACGTAATCCATTAATCCGCATTACTGCCTCCTGACTAAAACTCTTAGTAATCACTGGTGTATGCATTGGCTTAAAAAGTAGTTAGTTATAGGACTCGCTGCAGTATGGTGGAATTAACGTTAGGGAAGCTTAATGAGTAACAGTAATGCATATAAGCACCTTATACATGGTAAAATTCGTAATGGATAGTGTTATTGTTGAGGAGTTCAGTGGTGGTGTGGAGAAGTCTAAGGTTTACTCAATGGTTAATGGAAAGCTTATTGAATTATCATTCAATAGAATGGTTAATACAGGTTTAATTGAGTTTAAAATAGCAACAATAACCCCGGTTAATGAGGAGGAGTTCTCAATAATAGCCCCAGCGGTTGGTTCATTAGGCTTCTACGCTGATTACGTTAAGGATTCTAAAATGGCTGTGTTAATACCATCAGTTACACTTAAGGGTATTAAGAGTATTAATGACTTAAAAATCCTATTGAATGCGTTAAGTGAACTTATAGAGGAAATGTCATACATGACTAACACCCCCATTTCAAACATAGAAATTGCACTAATGCTTAGTAATAATGATTGGTTAGTTAGTGGTAATAATAATGAAGCCTACAAGGTCATTAGGATTGGTGACGTGGCCTCAGTAATATCAATAAACCTAAGCAGTGGATTAACCGCCGGCTCGGCTAACGTGAGTATTAGTGTAATTGGTAAGATAAGGAATAGTGAATGCATTGTAAAGGGTATTTCTGAACTCGGCCTAAATAATATAGAGAATTACGGCTACATGATACTGGCCAGTGGGTCAATAAGAACCCTTGGTTTATTAACAATACTAACCGATAAACTTGAGAATTCAGTGACTAGGGTGATTAATGAGTGCAGCCACCTTTAGGTAACGTAATAATGGTAATAGTAATGATGGAGGCCTTCCTAATAATGGTGCTGGGTTACATGATGTATGATGTTAAGGCTAGGTTAACTAAAGGAATACTGAGGGTGATTAATGATAGTATCGAATTGGATTCATTACCCATTAATGATAGTAGGCCAAGGCTCAACACTGATGAGGTTAAGGTGCTTAAGTACCTTATGAGTAGGGGTAAGCCGGTTATTCAATCCATTATAGGTAAGGAACTAAACATACCTAAGTCCACGCTCTTCAGGATAATTAAGAGGTTAAGTGAATTAGGGTTAGTTAACGTTGAGAAGAGGGGTAAGTATAATTACGTCTACATTCAGCGAACCCAAGACGTCTTAAGCATACTTAAGTCGATTAACGAGGATTCACCCCAAAACTAATAAAGGCTTCTACCCCTGGCGTAACCAAGCATATCCCTAATATACCTATACAGTAGTGGATCCACCTCACCTTTCTCACCCATTCTAAGTAATGCCATAATGAACCACCTCTTAACCTCATCACTAACCTTAGATAACTTATCAGCAACGTAAAGCGGTATTGGGTAATTCTCCCTACTCATCATTAATGACACAGCCCCCAGTACGCTTGGATTCTTAAGCACATTCTCACTGGCCTCAACGTAAACCGGGGGGCTACCACCATTAACCTGCATGTAGAATCCCACCACCCCACTTCTCACATTAACCGGCACCGTGATTAAAACAGACCCCGACTCCTTCTCCCTGAATCTTTCAAATAAGGTGAAGAATAATGCCACTTCATTAATCTGATTCCTAACACCCATTAACCTACTGGAGACGCGGTTAACGCGAACCTCCTTGGTGAAGGATAATACGTAATGCCCGGTGCTTAATGCGCTATTAATTAATGCATTTAACTTACTTGACTCCTCATCACTGACCACTAATGGTCCATCCATTAAAACTAACTCATGGTCCTTCAGTAAGTCAGCTGCTGAGTTAAACTCCTCAAGCTTAGCAGCCTCCTCAAGGGACTCCAAGTTATCAACCATCCTCACAATGAATCTACTTCTCACACTACTTGGAAGCACAACAGTTGCCACGTTTATTAAACCAATAATCACTCCAAGGTACTTTACCGGTATGAAACCTGAATCCACTGCTGCAGTGTTGTAATCATTACTTGAATTATCCTTAATCTCAATTATAATGTCCCTAATGTTTAAGCCATCAAGCTCAGTGCTTATTTGAGCTAACTCAACCTCACTTAGCTTATATATGCCTCCTATTAATGATTCAAGGGTATACAATCCTACTCACCTCCTCTATTAGGCTTCTTAACTTATCCTTATCCATTAGTATTCCTGAATTAACAATACCTAGGGTTTCAAGAATCATTAGCACCTCCTCATCCAAGCCTGAGGCATCACCACTCTTAAGCATCCTAACTAAGCCCATTAATGTCTTAGATAAGCCAAGGCTACTCCTCTCAGCAAGTATCCTTCTACTAATCCTATTAACAGCATCATCAGTAAGCGTACTCCTCCAGAGGGCTGTAACATCCTTAATTAATACCTCAGCCATCGGCCCCATGTACACTTTAGGCACGTAACCAGTAATAACAATATTATTATCAATAATCTTAACGCAGTCTGTACTGCAGCATTTAATTGACTTGAGGGTTACATTACCGTAAACCACCCCTCCACCCCAATTGCAGTTAGTAACATTAATAATAATGGGTGCCTTAATGTCTCGGCATTGTTTAAGGCATATTGCTACATCAACGTAACCACTATAGTTGTCTACACATTTAATAAGCCTACATAACCTGCTTCCAGGATCATTACCCACAGCCACTATTAATGGAGATTCATGAGACATAACGCTTCTCCACCAGTTTAGCCCTCCATAAAGTCTCAAGGTAATTAATAACCTCCCTGGACTCCATGCCTAGTTCCCTAGCCATGATTACTTCATCAAGGCCGACGTTAGGGCCCATTGAGGCAATGTACCTCAGTACACTTAAAGGTACGTTAAGCTTACTGGCTAATTCATTAAGCCTACTGGTCACCATACCGTTAACGTTAACTAACTCATCAATGCTTGCCTTAAGTTCACTCAAGTTAACTGAATCCAAGTTCGGCATTTTCAAGTCCTGGTTAACCAACCCCTTATGCCTAAGCCAGTTAACTGAATTATATAACTCAGCAGCCTTAGCCTTAACCCTGCTAATAACGTCTATTAACCTCCCCCTAGCCTCCTTAACCCTACTCTCATACTCACTTAACACGGTCTCTAAATCATCCAACGCATCCTTACTCAATAATTCAATTATTGAATCAGTAATATTATCCTCAGGCGGTATCTCATCGCCATTACCAATTAATTGAGACGCCTTAGATAATATAAGTGCTATTACCGCGTGTTCATGAGCGTAATGCAGTATTGATGCTGAAAGCTCCAGCTCCCTCCTAAGTCTATTAATCTCCTTAGATACGTTTTCGTTTAAGGACTTTAAAGCCTCATATGCCTTATCAATGCTTAAGCCATTTAGGTTACCCACAGCTCTCATTACTGTTTCCTGGAGTTCCTTAACCTTACTTCTCACAACATCCTTAATCGCATCATCAACATTAACCTCAGGGTTACTCAGGGAGTTGATTAGGGTGTTCAGGTTACTTATGGTGTTCTTCATCTCATTAATTAACTTCCCCTCATTCTCCTTAACCTCATTCACCTTATCTTGAAGAGTAATTAGGCTTAAGTTAATTTTAGCCAGTTTCTTCAACTCATCTTCAGTGGGGTTACTTATTACCGTTGTGAGTAACCTACACTCCTCCTCAAGTTCCTTAACCTCTCCTTGAAGTGCACTGAAGCCTGTCTGTAAAGTGAGGTTAATATTACCAATACTTATTGGGACACTGCCATTAAGCAGTTTAGCTAATTCCCTCACCCTGAGGCATGCGTCGTTAACGGCCTCGTTGAATCCACCATTAATGGTCACTACGTACTTCCCATTACGTTCAAAAAGCAGTCCCCTTAGCCTCATTAAGTCTATTAAATCGTGTTCCTTGAAGTCCCTCCATAATTGAATGGGGAAAAGCCCCCTTATAACGTACTCAAGCTCCTTCTCATCAATCGGCCTCTTAAGGCTACTTAGGTAATTCACCAAGGTTGCTTCAACCCTAGATATGCATGGCTTATCCCCGCACTTAAAGGCTGAGGGTGTTAATTGATCAATAGTACCATCAACCCAACTCTTAACAACACTCCTAATGGCATCCCTCTTACCCTCCCTCCTCCTAGGTAGGCCCAGTGTGTATTGAAGGAGTTGATTCCTCAATGAATCCCTGAAGGCACTGATCCTCTCAATGAACCTAGTGGCGCTTTGAACCTGACTGGCGTACTCACTGGGTATCTTACTGAACTTGGATAATACGTAGAGACCTATTAGGATTCCCCTCAATTCCTCCACGTTATCTGAGCCGTAGTTAATTAACAGGATTCTTTGAGATGCATCATAAACTCCACACCACTTCACGTTTAGGTTACCTTGAAGTTGACTTGTCAGTAACTGGTCATTAACAATGAGCCCTATTAAACCATCAACATGCTTAACCTGCCCATTAACCCTAACACCACAGTTAGCTGCAACACCTAATGCACCCTCAGGGCTTGTGAGCACTACGTAGGCTAGTCTAGCGTCTAGGGCATTGTCGGCGATGACTATTCTTAAACCATCCTGGGTTTTAATAGGCTCACTCTTAGTGATCATGCTTATTATCCTACTGGCTACGTCAATGGGCTTAGCTGTGGCTACTTGCCTTATGAAGCTACTTAACTCATCAAGACTACTGGTCTCTGGATTAGTTAAGCCAAGTAGCTTATCGTGAATACTCTTCTTAAGTACGTAGGCTTCATGACTTATGAAACCCTTAACATCAGCCTCAGCTGGAAGTATAACCACTAACTTAACCCCCTTATCCATTGGTACTGTGTAGTATGAGCCGTACTCTATGGATAGGTTTCTCAAGTCATCAGCAGCTATTGGTGGTTTACCGTAAATCATCCTCAAGTTATTAATAACATGTAATTCACTGGCATTCTCTGGGTTAATCTCAATAACCTTAACCTTCTCAACAAGCCCAGTTAACTCAACACTGGGATTAGCCTTAACAGGTATGCCGGATAAGGCTACGTGCATTAAATCATCACCATAGGTCTTTAACTCATTAAGTAGACTGAGGTTAATGTACTTGCCTAGTTCTGAGGTTAGGAAGCGTATCATGAGGTTTACGGTTAATTGACCATCATCCTCAGTAATCATTTCAAGTAACTTGGAGGTTAGTTTAATCAGATTCCTGGGTGAAGCCTGCCCATTCTCCATTCTCCTGGCTATTAGGTATATTAATGATAATGATTCCCTATTAAAGGGGTGAAGGGGGTTAAGTTTACCATCATTAATAGCCTTAAGTCTCTCCGGCTTTGAGTATGATAGGAGCCTATTCTCAATGATAGCCTCGTAAAGCCAGTAGGGTACCCTATCATCAATGGTAATCTCCTTGAAGACCCTTCCCCTGGCAATATCGAACACGTCCGGTACATTATTCTTCAGTATACTGTAATATAATTGGGGGGTGAAGGCTGCTATTATCATTACTCTACTTAAGTCACTTGGCTTAAGGTTAAGTAGTGAGGCGTAGTTCCTTGGTTCTAAAATAGCCCTAATTAATCCAGTAACCTGCATTATGGAGTTCTTAACCTCACCACTCACTCCACCTGACATTGAGACTGCCCTAGTTAACTCATCAGCCTCATCAAACATTAGGATCAATGGTTTACTGGGATCCCTACTCATGAATCTGTTAATTAAGTAATCCTTAATGTTCATGCTTAGGCTGAGGGCGGTCCTAACCACATCCACGTTAAGACCCTTAAGCCTCTCCTCAACATCATCAAGTAGATCCGACTTACCGAAACCATACGGACCCACCACAACCAACAGCATGTTATCACTACCCCTTAGAAAAACCTCCACAGCCTTCATAATCTCGCTAATCTCCTTCTCAAGCCCCATGGTGACGTAACGCCTAACCACCGGTGGGAGCCCACTTGGGTTAAGCGGCCTATCCACGAAGCCTAATGCTTCATAAGGATTCCCCATCTTAAGGTAGAGTTAAGGCTCCCCTAAATTAAGGGAACAGTTAAATTAATGAATTACGTATTAAGTCTCCTTAACCATTAATCTTCAAGTAATTCGCCAACAATGGGTCAACAATCCTATACCTACCCCACCCAGTCTTCTCAACAAGCCCCTTTGCGATTAATTCATTTAAAACCCTGTTAGGCTTCATAACGTTTGCCTTATTCAACCTAATACCCATGGCTAATGCCTTAAGGAGCCTAAGTTGATTATGGTTAAGGCTACTTAACTCGGATTCTATAATGAGTTTGACTGTTGGGTCATTTAGTATAAACCACTTATCGCAGCCTCCCTCAACCATTCTTAAACCAGCCAGGTTAAGCCAAGCTGGGAAACCACCCGTTAACTCATAAGCCTTCTCTAAGACTTCACCTACACAATACACCCCATTCTCCATAAGCCCCTCCCTTAGGAATGATATACTGGTGTCCTTATTAAAGGGCTTTAATTCAATAACCCTAAAGAAGGCGAAGAAGGGTTGATCACTCCTACTCAGTAACTCCCTCATAATACCCACCTCAGACCCAGCGATCACATACTCAACCATGCTGTGGGATTGCCAAATCCTCCTCATGACCCTTAATACATCAGGGTACGGTTGCTTAAGGAACCTAACCTGCTGGAATTCATCAAGCGCAATCACCATGTTCTTACCCAACTCCTCAGCAATCTTCTGGGGCATTTGAAGGAATTCATCCAATGCCTTAATCATGTTAACCTTATAATCAATCACATCAGTGTAAAGCCTAACGTAGAAGTCCAGTCCATTAAACCTAACCCCAGCCTCCCTCACAGCGCCGAGTAATGCATGTAATGCATCTCTAATGTTAATTAAGTCTACCTTCAATTTAAGTCTAATCGATTTCCTAACGGTCTCCGTAAGAATACTACTAACGTAAAGGTCGAGAAACTGCCTAATGCTTCTAACCCCCTCTAAAGACACCTTAACGGTTACTGTATCTTCATTATCCATTAATTTAAGAGCAACATTAATTAATGACGACTTCCCCATTCTCCTATAACCTATAACTGCAATTGGTTGCCTAACCTTAAATGAATTAATAAGTACCTTAAGTTCCTCCTCCCTATCATAGAATTCCGATGGGTCAAGAATCTCCCTACCGAATATGAATTTCATACCGGTACCGGTAACTTGCCGGTACCGGGTTAAATACCTTACCAGTATTACGATTTATTAATTAAATGAGAACCAATGATGCTGGGTTTAAAGGGTAATGATGTTGTACAATAAGCCTTATAAATGCCTTAATTCCTCAGCGTATTAATGAACATTAGTGAGTTGCCGTATTATGTCAAGTGGTTTATTTTAGGAATCGTGATTGGTGTGGTTGCTGGTTTATCGGCATTAGCCTTCTACTTCACTTTAAAGTTCATGGAGTACTTATTCATGGTTAGGTTAATTGCTTTTAAACCACCTCTACCCATAGGGGAGGGTGGTTCATTAAACTACGTACTTCATGCAGGTAGGCTTTGGTTAATACCGGTGTCCACTGCCTTAGGTGGGTTACTTTCAGGTTTAATAGTGTATACCTGGGCTCCTGAGGCTGAGGGTCATGGGACTGATGCGGCGATTAATGCCTTTCATAGGCTTCAAGGCAGGATTAGAAGGAGAATACCGCCTATTAAACTCATAGCCTCAGCCATAACGATTGGGTCAGGGGGAAGTGCCGGTAGGGAGGGGCCCACGGCTCAATTAAGCGCTGGTATTGGGTCGTTTATAGCCGATTTATTAGGCTTATCTGCTGAGGATAGGAGGATTGCTGTTGCTGTTGGTATTGGTGCTGGTATTGGTTCAATATTTAAGGCACCCATGGGTGGAGCAATATTAGCGGCTGAGGTGCTTTATAAGAGGGATATGGAGACTGAGGTCTTATTCCCGGCCCTAGTGGCCTCAGTGGTGGGTTACTCAATATTTAGCTCCATTGTTGGCTTCACCCCAATATTCGGGTACTACACCGGTGTCTTCAATCCATTAAGGTTACCATTATACGCCGTTCTCGGTATAGTGGATGGATTAGTAGCGGTACTTTACGTGAAGACCTTCTACTTCATTCACGACTCCTTCAAGAGGTGGAGGATTAGCAACTACGTGAAACCTGTAATTGGTGGCCTTGCCACTGGTTTAATAGGCCTACTGGTGCCTGAAATATTAGGCACTGGTTATGGTTGGGTTAACTTAGCTGAGTTCAATAATGTTAATGCATTTGCGTCACCAGTACTAATACCACCGCTTATGATTCTAATACTGCTACCATTCCTCAAGATTATTGCAACATCATTCACAGTAGGTTCAGGTGGTAGTGGTGGTGTCTTTGCGCCAGGCATAGTGATAGGGGCTTTCACTGGTTTTGATGCTTGGCTTCTTTTCCACTACCTGACACCAGGCTTAACCCCTAATCCTGCGCCATTTGTAATAGTGAGTATGCTTGCGCTCTTCGGGGCTTCTGCTAAAGCCCCCTTGGCGGTAATGTTCATGGTTATTGAAATGACGGGTAGTTATCAATTATTGCCTGCAGCCATGATAGCCGTGGCAATAGCCTACATAGTATCAGGTGACTATACGATATATAGGGCCCAAGTCCCAACTAGGAGGGATTCCCCAGCCCATGCTAATGAATACAAGGTACCACTCATCATGGAGCTTAAGGTTAAGGATTGTAGAATAATTAAGGGACCTGTGGTGAGTCCAAGTGATGATGCTGGTAAAGCCTTAAACACAATGCTTAGACTCAGGTACACGGCGTTGCCTGTTGTTGATGATGGGAGGTTCATAGGCTTGATCAGTATCTATAACATGAATGGTGGCAGGGGGAAGGTTAGTGACTACATTATTAGGGATACCCAGTACGTGACCCCTGAGTCCACGCTTTACGATGCATTAACAGTTATGAGTAAACTGGGCACCACCTGGGTACCAGTGGTGAGTAACGGTGAGTTCCTGGGGATACTAACCATGGAGAACATGAATAAGGCTTACACCGAGAGATTAAGAAGCCTAATGCCCAATAAGCAACCATATCATTAATGGATACGGTTTTAATTCATTAAGTGGTGTGTTTAATAAGGGGGAATAGTGCCTAAGCCTGTGCCCGTTAAGAAGACCCTTAATGCGCTTGACTTAGTGGCCATAGCGGTTGAGCTTAACGCCACGTTGAGTGGTGGGAGGTTGATTAGGGTTTATAGGCTTGGTGACTCGCATTACTTTAAGATTAGGGCATCTGATGTAGCCTACCTTATCGCTAACCCAAGGAGGATTAGTCGAACCTGGAGGATACCTCAAGGCTTATCCCCCAGTCCCCTTAGGAGGTTTATTGAGGACTGCGTGATAAATAGGTTTGAGGCTAACTTAGATAGGGTGATGAGTATTGACTTAAACTGCGGTAGACTCACCATTGAATTAATACCACCCTTCAACATGGTGTTCACTGTTGATGGTAAGGTTAAGTGGCTTCTACACGAGTACAGGGGTAAGGATAGGGAGGTTAAGGTTGGATCAACCTACATTGAACCCCCGAGGAGGTTCCTGGATCCAAGGTTCTTCGATAATCTACTTAAGCTCATTGAGGATTCAGGCTTAAGTGATGAAGCCTTAGCTAAGGGTCTTGGGTTAGGTACTGATTGGGCCAGGGAGGTTTGCACCAGGTCTGGGTGCAGTGACCCGGTTCTAGTATGGGGAAGTATTAGGGGTATTCTTGAGGTTCTTCACTTAGGTAGGCTTAAGCCAGTCATATATGCTTCACCATCATACGTATCCCCCATACCCCTTAGCTCAATTAAGGGTGAGTTCAAGGAGGTTGAGAGCTTCAATAAGGCTGTTGACGATTACTTCACCTCAATTGAGGTTGAGAGGGTTGCTGAGGAGAGGGTTAAGGGTATTGAGGATGAGATTGCTAGGCTTGAGTCATCCATTAAGGAACTTGAGGACACCGTGGGTGGTTACTTAAGGGAGGCTGAGAACCTTAGGAGGAGGGGTGAGTTAATCATGGGTAGGCTCTATGAGTTTAGTGAGCTTCATGAGGCGCTGCTGCGCGCCTACATGGCTGATAAGGATTCCTTCAAGGCTAAGGTTAAGGGTATTGAGTATGGTGGCATTAAGGTGATTGATTATGATCCATTGAGGAAGACAGTGAAGGTTACGGTGAATAATAATGAGGTTGAGTTAACATTGGGGGAGAGTCCTGGGGAGACGGCGGCCAAGTACTTTGAGGAGGCTAAGAGACTGGAGAAGAAGGCTAAGGCGGCTGAGGCTAAGTTAACGGAATTAAGGGGTAAGGTGAATGAATTAAGGAGTAGGGTTAATGAAGCCACTGAGGAGACTAGGGCGGCAGTTAGATTCGTGGCCAGTAGGGAGTGGTTTGAGAGGTTTAGGTGGTTCATAACCAGTGGTGGTTCACCGGTCCTAGCTGGTAAGGATGCTGGGCAGAATGAGGCCATTGTTAAGAGGTACATGAATCCATGGGACCTCTTTCTTCACGCTGATGTTCAAGGAGGCCCAGTGACGGTGATTAAGGTTACTAGGGGCCAGGAGGTTAAGCAACAGGACTTAATTGAGGCTGCTCAATACGCCGCAGCCTACTCCAAGGCTTGGAAGCTTGGGGCTAATTCAATAGACGTCTACTACGTTAAGGGTGAGCAGGTTAGTAAGAAGGCGCCCAGTGGCGAGTACTTGTCTAAGGGTGGATTCATGATATATGGACAGAGGGGGTGGGTTAGGGGTGTTGAGTTAATTATTAGTGTGGGTTTAAGGATTGACGGTGACGTGATTAGGCTAGTATCAGCACCACCAACAGCCATGGGTTCACTGGCGAATTACTACATTACCCTTAAGCCAGGTAACAGTGAGAGGAGTGAGGTTGCTGGTAGGATTAGGGAATTATTCATTAAGAGGTATCCTGAGGCTAGGCAAATACCTGTGGATCATATTATTGAGCATGTGCCAGGGCCATCAGTGGTAATTGAGTCTAATGAAGGTAACCCAATCACCTGGGATACTGTTAAGGGGATTTTCAATAAGGTTGCTGGTTAAGTTGATTTAAAGGGCCTAACTAATAGATCCCTATTCAACTCAACTCCAAAGCCAGGTTTCCTACTAAGCCTAACCTTACCGTTCTGGGGAATAGGCTCATCCCTCAGTAGTGGGTGGAATTGAGGAACAATCTTAGTGGCGTCCGGGGATACTACTAAGTACTCTGCGAATGGGCTGTTAACCCTAGTGATTATGAAGTGGTAACCGTACACGCTTGAGCCATGTGGAATAACCCACGCCCCATAGGCCTCAGCCAATGCAGCAATCTTAATCATAGGTGTTACTCCACCAACCCACGTTACGTCTGGTTGAATTACATTAACCTTACCAAGTTCAAGAAGCAGCCTAAACCCATGCACAGTGGACTCATGCTCCCCACTGGCCACTAGGGTTGGTGGGGCAATGTTGGCTAATGCCCCGAAGGACCAGTAGTCATCTGGAATGAATGGCTCCTCAATCCAGAATAAGCCATAGGGCTTAAGTTCACTTAAAAGCCTTTGAGCATAGGGTAGGTCTAGGCTCATCCAGCAATCATACATTAGTAGGAAGTCATCACCAACCTTCTCCCTAGCCTCCTTGAAAATCCTCACGTTCTCCCTCAACCCCTCAATACCATCAGCCGGCCCATGAATTAAAGGTAGTTTACCACCTATGAAGCCGAGGCTCTTAGCCACATCAGGCCTTGGACCAGTGGCGTAGAAGGTTAACTCATCCCTAACAGGTCCACCAAGCAGGTCATACACGGGTAAGCCCCTAACCTTCCCCATTAGGTCCCATAGGGCTAAATCAACAGCTGAAATAGCGTTCATAACAATCCCCCTCCTCCCATAGTATATTGTAGCCTTAAACATTTGATCCCAAGTCTTCTCAACCTCACCAACGTACTTACCCACCACGAACCTTGATAAGTGGTTCTCAATTATCCAGGCCGCTGGGTAACCACCAGTGCTTATACCGAACCCTACTTCACCATCACTTGACTCAACCTCAACAACCACTGAACCCAGTACGTTAAGTCCCCAGGAAGCCCTACTAGCCCTGTACTCCGGGTATATTGAAATGGGGGTTGCTATGTAGCCCAGTATCCAGTGTTCACTGGATTGATCATGGTAATCAGCGCCACCACCCTTAACCACGTACGCCCTAACCTCCTTAATCCTCTTAGGCTCAATTGATGCATCAACATCATTCACGTTACTCACCTGGGGTTAACATTATTTTAACGTACTTCGTCTCAGTCCCCGCTAACTCAGTGAATGTTTCCTGGCCCTTCTCAAGAGGCCTAATGTCAACCCAACCCTCCCTTGGGTCAAGTAAACCAGACTCAATTATATTCACGGCCCTGCGGAAGTCCTCATCAGTGTAGGAGAAGGATCCCTTAATCTCTATTTCACCCCTAACAATCAGGTTCCCTGGTATTGAAGTCTCATTATCGTGTAAACCAACGAACACAACCCTACCACCCCTACGTACAGTGTTAATGGCTAGTCTCCTGGTGTCTGTTGACCCAACGGCATCAATAACGGCATCAAAGCCCTCGGGGTAAAGCTCCCTAATAGTCTTCAAGGCCTCCTCCCCAGTGGTGCTAAGTGTCTTTGAGGCACCCCACCTCCTAGCCCACTCAAGCCTATTAGCGTTAATATCAATTGCAGTAATATCCTTAATACCGCCTATGTTAAGTAGCTTAATCGCCAGTGAACCCACTGGGCCAGCGCCAATAACCAGTACTGAATCACCCAGGCTGACTCCAGATAACCTAACGGCCCTTAATGATGTGGCTAATGGTTCGGCTAAGGCACCCTTAACTGGGTCACTTACAGGGTATAGGTTATCCACAGGTACTGCGACGTATTCAGCGTAAGCTCCAGGGTAATCAATGCCTATTATCTTCCTCATTACGCACAGGTTCTTTAACCCGCTCCTACAATACCTACAGTGACCGCATCCAATTATTGGGTTGACGGTGAAGAGCCTACCAATGTATTCCTTAGGAACCCCTGGTCCAGCCTCCTCAACAATACCGGTGAATTCATGACCCATTATTAACGGTGGCCTACGAAGTTCATTCTTACCTAGGAATCCACCTATGTCTGAGCCGCATACACCAGTGTACTTAACCCTCATAACGACCCAGCCAGGTTGAGGAATTGGCTTAGGAACATCCTTAATCTCCATCCTACCTACTGCGGTCCAAACAAGAGCCCTCATTGCTTAATCAACTACACCTGGGATTTAAACGTACCAGCGAACCCGTTTACAACTAATACGTGGCGGCAGGGGGAAGTAGGCTTAAATTAATCCTAAACCCGTTAAGCGGATTCGTTAAATAGGGTCCTAGATTTAATAAGTATGGTTCACGGTTTAAGAATCATAGACGCTAGGGTTGAATTCACGGTTAATCCCCTTGGTATTGATGAGAGTAAGCCCAGGTTCTCCTGGATTCTTGAGCATGAGGAAAGGGGGCAGTATCAATCAGCCTATAGGGTAATAGTGAGTAGTAGCCTTGAGAACGCTGTTAAGGGTATTGGTGATGTGTGGGATAGCGGTAAGGTTAATTCAAGGGATCAAGTCATCAAATATAATGGACCACCCTTAAGTAGCTTCACTAAGTATTACTGGAGGGTTAAGGCATGGGATTCAAATGGCGTTGAGGGGGATTGGAGTGATGTTCAATGGTTTGAGACAGCGGTACTTAAGCCTGAGGAGTGGAGTGGTAAATGGATTGGTGGAGGTCAGTTACTGAGGAGGAGCTTTAGGGTGGAGGGTAGTGTGATTGAGGCCAAGGCCTATGTAACTGGTTTAGGTTACTATGAGCTTAGGATAAATGGTGAAAGGGTGGGGGATAGGGTCCTTGACCCACCTTGGAGTGAGTACGATAAGACAGTCTACTACAGTGTCTATGATGTAACCAACCTAGTTAAGAGTGGGGAAAACGTCATTGGCTTAATACTAGGTAGGGGGAGGTATGGGCCTGTTTCACCTAACCGGGCCCAAATACCTGGCCTCAAGTACTATGATGAACCTAAGGCAAGCGCCATGATTAGGATCAGGCTGAGTGATGGATCAGTCATCACCATTAACACTGATGAATCCTGGAAATGCCTAGTTAAAGGCCCCATACTCTACGACGACATATATAACGGGTACAGGTATGACGCTAGGCTGGAGCCCTACGGCTGGGATAAGGCCGGCTTCGATGACTCAAACTGGGTACAATGCAGTGTAGTTAAGCCACCTGGTGGTAGGCTTAGGTCCACTGCCGCAGTACCTGGAACCAAGGTTAAGGGAACATTGAAGCCTAGGGAGTATTATAATCCAAGACCTGGAGTCTATGTTTTTGACTTTGGGCAAAACATAACCGGTTGGGTTAGGCTTAGGGTTAGGGGGAGTAGTGGTGTTGAGGTTAAGGTTAGGCATAGTGAGGTCATTAATTCCGATGGATCACTTAACGTTGAGAATATTCGCGGCGCCGAGGCCACGGATACATACATATTAAGCGGCAGGGATGTTGAGGTTCTTGAACCCAGGTTCACTTACCACGGCTTCAGGTACGCTGAGGTGACTGGTTACCCAGGTGTACCGTCTATTGATGATGTTGAGGCCGTTATTGTTCAAACGGACTTTGAGTCAACTGGATCAATAGCTACGTCAAGTAAAATAATTAATGATATCCACAGGATCACTTGGTGGAGCCTAAGGGCTAACCTACTTAATGGTATTCAGACGGATTGCCCGCAAAGGGATGAACGCATGGGTTGGCTTGGGGATGCTTGGTTATCCTCAGACTCAGCCGTGTTTAACTTCAACATGGTTAAGTACTATGAGAAGTTCATTCGTGATATTATTGATTCACAGAGGGATGATGGCTCAATACCGGATACTGTACCACCTTACTGGAATACGTACCCAGCTGACCCAGCTTGGGGAACAGCCTTAATTTACATTCCATGGCTACTCTACGTGCATTACGGTGACGTGGAAATTCTTGAGGAGGCTTATGAAGCTATGAAGAAGTGGTGGAGTTTCCTCAACTCAAGGGTTAAGGATAATGTACTCTACTTCAGTAAGTATGGTGAATGGGTACCACCAGGTAGGGTCTTCTCAGCTGAATACTGCCCACCTGAAATATTATCAACATGGATACTTTATAGGGATACGTTAACCCTGGCCCAAATAGCCAAGGTGCTTGGCCGTGGTGAAGACGCCAGCTTCTTCACTAAGAGGGCTGAGGAAATTAGGGATGCCTTCAATAGAGTTTTCCTAACGGAACGCGGCTACTACTCAAAGTACACTGCCCCTGATGGTTCAGTTAGAATGCTTGGTGGTTCACAAACATGCAATGCCCTACCCCTCTACCTCGACATGGTACCCGGCAATAGGGTTAACGACATAGTTAAAGCCCTAGCGCATAATATTGA
Organism: Caldivirga maquilingensis IC-167; assembly: GCF_000018305.1. Lineage (NCBI taxonomy): Archaea > Thermoproteati > Thermoproteota > Thermoprotei > Thermoproteales > Thermoproteaceae > Caldivirga > Caldivirga maquilingensis. The sequence goes on along the minus strand of NC_009954.1, from coordinate 203,176 downwards.
GGCTGATTGGGATAGGCACTTAGTGGTGGGTATATTTGGGGCGAAGTACGTACCCGAGGTCCTGGTTAAGTACGGTTACGTTGATTTAGCCTACAGGGCTGTGACGCAGGAATCGTACCCAGGCTGGGGGTACATGATTAAGGAGGGTGCAACCACACTGTGGGAGAGGTGGGAGAAGCTCACTGGGGCTGGTATGAATTCCCATAATCACCACATGTTTGGGAGCATTGACGCATGGTTCTACAGGGATTTAGCCGGGTTAATGACCCTGGAGCCGGGTTTCTCAAGAATAATGATTAAGCCAAACATACCCAGTGAGTTGAGGTATTGCTCAGCATCATTATACACTGTTAGGGGGCTTACCTCAGTTGAGTGGAGTAGGGTTAATGATGAACTGGTGGTTACGGTTACTGTACCCGTTAATTCAACCGCAGAGGTTCACTTACCTAAACTGGGTGAATCAACGGTAGTGAGGGAGGGTGATAAAGTGCTTTGGAGTGGGGGTAAGGTGGTTGAAGTTAGCCCTGGGGTATTATCGGTTAAGGATGCTGGGGACCGTATAGTGGTTGAGGTTGGTTCAGGGAGATTCATATTCACCATTAAGACAATTAACTAAACTATCCTTACCATGACTTAAAGCAGGCGAATCATGTTAACTCCCCATTAGCTTGATTTACTGCAGGCTTCAGTTAACTTAGGGTGATTAATAGTCATAAGCCTAGCCGTGTATTGGGCATTGGTGCATTGAGCCTTACTAAATGACTCACCCCTAACCCAGGTAGCTAACTCACTGGGTAGTTTAATCCTGGCTAAATGCCTAATAACTGAGGCATTACCATGCGTCCTAGCCATGTAGCTAAGTACCCTATGCACCGCGGATTGATGCAGGGTAAAGGCTCTATAGGGGCTGTAGTATGGGTTAAAGTAATTGTGAACATCCTGAGGTGCACCATGTTTAGTTGACATGTAGTAGAAGTGGTCACTAACCATGAGTAACCTAACGTAATTCCTCAGATACTCATCACCAAGCTCCTTAACTAAACCGTGAAGCATAGCCACTTGGTTAAACGACGTCCACTGCATTTCATTGCCAATCCACGCTGAGGTATCCTTCTCAGCATCAGCCCACGATATTACTTCATTAACGTTAAGTTCATATGATGATGACACGTACCCCTTAACCTCACTTGGCGCTATGAACCTTATGCCTGATTCATAAGCATGCCTAAACATCCACCTCAGGAACTCAAATATTCCCGACTCCTCAGGCATGTGTTCACCGAAGGTCTCCATGTCTAACCCAATCATTACTAAATCACCCCATGTCGCCCTTAACCAAGCAACGTACTTATCGGCAGTTAACGGGTACTGGTCCCATGACTTATTCGTAAACCTGAAACCAACATCATCGGAAAGCCTATAATGCCTAAGCAGGAGCAGTAAGCCGCTTGGGCTCTTGTAAAGGTAAGTTGGCTGCCTAAACCCAAGAACCCTCTCCACACCCTCGGTTAAGGCTACCTTAAACCCCATTTCTGAAAACACCCTACCAACATCATCACTATACATGAATTCAGTATTCTGCACAGTAACAGGTCTCTTCCCGGTTAACTTCTCAATTAAATTAACATGCATCATAACCTGCTCCCTGAATTCAGCTTCATCAATTAAGTAAGCTAAGGAGTGGTAATAGGTTTCAGCCACTGGCTCAGCGGCATCATCATTAATTAAGTTAATTAACTTCCCTAAAACCTCCGGGGCCCATTTCCTCAACTGTTCAACCAATACCCCAGTTATACTAATCGCAAACCTGTAGCCGTATTCCCTATTAGCCTCCTTAATAATATCAAGAACCTTACTGTAGGATCTAGCTGCAATCCTACTTAAAATAAGCTTATCAAGTTCATCATCGAATAAAAGGTCAAGGGGTTCCATTGAGGATTGATAATGAAGAAGCCTATTAAGTCTCCTAGGTTGATGCATCTCCATGAAGAATACGATGTTTTTAACCATGTTAAGCATACTCCACCGGTGGTTTAGTGTTTTATGCAATATGCAGTAGCCTTATTTAATCATAGATTATTCAAATACTATTCACTACTCAATTAAGGTGTTGCATTAAAAATGAGGCAACTACACGGAATTATCCAAAGGGGGTAATCCGTGGAATGTTTATGAGGTTAACTTGCCTTACCCTCAATGTTAACTGGAATTATCGTGACTATACCTGGTTTAATGGAATCCAGTAGATCTATGTTAGAGACCACTATTCCAAGTGGATTAATTCTAGTTCCTATCTGAGTATCCTCTGTTGCCAGGATTAACTGCTTGGTATTAGGCCTATAGCATAACTCCCCTCTCCTAGCCTTAACCTCGAATGTTTCCGGTAATGAACCTAAGTCAAGGGGTATTGTTATTAATGATCCTATCCTAGTGAATGGTGTTGAAACAGGTAATGCATTCAGCAACCTGGTTGCAGTTATGGGGGACCTAGCCATATCCAGCCTCACCACTACTTCACCATTCTGGAACTTAAGCACCACAGCCTTTGACTGCACATTCACTAACTGTAAGCCTGCTGTTTAAAAACACTTAGTCACCCATAAATACGGCGATTCAAGCTGTGGTTAAGAAGAGCTTTAAACTAAAGTTCAATGTTAAGCCACCTTATTAATTATTAAGGAATTAGTAGAAGCCTAAGGTAAATACAAGTACTAATGCAACTACTGTTACCTGAATGATTAACCCTCGGTTAATAAGTTAGCCTTACCGAGAGACTGAGCGTGGTAATGCTTCTACATTGTTTTTCTCAAAGATCCTTGTTTAATTAGGATCCCTGCACCGTTACCATCATGCCTCATGTACTCATTAATTGAGTTAAGTCTAAGGTTAATTATTGAGGGTGCTTATATTAACTTTAAGTCTTCATTCCGTCCGTCTCTCATCACTCCTCAGGACCAACGCGCTTAATCACCAGCACTGTTTAATTCACGGGTTATTTTAAACTTGCGCATAGGTTTAAAAACATGAGCATGCATCAGTAATGGGGACTCCTCCTGGAGACCTGGGACCCAGGCCTATGAAGGGTCGAGGGGCCCCTTTGCTCCCCTCACGCACTACTATGTACTAGTCATTGAACCTAATATCTTATTATTACTAGAAACGTTAATAAGGTAGCTACTCATGTGGTTGCTATTGGGTGGTGTTAATGGGTGCATTAACAATATCAGCCAAGTACCTAATAGAACTTGGCTTCGAGGTACAAGGCACCGTGGATAAACCAGACATAATAGGTGCCTTATTCAGTCAAACAGAGGGTCTACTGGGCTCTGACTTGGATTTAAGGGAGCTTCAAAACACCAGTAGGATTGGTAGGATTGAGGTTGAGGTTGAGCATAGGGGTGATAAAACGGTGGGTAAGGTTTACGTGCCATCAAACCTGGATCACTATGAGACTGCTTTAATAGCTGCAATGCTTGAGACTGTTGATAGGGTTGGTCCATATAACGCCAAGTTCCAGGTTAATTCAATTAAGGACTTGAGGAGTGAGAAGCGTAAATTAATAATAGATAGGGCTAAGGAGTTGATTAAGCTCATTGAGAGGGAGACCATACCTGATACTAAGGAGCTTATGGATAAGTTCCTCGGTGAGGTTAAGCAGGGTGAGGTTGTATCATATGGTCCAGAGGGCTTACCTGCTGGGCCTGATGTAGAATCCTCTGATACAGTAATAATCGTTGAGGGTAGGGCTGATGTAGTTAACTTAATTAAGCATGGTTATAGGAATGTAATAGCCATAGAGGGGGCTAGCGGTGGTATACCTAAGACTGTTATTGAGTTAAGCCGCAGGAAGACTACAATAGCCTTCACTGATGGTGATAGGGGTGGTGAAATGATATTAAGGGAGCTGCTTAAGGTGGCTGACATAGATTACATAGCCAGGGCTCCACCAGGTAAGGAGGTTGAGCAGTTGACGGCTAAGGAGATTGCCAAGGCCCTCAGGAATAAGATACCTGTTGAGGAGTATATTAACCAGTTAAGTAAGAAGGATAGGCAAATAATTGAGGAGAGTAAGAAGCAGATTGAGCAGGCTCAAGTCCAACCATCAGCGGCACCAACATCCCCCCAGCCTCAGCCTGAATCAACGCAACCCACGCAGCCTATTCAACAGGTCCAGGTTACGCAGCAGACGCAGGTCATTGAGGTTCCTGCCCAAACTCAGGGTCAGGTTCAAGTAACTACCATGCAGCAATCCACTCAGCAGACTCCCCAACTACCCACCAGTGTTGTTGATGAGATTAATAAACTATCAGGTACACTGGAGGCTATAATATATGATAAGAACTGGACGGTGTTGAAGAGGGTTCCAGTTAGGGATCTGCTTGATACCCTTCAGCAGGTTAACGATGCGTACGCCATTGTTTTCGACGGGGTAGGCACCCAGAGGCTTGTTGATGCTGCAGTTGGTAAGGGTATTAAGATGCTTATAATGACTAGGATAGGTAATATTGCTAAGGTACCGTCTGATATGGTTATTTTAACGTTCAATGATATTATTAATAAGTAACCTAATTTTAAAACCAATATTTAAAACAATAGTGAATTAGCAGGTGTTTTAACCATTTCAAGTACCTTAACCTTAAGGTCCCTTACAATATTCAACGTATTATTCATCATTGAGTCAACCTCCTCAGGTGTGAAGTAGCCCTCACCCTTCTGTAATGCAACAATGTTCTCACCATCCGAAGCCACGGTGAATCTACCATCACTCATAACCTCCTCCTCCAGGGTTGGATCAACTATTAGGTACTTGTCAATCTTATAGTATGTTACAGTTAGCGGCATGTTCTGGGGATTAATGTTTAACGGTATCTTAGTTGACTTATCTAGTTTAACGTTCTCACCATCAATAATAGCCCTTGGTACCTGCGCATTGGCAATGGCTGAAACAGCCGCTAGCATTGAGGAGTCTATTAAGTTACCGTCATGGTTAAGGACATATATGTCCACCCACATTGAGTAAACAGACTTACCTGGTATTATGACTAAGTCCCTTAAGGGTATGTAATTACTGTGCCTAAGCGCCCTATCAATGATCCTGGCGATCTCAATGGCGTTCTCATCAGGTGGACCGGGTTCAAAGGTTGGTGCAGCCAATGGTGGGGTCTCCAGGTTCACTATTAGGTTACCTTCATTAGGCGTATCCTCAAATGGCTTACCTAACTCAAACTTAATGCCTGCTATCACCTTAGTATTGCCTAGGTTAACTAGGGCGCTGCCGTCAGCGGTCTTAATAACCCCAACCCTTATGGTTAAGTCCCTCATACTGATTAACTGCCTGTCATCAGGTCTCTTACCCTCGCTTATCAGTCTCCTTAAGGTATCCCTCCTGAGGGATGGTATTATTTCAAATGGGTAACTGCTCATTGTTGAATCACCGCCATGTATCTTCCCTTTAAAACCTCCCTCATATTCCTATAAATGTTTTCAGCGGCCTTAAAGGCTAATTCAAGACCCCTCTTAACCTCACTGGGCTTCCACACCCCATCAAGCTGCATTAAGAGTACCCAATTCTTCCTATACGCTATGGCTATGGGTAAGTCACCGTCTCCGTAATTATCCTCAAGCTTATTTAAATCAACAATAACCGTATCATTAATCTTACCCACAGATACCCCAACAACAAGATCCCTCATTGGTATGCCTGCATCAGCTAAGGCTAGGGACGCTGCCGTTATTGAAGTAACCCTAGTGCTTCCATCAGCTTGAAGAACCTCTAGGAAAACATCAATAGTTGACTTAGGGTACTGCTCCAGAAACACCACTGTTTCAAGGGCCTGCTTAACAACCTTACTAATCTCAATCTCCCTCCTAGTTGGGGCCGGGTTCTTCCTATCATCGGTACTGAAGGGAGCCATATGGTACCTAACCCTGACAACGGCCTTATCCGGTACAGTTATGTACCTTGGTATTGGTTCCCTAGGCCCATACACAGCGGCTAAAACAACAGTGTTACCGTAAGCCACTAGGGCGCTACCATTGGCATTAGGCAGTACACCAACCTGCATTGTAACTGGTCTATGTTCTTCAGGCAATCTACCATCAACCCTCTTACCATCAGTTAGCAAAGGTATGGGTGACTGCTTCGCCATCTTGAAACCACTCTTTGACTAGCATTTAAACATTTTTAAGGATTAATTAAGCAACGCCATTAACCTAAGAGAGCAGTGGCTCCAGGTGAATTACGTGTAATTTAATTGAGGTTAATGCAGTATCATAACATCATGATTATGCCTAGGATCTAAGTCATCTTTACTGGTTATAGGTAATTAATATTCATGCTTCTAAACTGATTTGAAGGAAATTATTCCCATGAAGCCTACATTATAGTAACCTGAGGGTACTGTGCTTAATGGTCTTAACGTAAAGCTTAAAATTAAACCTAGGCACTAGATGTGGGGATTATTATTGGTATGGAGCCTAAACTTAAGGAGAAGTCATGGGATGTGAAGAAGGAGCTTGAGTTACTTGAAATTTGGGCTAAAGAGGGTGTTAATGGTAAGGGGAATTACGGTGAGAAGATAATAGTAATAGATACTCCACCACCATACATGAGTGGTAGGCCCCATATAGGTCAATTCGCAACCTATGCTCAAATGGATATGATAGCTAGGTTCCATAGAATGAGGGGGTATTTCGTAGTGTTTCCATGGTATGCGGATAGGAATGGATTACCAGTGGAGGTTGAGGTTGAGAAGAGGCTTGGTAAGAGGATGCAGGACATACCTAGGGCTGATTTCCTGAAGCTATGCAGGGAGCAGTTGGATGAGTATGAGAGGGAGTGGGTTAAGGTGCTTAGGAGATGGGGCATATCGGCTGAATACATACCCAATGGGACTGATAGCGTTGAGTACAGGACAATGACTCAATCAACATTCATAGAAATGTGGAATAAGGGGTTAATCTACGAGACTGAGAGACCAACAATATGGTGCCCTAGGTGTGGTACAGCCTTAGCTGAACCTGAGGTTGAGTATCGTGAGGAGGATACTCACTTAAATTACATTAAATTTAAGGTTAAGGAAACAGGCGAGGACTTAATCATAGCGACAACAAGACCTGAATTACTTGCAGCCACGGTGGCAGTAGCCTATAATCCAAGTGACGATAGGTACGTTAGGTTAAAGGGAATGCATGCTGTGGTTCCATTATTTAACCAGGAGGTTCCAATAATACCTCATCAATCAGTTAAGGTTGAGTTCGGGACCGGGGTGGAGATGATAAGCACCTTCGGTGACACTAGGGATTTAGCCATAGTTAATGAACTTAGATTACCGACTAGAATAGTCGTCACCCAGGATGGTAAATTAAAGGGGACTGGTAGATACGATGGATTGAGTATAAGGGAGGCTAGGGAAAGAATTATTAAGGATCTTGAGACAGCAGGCTTACTGGTTAAGAGGGAACCCCTTAAGCACACAGTGCCCGTTTGCTGGCGTTGCAAGACACCGATTGAGATAATAGTTACTAGGGAGTACTTCGTTAAGCAACTTGAGTTTAAGGGCGAGCTCCTTAAGGTTATTGATGAGATGACCTTCATACCGCCTGAATACAAGAGGACACTTATTGATTGGGTTAATTCACTTGAATTCGACTGGCCAATAAGCAGGAGGAGGTATTATGGAACCGAGATACCGATATGGTATTGTGTTGACTCAAACGGCAACGCTAAGCCAATACTACCTAACCCAGGTAAGTACTATAGGCCGTGGGCTGATGAACCACCTGAGGAGGTTAAGGAGAAGTGTAGGGATGGTAAATTAATAGGTGATGATAGAATACTGGATACTTGGTTCGACTCATCAATATCATGGATGTATGCCTCAGGGTACACTAGGGATAAGTCACTGTTCAAGGTTGCTCACCCAAATAAGATAATTAGGCCCCAGGGCTATGAGATAATAAGGAGTTGGCTATACTACTCAGTGTTAAGATCATTACTACTGTTCGGTAAACCACCGTTTAAGTACGTTAGGATTAATGGCATGGGGCTTGATGAGAAGGGTGAAGCAATGCATAAGTCTAAGGGTAATGTAATAGATTCCCTAGCCCCAGCTGAAAAGTACGGCGCCGACGCCGTTAGATTCTGGGCTGCTGTTGCCGGTAGGCTTGGTTATGATTATAGGTACAGTGAACACATTGTTAAGACTGGCAGGGACTTCGTCACTAAGTTATGGAACATAGCCAGGTTCATCTCCCAATTCCCGGAGGTTAATGATAACTATGAATTAACACTACTGGATAAGTTAATATTAAATGAACTAAATAGGGTTACTAGGATTTACATAAATGGATTAAGCAACCTGGATACCTATGAACCAGCCACCGTGGTGTATGAATTCCTGTGGCATGTCTTCGCAGACCACTACATTGAGGCTGTTAAGTCAAGGGCATATAACCGCGACGGCTCCTTCACAGTAACTGAGCAGAGGGGGGCGTGGTTCACGCTACATAGGGTTTTGGATTACTCAATTAAGATGCTTGCCCCAATAATGCCATTCGTCGCCGACGCCATTTGGAGGGGTATTCACGGTGGAAGTGTCCATAGGGAGACCATAAGTGACCCTGAGCCTTACGATGAGCCAATGGGCAAGGTACTTAGGTTATTCATGAATGTTAACAGTGCAATATGGGGTTATAAGAATAAGATGAGGATAAGCCTAGCCGAGAAGCTGAATGCAGTTGTCTACGCTCAACCCGACCTTGAACCATTAAGGAAGGAGCTTGAGGCAATGCATAAGGTAAGCTTCAGTTTCACTAAACCCCCACCTGAGGCGGTGAGTATTGGTGAGGGTGTTTACATACTCATGGTTAAGAATCAAGCCTCAACATAATTAGAATAGTGAAGCGGGTTAAGTATATTAAATACGTGAACTTAAGCTCATTATGCTGAGTGAAGATGCCTTAAGAAAGTATAGGCAGGCTGGTGACATTATTCACAAGGTGCTTAAACACACCATTGATAAGGTTCACCCAGGTATGAGTATACTGGAGTTATGTAATATGATTGAGGGTGAAATTAGGGATAGTGGTGCCTTACCAGCCTTCCCAGCTAACATTGATGTTAATAATGTTGCAGCCCACTACACTGCTAAGATAGGTGATGAAGCGGTAATACCACCTAACTCAGTGGTTAAGATAGATGTGGGAGCCCACATTGATGGATACATCGTTGACTCAGCTGTCACAGTATACTTCAATAATGCCTACTCAATGCTAACTAAGGCTGCCTGGACAGCCCTCAGGAATGCCCTTGATACAGCTAAGGCTGGTGTTGAGTTAAGTAGGATTGGGGCTATTGTGGATAAGACCATTAGTAGCTTCGGCTTCAAGCCCATTAGAAACCTAACAGGCCACTTAATAAGTAGGTACAGGTTGCATGCAGGTAAGTCAGTGCCTAATTACGATGATGGTAGTAGGGTTAAGATGCTTAATGGTGAAGTATACGCCATAGAACCCTTCGCAACCAATGGTAGAGGTATAGTTACTGATGCCCCTGAGGTAACAATATACATGCTGTTGAAGACTAATGTTAAGAAGCTTACCGAGGAGGCTAATTCAGCATTAAACTACATTTCAAGGAACTTTAACCAACTCCCCTTCACCCCTAGGTGGTTGGTTGAGGAATTTAAGGATAAGACAATGAGCATTATTAATGAGCTTACTAGAAGGGGTGCCTTATATGGGTACAATGTATTAATGGAGAGTGGTAATGGTTTTGTGGCTCAATTCGAGGACACGGTAATAGTGACCCAAGATGGTGTAGAACCCTTAGCCAAAGTTCTTGAGTTAATTAACTAAACTACCTATTACCCACTGGCCTTCCAAGAACCTTAGCTAAACCACGCTTAATCCTCCTTGATCTACCGTAACCACAGGCAGCGCAGTAGCCTTTAACAATATTGTAGGAGTGTCTACCGCACCTAGGGCATCTGATATGCGTCTTACCCCTACTCATCCTACCAAATGATGGAGTACCCTTAGTCATTGACTTAACCTTCAGGTAAGTGTTTTAAAGGTTTACGTTGTAATCTAGGTGATTGATGAAACCTGGCATGGCTGATTATTGATGTGGTTAGAGTTAACTGAACTAAACGTAACCATTCTCAGCAAGCTTACTAATAAACCAACGCCAAACACGCCCTGAGAAGCCACTATACATGATGAGTAGATAGTATAGGACTGATGCCGCTAATTCAATTAAACCAATGCTTAAGGTGAATCTAGAAACCTCATTAACCGGTATTAAACCTGTGGTAATCATTATGTTCTCCATAGCCAGTGGTAGTAGGAATAACCCAGCTAAACCATACATTAGACCAAGTAGAATCAGAACCTTAACGCTACTCCTGTGTAGACTATCCTCAATTAAACCCCTTGATTGAGGTAGTTTAGCCTCAGCCATTATTATCCATGAAGTGGGTACGGTTAACGGCGGCATGGAGATTATTGAGAATGCTTCAAGAAGTACTAATGGTGATTCAGTAACCAGGAATAATACCAGTAAGTAAGCTATAATGGGTGTTAATAATGCGTAGGTTACTATTAGCCTTGAAAGCATCCTAAGCCTAACGTAAGTTAACCCATCCATAGCCATGAAGTTAATCCAAGGCCTCTCCTGAGCCAACGTGCCACCGAGTATTGATGTATGTATGTATGCTATAAGGAAGCCAAGTAGGTAAACTAGGAATTCAAGGCCTCTCATTATGCGGGTGGTTAAGGTTAATGTAATGATAGTTAAGGTTACGAACGTTACTATTGATGCTGATAATGCTATCTTGAAGCCTTGCTTAACTGAAGTATTAAGTATAATCCTGAATATTGAGGAATTAAGGGGAAATGAATCACTGGCTTTACTTAACTTACTCTTAGGTTGCGTTAAAAGACCGTATGCATCAATGTACATTAACTTGGTTAAACTTAGGATGGGTATTGATGTGAGTGCAATTGCAGCCAGCAGTATGGGGGTTAGGGTAATATTGCTCATGTTGAGTAATGGGTTTAGGCTTGGGTTAATTAATGATGAGGCAAGTAAGTATGCTGAAGTAACAGCGGGTATTGTCACATCAATGTAGTGATTATTAGTTCTTGGTATTATTAAATTAAATAAACCTAGTAAGGTGGATAACAATACTACGTTAACTACATATATGATAACGTACGTAATTAACATTAATGCATTATGAATACTCATTAGCGTTAATAATAGGGAGAGCAATGAGCCAAATGTAATAATAAGTGCATAGGGTATGATATAATCAATAGTTAACTTAATGGCTATTAATGCATTAATGTTAAAGGGACTGGATAATATGAAGTCAATCTCAGTTCTAGTTAATAATGCTGATAATGGCTGTGAACCAGGATCATGAATAACAATCCTACTTATAAACCTCCTTGATAATGCATTAACAGTAAGCATTATCGAAAGAAATAGTGACACGTAAATTGGATACGATTCCGCAGCAGTTTGAAGCATCCTAATTGATTCATCACGAATAATAAACATGAGAGGTAGTATAAGGAGCATTAGCATTAAGATAGCTGAGGTATACATAATTATCATACTCCACTTACTATATCTCTCCCTTGCGTATAGACTAAGTAACTTAATCAGTACTCTAATTCTCGTAGCTAAGGTACATAAACTGAATTGTAAAAGCCTTTCCTCATCATTAATAGTCCCTTATCTGGTGTATATGTTTAAATATGCTGAAGCTCAAGTATCACAGTAGGTAATTATACCTTCATTAATTTACCTATCTAATAGTTAATTATGCTTTATAATGTAAGTGGAATAGGTTTATACCTAGTTTAAGCTAATTATACGTATATTGCGAAAAAATCTTTAAACCAGTAAAGAATAACCACCCATGGATACCGAGGATTCATTAATAATAATGCTTACATTAAGGTTAAGGGGTAGAATGGGCAGGTATCACTTAGTTGATTTACTTGGAATAGGGGAAGGTGTAATTAAGGATAGGTTAAGGGAACTTAAGGAATCCGGGTTAATACAAACTTCAAGATCCGGTTCAATATTAACCAACGATGGGGTTAGGGAATTAAATAAATCACTCAGTGGCTACGGTATAGTTAATATTCAGGAAGTAGACTTGACACCAGTATTTGGAAGGAAATACAATTACTGTGTTATGGGTGGATTAGTGAAGTGGTCAAGTGGGATCAGTATTATTGAGTTAAGGGATATTGGTGTGAAGAATGGTGGTGATGCTGTCTTAATAATGCATGTGAACTGCACTAGTGTGGACATACCTTTAACGGATCTAACAATTGAAAAGTTTAGTCTTGAACTGGCATCAAGAATTAAGTCAACGTACCCCTGTGGTACATACGTGATTGCGGTTTGTGGAAGAACACTATACTACTCATTAAGGGGATTAATTGAGATTGCTAAGGCAGTATCAATGGTTCAATTGAATCATGGCTTAAATTAAGAATCATTAACCAGGAATTAACGTAAGATGAGGGAAAACTATTTATTAGCGATGCATTACAAGCGCTGGTGTTTCAATACTCATAGAATTGCATTAAGCGTAGTGATTGTGACGGCTTGGATTACGCTCATACTAGCTCTAGCTCCCTATGCTCCATCCGCATTTAAGATACTGGTTTACAGTGATAGTAAGGTGCTTCCACCTTGGACGGAGGCGTCATTAGCCTCCAGTATAGTTAATAGGTATTTAGGGAACCAAGTAGGCTTAGTTGTGATACCGGTTTACGTAGGTAATATTAATAATTCACGTTACGTACTCAGCACTATTGATGATGAATTAAGGTCTCTTAACTTAACTTACTATGATTTAAACAGTATTTATGATAAAGTTATCAACCGTTACTACGCCATTACCAATGAGACAGTGAAGGAGTATTTAAGCAACTACACCGGTATTATACGAGGAATTTACGCTAATGAATCATTATTATGCAGTGAACTGTATAGTATTAGTAATGAATACTACTCCACACTTAATAATTACACATTAACAATAAGGGAATTCAGCGGCTTCTTCACATTATTCATGAAGGCCTTCTTCACAAACTTATCCACCGTGGATTACTCATACTCAGTATGGCAGGTTATAAATGAGACCGGGCAAAGCCTACTTAATAATGGTAATTACTCAAGTTGGCTTAAGCCATACTTACTATACTTCATTAAGTCATTGAACGACTCAGTGGGTAGCCTGCCTATTTACGGCTTAAACATAAGCTTGATTAAGGAGTCTCTCTCATCATCATACTACTCAACGCTGATTAAGATAAATAATACCTATGTACCAATATTGAGGAATTTAACTAAGAGTAATCCACTGGCTTTACCCATGATTGCCCTGGGTCCTAATCCCCCAAGAACCCTTACCGCTAAGTTAGTGGCTTCATGGTTCATTAACTCAACACCACCACTGCTTAAACCATACCTAATTCAATTAGCGTGCACCAATGAGTCTCAGGTAAACACGACAATTAGTGAGCTTAACTCATCATTAAGCTTCGTGGTCTCATCAATATACAAGAAGCCAGCCTACTCTTATGCAAATAACATTACCAATGGTTCACTATACTCAAATGGATATGCCTTGGTTATAGTTAACTCCACTAATGATTTAGAGATTAATAACTTATTCACTAATTATGATTATGTTTACCCATTCTCAACCAACATAGTTCTAAGTCAATTATCGGAAATAATAGAGAAGGATGTGCCGATGATTGATGAAGTCAGTGGCGCCTCAGTACTATTAATGCTACTCTTCGTATTAGGTACATTAGTGGCGCCTATAATCATATTAATAATGCTCATCCTATCCTACGGTGCGGTACTTGGGGTCGTTTACTTCCTTGGTAAAATGGGGTTAACGGTATACTACCTAACAGTCTACATGATATCACCCATAGTTTTCGGCATTGGGGTTGACTACAGCCTACTTGTTATTGGAAGATACCTAGAGGAGAGGAGAAAAGGTTTCAATACGTCACAGGCCTTAGAGACTATAATGCGTTTCACGATACCAACCATACTAACCTCAGGTAGCGTTGTAGCAGCTGGCTTAGGCTCATTCGTAGTCTCCAATTACCAGTATATTCAAGTAATTGGCTTATCATACATAGTTACGGTCGCCTTCGTCATACTTGCAACAACAGTGGTTTTACCATCATTAATAACGTTAATGAATGATAGGATTCTATGGCCAATGGGCCTTAAATCATCTACGAGGGAATTAAGCACAAGGGTAATTATTAAATTAACCAGGTTCTCACTGAGGAGACCTTGGTTAATCATTGCAATTGCCCTAATACCTACTGTCCTCTCGGTTCTCTTCATTATTAGGAACCCAGTTACCTCGAACCCCCTCCTACTGATGCCTAACGTTAAGTCAGTTTACGCATACAGGATCCTGCAGCATTACTTCCCTAATTACGTTAAATCAACGCAATACGTGATCCTTGAACCTAATAATGCTGAAGCCTTACAATCATTGGAAAACGCCATTAGTTCCCTCAACTTCACCATGAGCGTTAACTTGGCTTATAATTCATCATCAATCGCCATACTTAAGGTAACCACAAGCTACAATGCCCTCTCAGACAAGTTGATACCAGTTTACGTGAGGCTCACAAGCCTAGCGAACCAGGTAGCTAGTGAATACGGTGTTAAGGTAATTGTTGGTGGTGATGCTGCAAATAAGTACTACTTCGTTAAGGTTTTTGAGGATCAATTCTACTATAAGATAAGTATACTGATAATAGCATTAAACATACTACTGCTCTCCCTAGCCTTAAGGAGCCTGGTGGTTCCCTTAAGGCTACTGGCCACGGTAATGATTAGCATCTCCTGGTCACTTGCAGTAAGTCAATTAATATTCTATAAGCTACTTGGAGTTGAGACCTACTGGCTACTGCCGATAATACTCTTCGCGCTCCTTACAAGCGTCGGCACTGATTACGACATATTCATAGTAACGAGGGTTAGGGAGGAGGTTATTAAGGGTAAGAGTGACCCGGAGGCAATATTGACTGCTATTGAGAATACTGGCCCAATAGTTACTGGGGCAGCCTTAGTGTTGGCGATAGCCTTCATGAGCCTCATGGTTTCGCAACTATATATACTTAGGGAAATAGGGTTCACGGTTGGTTTAAGTGTCTTAATGGACGCATTCCTAATAAGGCCAGCTGTAATGCCTGCAATAATGGTTCTAGCGGGTAAGTATAATTGGTGGCCATCAAGGATAAGCAGTGATCAAAGGGCAGTAATACCAGTTCAATAATCCTGCATTAACGCGCATTTAATTCATTAGCCACGTTAAGTTAATAATTAAGTACCCTAAATGAACCACTGGTAGTTGATTAATGATTACTTGGGTTGGGATTGATGACACTGACACATATGATAAGGGATGCACAACGTATGTAATGTATAATATGCTTAAGGAGTTCCTTAAAACTAAGGGTGAATGGAGAATAATCACATACCCCCGGTTAATTAGGCTTAACCCAAACGTACCCTTTAAGACTAGGGGGAACGCTGCGGTTTCAGTAGGCCTTAATGTTGATGATCCAAGGGAAGCATTAGAGCTAGCTGAGTGGGCTGTGGATGCGTACTCACATAAGATTGGTAAAACTAGCCCAGGCATAGTGGTTTCAATAAGTAATAATGAGCATTGGATATATTGGAAGGCCTTAAGTGATGTAATTCCCCTTAATGCAGCGGTTAAATGGATGAGTAAGCTAGGTGTAATTTACAGGGGTGGTAGAGGGGTTATTGGAGCCTTAGCCTCAGTAATGGCTGACTTAAGCCAAGACTCAACCCTAGAGCTACTGGCCTACAGTGAATCAACCCCAAAGCCGAGCATACCCATTGATCTTGTTAAGAAGCTGAATGATTCAACAACTCCATTAACCTTCGAGAACGTGAGCGGTGACTATGTTTTAATACAGCCTCATGGAAACGACCCAGTGATATTTGGGATTAGGGGTGATTCACCATACCACATTATTCACTTCGCATCAATGCTTATTAATGAAGTGGATGTTGAGCCAAGGTGGTTAATCTACTTAACAAACCAAGCCACTGGCCATCATCTTAACAGCATCATGAATAAACCATACACCACTGGTTACGTTGAGGGTTCAGTAAATGAAGTGAGGCTAGTGCAGGGTGGTAACATTGAGATCAGGGTTAATTCAACACATGTCTTCTCATATAGGCACTATGGGTTTAAGAGCATTGATAAGGCCACTTACCTAATAGCCTACGGTGGATTTAAACCAGGAGTGAATAGTCTAGACTTATACATGGAGGGTGGTGTTGCATTAATGCTTAATAATATTGTTAAGAATCCAAGATGCCCAAGGTGTGGTAGTAACCTTGAATCCACAGGTAGGGTTGGGTTACTTAAATGCCCTAAATGCGGATTAATTACCGGGTTACCTAGGCTAATGAACTACACCAGTGAGTTTACCCTGGAGGAGCCAAGGGAGGCTGAGGTTAGGCACCTTCATAAGCCCACTGCTAGAATAGGCCTTGAGGGTTTAGTTAATGTGTTTAATAGGCCTTCCTTATGGATAATTTAAAAACTACCCATTGAGGGTTAACTGTGGCTGAGGAAACAAGGGTGATAACATTTGATGTGTATCAGACGGTGCTTGAGTATGGGGATGCGTTGATTAAGGAGATTGGGGAGGCGATAAGTAAGTACTATAGGGAGGTGGGTTACTCTGTGGATTCAAGCGTGGTTACTGATTACTATAGGTTAATGGAGAGGGAGGTTAGGGTTAACAGGATCATGAACCTACTATACACCCCACCCGCCGAGAACACTAGGAGGTTGGTTAAGAGGATTGGGCAGAGATATGGTATACCGTTCTCAAATAGGCTTGTTAATGATGTTCAAAACGTTATAGCGGACACCGTGGTTAATTCACAGAACATTAAAGTCATTGAGGGTGTTGAGGAGGTGTTCAGCATCCTTAAGGAGGAGGATTGGTTAGTGGGCATAGTTTCAAACGTCATATTCTGGCCCGGTAGAGTATCTAGGGCACTCTTAACTAGGTTTGGCTTATGGAGATTCATAGATTACGCAGTCTTCTCAGATGAGGTGGGTTACCCAAAACCACACCCAATAATATTTGAAACACTCATAAACTCCCTGATCGGTGATAGGGTGCCTGACGTAGTTGCGCACGTGGGTGATAATCTGCAGGAGGATTTCGTTGGAGCATTAATGTACGGTATAGTGGGGGTTCTCTACGACCCAGGCGGCGTGTATACTCCAGTTAACTCCAGCCCCTATGAGGCCATTAAATGTAAGGCATATATAATAAGAAGAACAAAGGACGTCCTCACGCTAACAGATACTTTGACTAAATGCCGTTAAATGAAGGGGATCAGCGGTATTCATTGGTTCACTATACTTGATCCAATACTGCGCCTTAACCAGCGGGGATTAAGGTTAACTTAAGTGGTTTAAATACCATAAAGCATTTTAAGGCCTGTCTCTAGGGCTTAATCATGCCTAAGGTTTTTGATGTTGGGAGAGTATGCGTTAAGCTGGCGGGTAAGGAGGCAGGGAAAATGTGCGTTGTAGTTGATATAGTGGATGAGAGATTCGTCATTGTTACTGGACCCAAGAACCTAACTGGTGTTAAGAGGAGGAGAACCAATGTTAAACACCTCGAACCAACAGAGTACAGAGTTGAGATAAGTAAGGGTGCTTCAGATGAGGAGGTGACCAAGGCCATTGAGGCAGCTGGGCTCGTTGACATTATGAAGAAGGGTGTTCAACCCAAGCTATTCATGGTACCTACAGTTAAGGTAACTAAGTGAATGATTACTTAAAACCCACCGGTAAGTACTAACCTCTTCCTAATCCTGAATTAGCAGTTTCCCTAAGGTCTTGGAGGTTACGCCTCTTATTGGTGATGCTTAATCATGAGACATTGATGGCTTCTTCATTATTGTTATTACTTTCCATCAGCCTTCCCCATTATACTTAAGGCACTGTTTAAATCCATGTAAAGCTATTGACAAAAAATAAACGGCAAGTCTCGCCCCTTTAGGTTTGGGTAGTTTAAAAGTGAGGTGCAAATATTCTGCATACCCCGAGTCCCATGGAGGGATCAAGGTGATTGGATTGAAGGCCCAGCCGCCTGTTGGGCAAAATTTAAATAGTGTATTAACTTTTAACTGCATGTATGAGTGTTGATGGAACTTCAATTATAATACTTAAGGATAAACCAGATATTAATGAATTATTAATCAAAACTCTCAAAATATCCACTAATAATATTATTAATGGATTAAAAAACCTTGGAGAATGCAGTAATGAAGAATGCATTAAGTATGCTGAGGAATTTATTAACTCACTTAGTACTGACATTGAGTATCTCGCCAGTGCATACACCATGAAGGATCGCAATTATGAAACTTACATAAAAGCACTTATTAACACAGCTAAACAACTCTACAGTATTTTCAAATTCCTAATTGATAGGGGATTAATTTCAAGTGAACTACCGAGCTACATCGATAAATTAAACCCAGATGAAGCGGAGGATTATGAGGAGCTCATTAAGAGGGTGAAGATGATATTTAAGTTAACCCCATGGGTAATAAGAAACGTAGCATGCAAGGCCTATGCTAATGGTAATCTAAACGAGAATAACTCCATCGCGTTATTACTAATAGGTGACTACTGGGACTACCTACTCAGGGGTAGAGTTAGTGATGCATTAGCATTCATGGTATCATCACTCCTGGTACTCAACAACAAGTACAAAGAAGCCCTGGAACTACTACAATCACATGAATTAGCCACTGAGGACGGCTTAAAAATAATACTTAAACTATGTAGCCTATATGTGAAACTCTATGAATGGGGAATCACGCTGTAGATACATCTTAGATACTAGCTTAATAATTGACTTCATTGTTAATAATTTATTAAATAAATATATAATATCAGAGGGAAATGTAATAAATAATTTTGCTAGTTATATACTTGATATTTTACGTAGAGCGAAAATTAGTGAAATATGCATTATTAATTTAATTGCATATGAATTTTTAAATAAAATTATTGATAAAATAATTGAGATAAAATTACCAATAACTGAATTACAAAAAATCAGCAATAATGATGTTGAGTCTTTCATTGACAGAATAAGGGATGATTTTATGAATATTGGCTTTGGCTACATTAATGTAAGCTGGTCTGATATAGAACTTGCTTCAAATATTTATAATAGAATAAGGCATAAGATCCCTAGGAAAGAGAGAAAGACCTTAATTCATAAGTTGGGTATAGGTAGAGATTTACTTTATTTCATAATATCATCTCGTAACAATGCTATGTACATAACTAAGGATGAGAATTTCGTAAAAGGATTGATCTCAATAAGAAATATGCCTGATTTAGATATTTCCTATAACGAGGAGGAAGAAAGGTACGATTTATCCCTTTTAATTAAAAATTATGATGTTAATATTAAAGATAAAAATATTGATAAATGTATGATAAAAGGTAAAATTCAGTTAATAAAAATAATAAATTAAAAATCATAGAACTTCTAGACCACTTCTGAGATTTAGATTATTACGGATTTAATTACATAAGAGGTTTGGTAACCTGGCCGGGACTTGAACCCGGGATCTCCCGCATGCCAAGCAAGCATCCTTTCAGGCTAAACTACGGCTCTTATGGAGCGTTGCTGTATGTTGGTTACATTGATTTGTGGTTTTAGATTCCTTGTTCTGTGATGTGACGATTAGTTAGTAGTTCTTGTTTTGTGCCTTATATATAATGATATTTTCTGTTATAATGTTTTATTTGTTTTTATCATAAATAAGATTTATAATTTGTAATAAATTACAAAGATTATAAAGTAATATTTATAAATCTAAGTTAAGGACATTTCTTAACTAGTCAAAGTGATAACATACATAGCACCTCTTTGGGTGGGATTTCCCTTTGGGTGGTTCATTGGTTTTTGGTAACATCATAAGCCTTTGCCCGGTTCAGCCTCGGGCTAAGTCTAAAGTCCATTACCTCTATCTCTCCACGGGAGTAACCTCATTAACCTCACTTCCCATGTCATGGAGACTCAGGGCTATGGTTTTCGCCAGTATGCGTATAAACTAATTAAGTTTTTCATCCACAAATTTACCTCAAACTAACCCACTAGTGCGAGGAGGTCAGGGAATAGGCACTCACTCGTAAACCAGGGGGATTCATTGAGGGAAGGAGTGTGATTAAAGAAGTTTGCTCAGATGATTTAAAAACGTCTATTATGAAAGGGGCATGATGTTTCTTTTTTTAAGGTAGGGAAGTCTCCTTTGAACCCCTAACTTTTATAAAAATCCTTCAAAGGGAAGGAGACTGTGGTTTATGTTTAATGTACTTAACTGTAGTGGTGAAAGGATCATTAAGGTTAAGGTGGATGAGGGTACTGACCCAAGGTATGGTGTTAATCCTTATGAAAGAAGGATTGAGGAGTACATTAACTACGGTTTCATAATCCTTGATAAACCAAGGGGGCCGACTAGTAGTGAGGTTGTTGCATGGGTTAAGAAGCTGCTTAATATCAGTAAGGCTGGGCACTCTGGTACACTTGATCCAGGGGTTTCTGGGGTTCTCCCAATAGCTCTGGGTGATTCAACTAAGGTATTGCAAGGTATAAGTAATGTTGATAAGGAGTACGTGGGTGTTATGCTCCTTCACTCTACTGTGGATCAGGAGAGGGTTAAGGCTGTCTTCAGGGAGTTCACGGGTAAAATATATCAACGCCCACCCCTCAAGAGTGCTGTTAAGAGGAGGATTAGGGTTAAGACGGTTTATAGCCTGGATATAATGGAATTCGACGGTAGGTACGTTTTGTTTAAGGCTGATGTTGAGTCAGGGACTTACATTAGGAAACTATGCTACGATATTGGTGAGGTTTTAGGTGTTGGTGCAAGCATGAGGGAGTTAAGGAGGACTAGGGTCGGTTGCTTCAGGGAGGAGAATACAGTTAACTTGAATACGTTAAGGGAAGCTTACTCACTTTGGAGGGATTACGGTGATGAATCACTGCTTAGGAGGTTAATTAGGCCTGTTGAGGAAATGGTGATTCACCTACCTAGAATCTACATTAGGGACTCCGCAGTGGATGCAATAGCCCACGGTGCATCACTGGCGGCACCGGGGGTTGCTAAGGTTGAGGAGGGTATTAGGAGTGGTCAATTAGTAGCCTTAATGACGCTTAAGGGTGAGTTAGTGGCGTTGGCTGAATCCACTGCCTCAACTAATGAGATACTTAACATGAATAGGGGGATTGTAGCTAAGCCAACTAGGGTTATTATGCCTAGGGGTGTTTATCCATCAACCTGGAGGAGAACCAGTAAGCAGGCCACGTAGCCTAATTAGGAGCCGTACCTCCTCCACGTACCCTTAATCACCCACACGGGCTCCTCCTCATGGAATGGTTCCATACCCGTGAATCTCAACTCATCCAGTAACCTCTCATTAACAGTAACACCAAGGCCTGGCTTACTGGGCACTGTATGGTAGCCTTCATTAAGCTTAAAGGCATCACCAATTATGTCACGCTTCCATTGAGGCCAAAACTCGTAGAAACTCTCCTGAATCAGTATGTTAAAGCTGCTTGCATCAAATTGAAGAGTGGCGGCATGTTGAATGGGGCCAAAGGCATTATGCGGCGCTAGCTCTATACCATAGGCCTCGGTTAATGCCCTAATCCTACTCATCCCTGTGAAGCCTAGGGCATTGGTTATGTCTGGTTGAAGAACGTCCACAAGCCCCCTTTCAATTAACTGGAGGGCCTCCTCAATACTTATAATCCTCTCACCAGTGGCTATCCTAACCCCTGTGGCGTTCTTAACCTTACTAAGCCCCTCCATGTTTAAGTCAGGGTGAATAGGTTCCTCAATGAATAATGGTTCAAAGGGCTCCATTGCCCTAACCATCTGCACAGCGGTATTGACGTTGAACCTACCGTGAACCTCAATGAGGATATCAACATCCTTACCCACAGCCTCCCTAACAGCCCTAACCCTCTCCACAGCCTCCTCTAAGCCAGCCTTATCCATTGAGTCAAAGTATGGGCCGAAGGGATCGAACTTCATGGCCTTAAAACCCATTGAAACAACCTCCTTAGCCCTCTTAGCGAAATCCTCAGGTGTAACACAGTCCGAATACCAGCCGTTTGCGTAAACCTTCACCTTATCGTTAATTAAACCACCAATTAACTGATACACAGGGGCACCGTAGTATTTGCCTAATATGTCGTGGAGAGCAATATCCACTGAACTATATGCCGTGGCTGACTCAAAGGATCTACTAATATAGAAGTCATGCTTATACCACTCCCTGAATATATAACTAACCCTAAATGGATCCTTACCAATAACCAGTCTTCTGACCTCCTCAATAGCCTTAATAACCTGATTAACCCTAAGTGTTGGAACGGCTTCACCGTAACCTACCTGCCCATCAGATGTAGTAACCTTAACTATTATTGAGACAGAGGCCCATGGACTTGCCTTAGCAGTCGCTAAGTCACTAACCGGGTAGACTTCCACATCCTTAATAGTAACCATAACTAGAGTCTGCAAACCCCAATATTAAGCATTACTACGTGATCACTAATGTTATGAATTAAGAAATTCGTACTTAAGCATCAAGAAAAGACTCTTAAGTTATCCAAACCTAGTCATCCTTAGAGTATTAATGAAGTTACTTGGAAACTTTCCAAATATTTCATTATTATCAATGATATGTCTTAGGAGAGGCTTCTATTGGTTTAATGGTTCAGCTACAATGCCCTTCACTGCTTGGCATGTTTACACCTACTTCTACATTAAGGTTAAGGCCTTTTAAAAGCCATGCATCACGTATTTACCCCCATGGTCTATTTGAAAGTGGACCATTAATAAATTGAAGGTAATGAATATGAGTGAAACATATTTATTTGGTCGGAAGAACATGGCACCATACTAATCACTTAGTCTCTTCTACCTAACGTACACTTGTTTAATGCATGGTCTCAAGTGTTCTTAATGTCAATGACTGGAACTATTATGACCTAACAATAGTGGGAATTAGGCACTACCAGTAATACGCAAACTCTAGTGTACATAATGACTTGGCAAGATAGATCACCTATGCTATTCCCTCAGGGGTGCATTTAGGTATTGTTAATAGTACCGGTGAGTATTCAACGTTAATGATACTGATATACGGCATGAGAAGGTAAAAATCGGTTTTCTTAATTATAAATAAGTAATTTATGCTAACTTTAGCCTTAGGTTTTTAAGTGGTATTGTATTGTGGTGTTGGGGGTTTAACTTAATGATGGATGATTACGTTAACTCATTGTTAAGGATGATTGGTTTATCTAAGTATCAGCTTAGGGTGTACTTGACCTTGGTTGAGAGGGGGCCTTTAACGGCTGGTTTAATAGCGAAGTACGCTGATGTGCCTTCATCTAAAGTTTACAGTGTTTTAAAGAGCATGGTTAGGTTGGGTTTGATTGATGTTGATTCAGGTAAGAGGCCTGAGGTTTTCGTGGCTAAGCCACCTAAGGAGATGTTTAATATTGTGGTATCTAGGATTAATGATATTGTCGAGAAGGCTAAGCCCATGATTAATACCCTTCAGATGATTTATGAGGCTTCAAACCAAAGGACGATTAAAGCTAGGAGTGAAATGCTCTTCACTGTTAAGGGGCTTCAGAACACTAAGAATTTAGCCAGGGTGATTATGCTGGGTAATGTGAAGGAGGTTAGTGTTGCAATACCATATAGCCAGCTTCTTGATGATGAGGTTGCCTCAATGATTATTGAGGCCACGGAGAAGTCTGAGGTTAAGTTACTTGTTACAAGGGATCTAGTTGATTACGCTAAGACCCTACCACCCAGGGTTAGTCTTAGGGTTAGGGATATGATGTTCGGCGCAGGCTTCATTGGGGATGGAGTATTATTAACTATTCAATATGGTGCCGACTACCTATCACTATACTCCACTCAGGAGTATATTATTGAGATAGCTAAGACGTACTTTGAAACCCTATGGAGGGAGTCAGAGCCCATTAATAGGTAAGGATTAATACGGGGAATACACCTACTTCCTGATTATTCTCTCCATTACCTCAACTAGCCTAGGGGCTGGGTTATTCATGGTTACTGACGCTAACTCCTGCCAATCAGGACTACCGTTAACCTCAAAAATCACGTACCCATCAGGCCCCTCCCCAACATCAACACCAGCGTACGTTAATCCAAGTACCTCAGTGGATTTAATGGATAATTCCTTAAGCTCCTCATCAATCTTATCACATGGCTTACCGTAAGCCCCCTGGGCAATGTTGGTTTTCCACTGACCATCAGTTGCAACCCTAAGCATGCATCCGAAGACTTCACCATCAATAACCATGACTCTAATATCCCTGTTAGGCTTCTTAATGTACTTCTGAACATATATTGGTTTCTTAACCACGAGAAGTGACTTAGCCACTTGGAAGGCTATATCAGGGTCAGTGATCATGACTGAGCCAAAACCCCTGGAGCCTTGAACAGGCTTAATAACAACCTGACCCATGCTCTTAGCCGCAGTGTAGGCCGTTAGTAGGCTTTCAGTGGAGACTGTTGAGGGCACTGGTATCTTGTTCTTGGCTAATAGGGCAAGGGTCTCTATCTTGTTCCTGGTCCTTAATAAGCCATCAACAGTATTTACCAGTACTGTACCAGAGTCCTCAAGGGTCCTCAATACACTAACCCTGTGGAAGAATTGCTCAACATCTATTAGGAAGCCTATGCTTCTTAGGAAGACCCCATCAATAGCCACCTTATTATCACCAACAACTACACTGACATCACTTCCATCAAGCTTTATTGATAATCGTGAGATTGAAATATACTTAGCCACATGCCCCTTAGCCCTAATACTGTAGTAGAGGTCCCTATTACTCCTACTCGGTATAGGTGCATCCGCCACCACAGCCATTGTGTAAGGTATATTAAATCACCATGAAATCGCCTATGAAATGGCTTTTAAACTTTTAACCAATCATTAAAAATAGGGAACCCTCTTCAGTAAATGGTATTATTGTAAAGTATTTTATTTACATTTATTGACACTATAATGCATTTAAGTCTACTGTTCAATCCTCCTAGCCATATTCGGTAGCAGGTTACGTATGCTTGGTAATACATCATATTCAGTAACCCCAAGTTTACTTAACCTATCCTGTACAATACTACTTATTATGTTATAGTTAACTCCGTGAATCATGAAGTAGCAGTTGTGGTTCCACTTACCTGGAACAATAATCCTCTTAACAACATGAGTTGCCTCATCAATATTAGCAACCTCTTCACAGTCACTTATACTGAAGGTAACCATGGCGTTGGCCTTAAAGCCTGCGAGGTCAGGGTCGATCATTGCGTAGAAGTCCCTTATAACACCCTTATCCCTTAACTCCCCTATTAACTCAGTCATCCTGCTTATCGGTATTTTGAACTTATCCTTAATTTCATTGAATGGTTCCTTAACAATGTTTATTGATTTAATCATCTCATAGAACTCCAGGGGTAATCCCACATCCTCAAGTTTAAGATTGGTCTCAGGTAATCTATGCACCTTAGCCCTAGAAACTCCGACATTTAAATCAAATTTAACATCAATTTTATAGGTCTTCTCAGCGTAAAGTATTACGTAGTCCTCTGGGCTTAATGCGAACTTATTAACCACGCTCCTCACCTTATCCTCAAGCTCCCCCTTACTGGTTGCCTTAGTTACATACCATATGTTATACCTATTATGAAGCCTGAGGAAATTATGAGTCACGTACTTATCCCTATTAATCTCAGCGGCCACTTCATTAACTAAATCATCCCTAACCCTTAAAGCCACTAATGCCGACACCATGCCCCTAGCCCTATAATTAACCAGAGCCCCAATCCTCCTTACTAGGCCTAATTCCTTAAACCTCCTTAATGAATCAATAACCCAATCCTCAGTGACCCCAATCCTCCTGGCCAATTCTAGAAATGGCCTATCAGTTATCGGGAAGTTGTATTGAGCCTCCATTAGTAATTCCCTTGACTTATCATCAAGCATTGGAGTCTGGATTAATTAGCGTATATAAATGAATTATGCGGTTGATACATTTAGTTAACTACCTAAGGGCGCCTTAATTAAAACTATTAAGCCTGTGAGGAAGGATTCATCCTCATCATTATTAATCAGCGCTAGGGCCCATGATCACTCAATCTCCTTAATGCTTAACTGCCGTGGCTTTTAAACTTAGAGGGGTTTCAGATTCAGGTCTAATGCTCATCATTTTCTTGATCATTAATAATTGATATATCCTGCAAATTATGTAGTTTACCGACTCCTCGAATTCATTATCCCTAAAGCTCTGCGCATACACAGGGGCTGCACTGGTTTCATGGTCCCAAATCTCCACACAAATGTTATCGCCCTCACTTATTACGTGGAGTTCAATGAACATGTTGCTTGGTTTTATAATATACCTAGACCCGCTCTTAAAGGTATGTTTTTCAACGTATCCATCTACGCAACCACCCACAATCCCATCAACAATGGCGCTAATGCTGCTTCCCACGTATTCGAGTGCGGTTCATCTGTTTATAAATATGAGCCTCATGTTAATTAATGCATTAATAGTGCTGGCTTAGCGGTGTTGATAATTATATATTACTATATTGGTTATTTATATTTAGTGTGGATCTATATATCTGTCCGGGTAAGTTTTATAAAAGGTACCGGGTTTAGGCCTTTAGAAAACGAAATATGAGTAAGCTAGGCTCCTTAATTAATTCAGAGGGAAGAGACTTAATGCAAGCCATCATTATCCTACTCGTATTCACGTTTATGGCTAGGGCAAGCAACAATATGATACAGACCACGGTACCGTTAATAGCTAGGGAGTATTTCAACTCCACTGAGGCTGAGGTGGGGTTACTAAGTAGTATTATTTCAGTGTCATTATTCATTGCTACAATGTGGGTTAACGCAAGGCTAGATTCAGCCAAGAGGAGAATACTATTTGAAGCATCAACACTCCTCTACTTCCTCACATTCCTAATATACCCCTTCGTAAACTACATTGGCCTTTGGTTAACGTCAATTGCAGTGGGCTTTCTACTCGGTATAATAATGCCTAACGTTGCAACGGCATCAAGCATAATAGGGAGGGATCAGGAGACAAGGGAGAGGGTAATAGCGTTATATACCTTTGCCCTTAGTTTAAGTTTAACAATAGGCCCAGTCATCGAGTCAATAATACTACGTTACTTCACCCTCAGGGATGTATTCCTATTCTTCTCAGTCTTCTCAGCAATAATGATCCTACTATCCCCCAAACTACCCTTCCCAGCGGAGAAGCCTGGCAGAGTTAAGTTTAAGTTAAGCTCAATATGGGGTAGAGCCAGCTTCAGGGTTGCAATATACAATAATGCCATGTATAGTTTACCCTTCGCCATGTTAACCGCCTTCGGGGGAATATACGCCATAGAGTACTTCCATGCAAATAATTCACTAGTGTACTTACTTTTCTCAGCCTTCTTCACCACATCCTTCGCCACTAGGCTCTATATTTCAGTAAGACCTATTAGAGATGTTAAGTATGCTTCATTATCAATGTCAATGCTAACAATAGTGGGCCTAGTAATTATGACTATTTCACCGAACATTTACCTATACGCCATTTCTTTGGCTATACTTGGTGTGCCTCATGGTTTAACATACCCCCTCTCACTAATAGTGATTTCAAGGGATTCGAAGGATGATGAGAGGAATTTAATGAACTCCGCATTTTCATCAATAATGACTATAATCGGCATACTATCACCCATCGCCTTAGGCGTATCAGCTGAATTAATGGGTTTAAGGTATATGACTATAATTGTTGAAGCCTCAGTCGTAGCTTTCACCTGGCTGCTATATAGGTCCTTAAGGGAATTGAACCCTAAGGCATCATTAGTTAAGAATACTCCTAATCTCATTCGTTAAGTCACTGTAACCCACGGTCCTAAGGAACTCTAGGACTTCACTGAAGCTTGGTCCAGCCCTAGCCCCCCTCCTGGTAACTTTAATTGAGGCTGCGGCGTTAGCGAATATTAACCTACTAACCCTATCTAAGCCTATTAACTTAGCGAATACGTATGATGCTGCGAAGACGTCGCCGGCCCCAGTGGTATCAATGGGCGCTACCTTAAAGGCCTCAACAAGTTTAGCCCCATCTTTAGTAAATGATACTGCACCCCCTGGGCCAAGGGTAATAATAAGTTCCTCAACGTTAATACTCTCAAGTATCCTTAATCCGGCTGAAATAGGGTCATCAATGCCTGTTAGCTTCCTAGCCTCAAGGCTATTCATGAACCATGTGTTTACCCCATCCATTAATGGTTTAAGTATGTTTAAATCATATGATGACAACCCAGCGCCCCCATCAACGGAGACTGTTAAGCCAAGTTCCTTAGCCCTCTTAACCCCAGCCTCAATTATGTTTAATCTACTTAACGCTACGTGTAGGTGATTAACCCCATTAAGTGACTCACTGTTTACGTCACTGGGTGTTAAGCCTAGGTTAGCACCCCTGTACTCAATCATCCTTTTACCGTTCTCGGGACCTATTAGAACAACTACTAGTCCACTTCTCTCGACATTAATTCTCTTAACCCACTTAACATCAACCCCAGCCTCCTTAAGATCCTCCAGTAACGCATCACTAATGGTATCTGAGCCAACTGCCCCAATGAATCTTACGTAAGCTCCAAGCTTTGAGGCCTGTATGGCGAAGTTGGCTGCTGACCCGCCTCCCCCTATGTATGCCTCATATGCTTCAACAGCCCCATCATTCTCAGGTAGGGACTGGATTCGGAAATACACATCTAGGTTAAGGTTACCCACTGAGGCTATTGTCGGCTTCTTCACGTTTGAAGATTCAGACTTGGAGTAATTAAACTTGACTCATTACGGCTTCATTAGAGAAGGGTTTATAAATAGCTGCTGGCTAACCCTCTTAGGTGGTTAGATGTATCTAAATACATTGAGAGAAGTAGATGTAGAGAATCTAGTTAAGAACATTGATTTGAAATATATACTTAGATGTATCTTGAAATTGTCAATAACTGATGTTACTGTATATCACACGTTACTAAACAATAATGGTAATGATCCATTAACTGTATCAGAAATATCAACAGCCATTAAGAAGTCCAGAAGCACCGTGGAGAAGTCACTAATGAAGCTTATTCAACTTGGATTAGTGGCTAGGAGAGCCGTGTTAACCAGGAGGGGAGGCTATACCTACGTTTACTATGCATTACCCATTGATCACGTTAAGCAGAGGTTGCTTCAACTCGTTAACTCGTATTATGATATAGCCAAGGAGTTAATAGAGTCAACAACATCATCAGTAATGATAAAGTCCATTGAGGAGTCAAGCCTAAGTGGGGAGTGAGTGAAAATAAGCCCCACTTAGGGGGATTTTAAACAACCCCCCTTATCCTTGGGTCCACTAGTCCATACGTTAAATCAGCTATGAAGTTACCTATGATCACGGATATTATTATAACCATGAAGGCTCCCACGGTAGTCATGTAGTCTGAGGTACCTGCAGTCACACTAATTAAGTAGCCTAATCCAGGTATTGCGAACATTGTTTCAATAAATACACTATTACCGAAGAGTAAGCCATAGGAGTAAGCCAGTAAGGTTAACTGAGGCAGTATTGAATTTTTACCAATATAAGAGTTAAGTATTCTCCTTTCACGTAACCCCCTAGCCTTAGCTGTTAAAACATAATCCTCAGTAAGGGTCATTGTCGCTAAGCTCCTCGTAATGAAGACCCAATTCGGAAACAGTATTATGTAGTATGAGAATATTGGTAAAATTAAATGCTTAGCAACATCAATGAAATAGAATATGCTTACCCCAGGCTTAATCCCCATGGAATTAATACCAGCTATTGGCAGTATCTTAAGCACCACCCCAAAGACAACTATGAGGGTTAACGCTATTACGTATGATGGAACTGATTGAGCGAAGGCGGCTAAACCATTAATAAATGAGTCAATGATACCAGTCCTAGAGGCGCTGACTAAGCCGAGTGTGTAGCCTGTTATGAAGGCTAGGGTTAGGGATATGGTTGCTATGGTTATGGTCCAGGGGGCGGCAAGGGCTATTATCTCAGCCACAGGAGCCCCATAGGTCCTTGACCAACCTAAGTTACCGTGGAGAACCATTAGTAGGAATCTTAGAAAACTATTAACAGGATCCACTAGGTGACCTGCACCAGGCACTGCGTGTATTATGAAGAAGGCTATGGCTAGTGCGAAGACTAATTCAGCGAATAGCATTAGGATTGTCTTAATGGACCAAAGAATCGCTCCAATGGTTCTTTCAGGGAGTTTCCTCTCAAGCTTAGCTATGGTTAAGGCGAGGTCAGGTAGCTTATACTTAACGTAACCCAACCCACTAACAGTGACCTCACTACCCTTAGCCTGCTCCTCCCTAAACGCCCTATTAACAGCTTCAAGTAATAGCCTCCTGTAGGCCTCATCCCTCTTAGCCCTACTAATCACCATTATTAAATCATCCTCAGTGGCCATCCTCGGTACATAGCCTATTACTCGGTTCAACTCATCAAGATCCATGAATCTTAAGGCAGCGCATAGAAGCATGTTATTCACCTCAGCATTACCCCTCAACACTGATTCAATGTACTCCCTTGAGAAACCCAGGTCCTGTGGATCAATGCCCTTATCAAGCATGTATTGTATAATCTTACGTCTAGCGTTAGAGTCCACGAACGCCATATCTATTAAGTCGCAATCAACCATTACTCCTAAAGTAGATTAATACCTCATATTTAAGTCTTAACTCATCTCAATAGGTTAATTTTCCCCTTAAACTAAACTCACTTAATTAATAATTAACTTAAGCTGAAACCCTTATAACTTTCCAGTAACCGTAGACTTGTGCCCAAGGATGAATTAGATAAAATTGAGGAACCAGAGGAAGAGGAGGTTGAGGAATCCAGTGAGGAGTATATTCAGGAAAGCGCCATTACCGCTGAAACACCCACAAGCACACCCCCCAGTATATTAATTGACGTAACCTATGATGGTAAGGCCGGTAAGGCCTTAGTGAAGCTTTACGACTTCATGAATGATAGGATCTACTTCTGGTACGATAACACTGGTCATAAACCATACTTAATAACCGATATACCACCCGATGAGTTGGTTACTAATTATAAGTCAATATTAAGGCTTAAGGGCTTCGATCACATTGATACAGTGGTTAAGTTCAATCCCCTTGAATTAAAGAGCAAAACCTACACGGTGGTTTACGCTAAGGATCCATTAACAATAGGTGGTGGTAGGGAGTCCATTAGAGACATTATACCTAGGTCCTGGGAGGCTAGGATTAAGTATCACTTATCCTACATATATGATAATGGCCTAGTACCCGGTATGTTTTACAGGATTGAGAATGGTAAATTAACTCCAGTTAACGTTGATGTTCCAGGTGAGATTCAGAAGCTTGGGGAGGAGCTGTACGCTAATGATGAGGAGTACCTAAAGGCCTTCAGGGAGTGGTTACCCCTATTTCAAGCACCTGTACCACCTTTGAAGAGGATTGCTATAGATATTGAGGTTTATACACCGCAGGAGAATAAGATACCTAACCCCAAGGAGGCATTGTATGAGATAATTGCAATAGGCCTAGCTGGTAGTGATGGGCTTAAGAGGGTTCTGGTTCTTAGGAGGCCTGAAATACTAATGAATGCTGATGACCAAGGCATGTTGCTGAGTGATGATGTTGAAGTCATGTTCTTCGATAATGAGAGGGATCTCCTGAGGGAGTTCTTTAAAACAATAATGGCTTACCCAATATTAATCACCTTCAACGGTGACTCCTTTGACTTAACCTACATTTACAATAGGGCACTTAAATTAGGCTTCAGGAAGGAGGAGTTACCCATAATCTTAACAAGGGATGGGGAGGCAAGGTACGTGCTTGGTGTTCACATCGACTTATACAAGTTCTTCAACATTAGGGCTGTTGAAGTCTATGCCTTCGGCGGCAAGTACTCAGGCGGTGAAAAGACCCTGGACGCCATAGCAAGTGCATTACTCGGCATTTCCAAGGTTGAGAGGGAGAAGCCCATTAGTGAAATGAATTACATTGAGTTAGTTAACTACAACTTCAGGGATGCGTTACTGACGCTTTACTTAACAACCTTCAATAATGAATTAGTCATGAGGTTAATAGTCCTATTAGCCAGGATATCGAAGACCCCGCTTAACGATGTTTCAAGGTACCAGGTCTCAGCGTGGATAAGGAATATGGTTTACTTCGAGCATAGGAAGAGGGGTTGGTTAATACCTAATAAGGAGGATGTGGTGAATGCTAAGGGTTCAGTGGCCACTAAGGCCATAATAAAGAATAAGAAGTATGCGGGTGCCATTGTGATAGAGCCCATTGCAGGCATATACCCAAACGTTTACGTGCTTGACTTCGCAAGCCTATACCCATCAATAATAAAGAGGTGGAATCTATCCTATGAAACAGTCAGGTGCCCTGACGAGAAGCAGGCCAATGATCCTAGGAATAGGCCAGTCCCAAACCTACCTCACTGGGTTTGTTCAAATATGAGGGGTTTAACATCACTACTAGTTGGGTTACTTAGGGATATGAGGGTTTACGTGTATAAGAAGCTGGCTAAGGGTGATAAGGACCCGAGGCAGAGGGATTACTATAATGTTGTTCAAGCGGCGTTGAAGGTCTTCATAAACGCATCCTACGGCGTCTTTGGAGCTGAAATATTCCCACTCTACTGCCCCCCATTGGCTGAACTAGTTACTGCCCTGGGTAGGTTGGCTATAACTAGGACTATAATTAAGGCCCTTGACTTAGGCCTGACCCCAATATACGGTGATACGGATAGTCTATTCCTCTATAATCCAAGTAAGGATAAGCTTGAGGAGATGATAAATTGGGTTAAGGACGAGATGGGTATTGATATTGAGTTGGATAAGGCCTATAGGATACTTGCCTTAAGCGGTAGGAAGAAGAATTACGCAGGCATACTGCAGGATGGTTCAGTGGATATGAAGGGGCTTGTGGGTAAGAAGAGGAATACACCTGATATAGCTAAGGATGCGGTTAAGGATGTTATACACCTCTTCAGTACAATAAGTAGTATTAATGATGTTGAGAAGGTTACTGAGGCTATTAAGGAGCGTGTGAGGGAGTACTACGTTATGATTAGGAATAAGGATGTACCATTGGATAAGCTTGCCGTTAAAATGGCTATAAATAAACCAATAAGCGAGTACACTAAGAACACACCGCAGCATGTTAAGGCCGCGGAACTACTGGGTAAGTATGGGGTTAAGCCCGGTCCCGGTGACATAATATTCTTCGTTAAGACTACTACTAGGGAGGGGGTTAAGCCTGTTCAGTTGGCTAGAATTGATGAGATTGACTCGGATAAGTACATTGAGTACTTAAGGACATCACTGGAGCAGATACTTGACGCCTTAGGCATACCCTTCGAGAACATTGTTGGGTCAAAGCTAATGTAGGAGACGCGTAATATTTAATAATTCACTTAAGGCATGTTAACCATGGAGTATGTATCTTTAGGCAAAACTGGGTTAAAGATATCTATAATTGGTCTAGGTGCGTGGCAATTCGGTGGAGATGCCTGGGGCCCGTATGAGTACCAGGTGGCTAAGACGGTGATAAGTAAGGCCGTTGAAGTAGGCATTAACTTCATAGACACTGCAGCAGTCTACGGTAGGGGTAGGAGTGAGGAGTTTGTTGGTAGGGCTATTAAGGAGCTTGGTATTAGGGATCAGGTTATTATCGCCACTAAGGTGCCTGGTGACTGGCATAGGTATGATGATGTGATTAAGGCAGCACATAGGAGTAAGGAACGCCTTGGCATTGATGCAATAGATTTACTTCAACTGCATTGGCCAGCAGCATGGTTAAACACACCTGTTTGCGAAACAATGAGGGCTATGGAGAAGCTTGTTAACGATGGTGTAGTAAGGTACATTGGGGTTAGCAACTACCTGCCACCACTGCTTGATTACGCAAGGAAATGCCTATCCAAGACTGATATAGTGAGTACCCAGAATAGGTATAGTATAGTTGAGAGGGAGGTTGAGAAGGAGATTCTACCTTACGTCCAGAGGGAGGGCTTAACATTAATAGCGTGGAGTCCATTAGCCAAGGGGGTTGTTACCGGTAAGTATAGTTTCGAGAATAGGCCTAGGAATGACTTAAGGGCTGGGGATCCATTATTCATGGATGATAACTTCAGGGAAATAAGCAGTAAGCTAGTTCCGGTAATAAAGGAGGTTGCATCAAAGTACGGTAAGACACCGGCTCAAGTGGCATTAAACTGGTTGATAATGCACCCGAATGTCGTACCAATACCAGGGGCTAGGAATGCTGAGCAGGTTGAGGAGAATGCTGGGGCAGCTGGATGGAGAATGAGTGAGGAGGACTTCCTTAAGTTAACGAAGGCCAGTGATTCACTTAGAATAAGCTACGTAAACTTCTAAAGTAATAAGGGCTCAGAGCAGGTCAGTTTCATCAATAATCAGTTGATTTATGTTCCTCACCAACCCTAAGCACTTAAGGTACTTTTTATGTATTTACATAAGGTGAAACCTCTTGGAATGGAGGAAACCATTGCGAATTATCAAGGTTTTAGGTGCGTTA
Organism: Caldivirga maquilingensis IC-167; assembly: GCF_000018305.1. Taxonomy (NCBI): domain Archaea; kingdom Thermoproteati; phylum Thermoproteota; class Thermoprotei; order Thermoproteales; family Thermoproteaceae; genus Caldivirga; species Caldivirga maquilingensis. Next base: position 168,326 of record NC_009954.1, on the reverse strand, counting down.
TTGTAAATTGTTTAAACTAGTCATCTTATTGGGTATGCTTGTTCTAGTTGTTTTTGGTCTTCTTGGTTTATTCTCCATCCTAATGCCCCTAGGTTCTCCCTTAAATGCTCCTCCCTTGTTGCCTTTGGTATCGCCACTGTGTTTGGTTTACTTATTAACCAGTTTAACGCCACTTGTGCCGGTGTTTTACCGTACTTATCGGCTATGGTCTTTAACACACTGTAGCCTGGGTTACTGGGGTTTAGTAGGTTACCGGTGCCCAGTGGGCTGTAGGCTATTATGGCTATATTCTCCTTAACGGCTATTGGCATTAAATCCCTCTCAATGAACCTATCTGTTAAATTATACTTAACCTCATCGGCAACAATCTCATACTTCTTAGCAGCACTCATAGCCTCCATTAAGGCGGTTGAATCAAAATTACTAACACCCATGAACCTAATTAAACCATCATCAATAAGCCTCTCAAAAGCCCTAATAGTCTCAGCAATAGGCACCTCACGACTAGGCCAGTGGAGGAGGTATAGGTCAATGAAAGTACCAAGCCTACCAACACTAGCCCTAGCACTCCTCAAAACATCATTAAAAGAAGCATGAGTAGGCCAAACCTTACTAATAATAAACAAATCATCACGAGAAAAACCAGAAACAGCCTTGCCTATGACTTCCTCGGAGCAATTATAAGCCTCTGCGGTATCGAACATCCTGTAACCCAGTTCCAGGGCTCTTCTGAAGACTGCAATGTAATGGTCTCTCCTCATGCATTCTGATACAGATAAGTACGAGCCTAAGCCAATAATAGGCATTCTTAACCCTCCCCTGAAATCCCTATACTCCATGCTCATTAACCGGGATGCCTGCATTTAAAGCTTTAGCGGATCGTATTGAAGCCTTGCCTTTTAAGGCAGTGTATTACAGCCTACATGGCCATGCTCAGTATCCTTGGGTAATTCAGGTAAGGTGGGGCAATGAGGTAGAAACCCCCAACTCCCTAAGGGTGGGGTGGTTTACTTTCTCTTGGATAAAGCTTATATATTGGGTTGTTAAGGGTTGCTTGTGTCATTACTTAACGTTGAGGAGCTTGAGAAGAAGATAGAAGAGTTGAACGTTAAGTTGAATGATGTTAATGGTGAGTTGGATAAGACTTATAAGGAATTGAATGAACTTAAAGGCAAGTTAAATGAGAAGAGAAGCCAATTAACAGCCGTAATAAACCAATTAAACAGTAAGAGGGCTGAGTTAAGTGAATTAAAGAATAAGATTAATGAATTAATCAGTAAAAGGAATAATCTCATTGAGTATCTTAAGAAGAATAAGGCTGAGAAGGATGAGGTGAGTAAGAGGATTATTCAATTAAGGGATAGGGTTAGGAATCTTAGGGAGCTTTTAAAGGAGCTTGAGGCATCAGGTGGTAGGGTTCAGGATAAGGATAAGTTAAGGGTCTTGATTGAGAGGCTTGAGTTTGAGCATGATACATCACCTTCAGATTTAAAGAAGGAGATGGAGTTCTATAAAACCATTACAGAGCTTGAGAAGAACCTTGAGAAGGCTGAGACACTGGATGAGCTTAGGAATCATATAGCCAACACTGTTAAGGAAATTGAGGAATTAAGTAGAAGACGTACTGAATTAGTCAACAGCCTCAAGTCAACCTACGAGGGTAGCTATAAGCCGCTTAAGGATGAGTTAATGGGGCTTAGGAGTAAGGTGAATGAAATTAGAAATAGTATAGGTGAACTTAAGAAGAGGAGGGATGAGTTGAAGGCTGAGAGGGATGAGATCAAGAAGCAGATGCTGGGCCTCTACGCTAGAATAAAGGAGCTTAAGGAGACTAAGAGGCAGATTATTGATGAGATTAATAAGAATAGGCTACTCCTAGTGGCTGCAAGGAAATCAGCAGCGGCGGCTGAGAGAAGGAGGAGTGAGGAGTCGGTTAAGGGTGAGTTGAGGAGGAAGGCCATGGAGGCTCTTCAGAAGCTTGAGAAGGGTGAAAGAGTTAGCCTTGATGAGTTAATGGGACTGGAGGACTCAGATGACCAGCAGAGTGAGTGACTCTGAACCCATAGAGGTCTCCATTAGGCTTAGGTTAAGTGAGGATAATGAGGTTGTTTACAGGGTTTTTAAGGTAATGGAACCTGAATTCAAGTTTAAGAGGGGTATGGTATCAACGTATTTAAGTAACGGCGATGTTGTGGTGGTTATTAAGGCAAGCGACATTAATAGCGCGCGAAGTTTGATTAATGGGGTTCTCAAGCACATTTACCTAATACTCAGCCTTCAATCCGGTAACTAATCCCCTTCTCATCAAGGAGTGCAAGATCCTCCCTCCTAACATTAACTAATGCGGAGTCATTATTAATAAACATTATTGATGCCCTATGCCTAAGCAGTTGATTAACAGTATCAAGATCCCCCACGGCTAATCTCACCGTGGTGTAATCCCTTAACTCGGAGGCTATCCTACTCTTCAATGACTCCAACCCAATACCAGCCTTAGCTGATATGAATAATGGGTTACTTAACTTGAATTCAAGCGCAACATTAAGTAATGAATCAGTGTCCTTAACTTCATCAATCTTATTGAAGACTGGAATAACCTTACTCATAGGTACAGCTATATCATTTAATATACTTATTGAACTGCTAACCTTCCTACGCACCTCCTCCGCTGAGTCACTTGAGTCTATTATGAGGAGTATGAGGTCTGCGTACGCTATTTCCCTTATTGTTGAGTAGAAAGACTCCACTAATACTGGTGGTAAGTCATCAATGAAGCCTACGGTATCTGTAATAACGGCGTACTTACCATTAAAATTAACTAACCTGGAGTAGGTTGATAGGGTTGCGAATGCCTTACCATCAATATACTTGCCCTCGCCGGTTAACCTATTGAAGAGCGTCGTCTTACCGGCCATTGTGTAGCCTGTTAACGCAACCTCAGGGATACCCTTATCCTTCCTCTTAATTATGTGAGTATCCCTCATGGACTTTATTGCGTTTAACCTCCTCTTAACTGAGGCTATCTGCCTTAAGGCATGCTTATAGTATGTTTCTGCACCATACTCACCCAGGCCGTGAAAGCCAATCTGCTCCCCCTTCTTACTCAACCTAATGTACTCCCTGATTAAGGGCAGTGAGTACTTTAACTCAGCTAACTTTATCTGTAGTTTAGCCTCAGCATCACCAGCCCTCTTATCAAATATCTCAAGGATTAACTTAACTCTATCCATTACATTCACCCTTAACTCCCTGGATAAGTTAAAGGATTGATTAGGCTTAAGCTGATGGTATGTTATTAGGTAATTGACGCCGTCCTCAATAAGCCTCTTAACATCCATAAGCTTACCAATACCCACGTAATACCTGGAGTCCGGGATCCTCCTCTGAACTACAAGCCCCTTAACCTCATAGCCAGCTACCTCGGCAAGCATTCTGAATTCATTAACCTTACTCTCCATGGGATTTGGATCAACGTAAACCAGTAATGCCTCCTTACCCATGCCAACTAATTATCAGTACCATGCGTGTGTTTTTATTACTTTTCCGCAACGGGCTTAACTTCACCTAATGCTTAAATCAAGGTATATTGAGTTAAGTATCCTGGCTAAATTCTTAGACGTTACCCAGGTTAAAACCTCTATATAAGCCTCAGCGGGGGTTTTACTCCTCAGGGTTACGTTGAATTCATGAGCCAGTAACTTAACGTGCTCGGTACATTGCCTAAGCATTGGGCATTTTAAACAGTTTTGAATGGGTCTAACACCATTGATTATTATGAACCCCGTCTTCTCATCTATGAAAGCACCCTTCCCGTTAAGAAGCCTTAGGCCTAATGAACCAGGCTTCCCGCTCTCAACCTCATAGGCGAGGTATATTGGGGCTGAGAAAACTAACCCATTGCTACTCCTCTCAATCCAACCATACTTCATTAACACTGACAAGTGCCTATACAATGTTGATTTAGGCATCTTAAGCTTCACCCCAATTATAGACGGCTTAGACACACCGAAGGCAATTAACTTAAGTATGCTTAGCCTACTTGGGTCAATAGCCTTCTCGAAGGCGTCAATACTCATTAACCTAACCTTCCCCTTCTTAAACGTATGAGGCCTTATGGGGAACCTTATCACCATATCCTCATCAAACTCATTTAACCTACTAACGTCAATTAGGGACATTTAAACCACTTATGATAAATAACCACCACTGCTTTTAAACACTACTCAAGTTACTGGATTACGAATGAGGTAACGTAAATAATGGTAACGATTCAGTAATAGTTAGTATATCTGCTTGATTTATAATCTTCCCACGAAGGCGTCAACTCTCATTAATTTACCAGTATAAACTAATGAATTATAGTTTTAAAAACATAATTTAAGTTACTACTTATGTATGTAGAACTATGTAGAGTGGTATTGAGTCAATGATTCCATTTAAGCCGGCTATTATTACAGAATTCTTCGTGATAAGTGGACTACCTGGACCCGGAATCACCGGAGTAATAATAGTCTTAATTAAGTCGCCGTTAAGGCTAAGTACGAACATTTCACCGGTTCTATTTTGAATAATAATATAATCACCTATAATTCCCACAGTACTTAACGTGGGTCCAGTCTTAAATGTCCATAATACTTTACCATTAGTTACGTTAATAGCATATAGTACACCGACTGGTGAATCATGGAAGACAATACCCCTATGTATTACCACAGGTGGAGCCTCAAGGTTAGGTGGCACTGGTGATATTCCTTCATAGAAGGTCCATAGGATATTACCATTAGTAGCATTAAAGGCGACTAATTCCTCATCCATAAGGTTATTAGAGAGATGTACAGTGAATGACGTTACTACGATGCCTCCATAGTATGCTGGTGATGAATCATCTAAACCACCCATGTTTTGGTAAGTTCCATAAAGATAATCACCCCATATCACTGCGCCATTACTTGCATTAATAGCCCAGAATGTTGTTGATGTACCAAAGTAAACAATGCCATTAACCAGGAGCAGTGAAGACATGCTATCGTAGGTGCCTAATTGATCAATCCATACGGGTTTACCGTTAGTAATATTTAATGCGAAGGCATCCCCGCTGCCATCAGCCTCAATTACCATGCCCCTGTAGTAAACTGGTGTTGGCATATCTTCACCCAACGTGGTGTAATTCCATAATTCGTTACCGTTACTCACATTTAACGCCACCACGGCATTAACACCAGTGCCCCTGTATGTTGGGGTTAACACGGCGTTTCCTAAACCAACCACCAGTGTGTCGTTGATCACAATGGGTTGCGTCATTATTTGATTAGGGAAGACCCTACACCAAACCACGTCACCATTAATTGCACTCAATGCGCAGACGCTACCTACATCATCTTTAACACTAAAGCTTGTGGCGTTAAATGGACCTGAGGTGGTTACTATGAGTAAGTAACCGTAGATGGTTGGTTGAACAATAATAGCCCAAGTAACGTTGACCATGAAGTAACCTGTTCTAGTTGGTACAAAGTAATCATGTTGTGGATTACCATCGAACATTACCGTATTACGCCAGTACCCACTAGACTCCCCTGGTATTGATTGAACTACGTAAGGTAACATGAATTGGTAATTAAGTTGACTACTATTGCTGCCGGTAACGTTAGTGTATTTAGTGTATTGGGGAGTATACGTAATGGTTCTAACTACGGTGCTTGTAATAGTCTGAGTAATGGTGTTTGTTACAGTTATGCTTGCATTGGTTTTAGCAGAGGTAATATTAACTATTGATATAATCCAGGATACAGCTAACGCTATCGAAATAACCGTTATCGCTACCTGATACCTATTCATGTGCAGCGTCGATTCAATATCAGTTTAAAAACCGAACTCACCAGTGCTCTAAGTATTGGCTCAGGGTAATGGACTTAAGCAGCCTAATTTATTGTAATGGAAAAGCTTATTAAGAGTGCTTGATAGGCGAATCTTCAGTGACCCCAATGGAAATGAGGTAAGGTGGGTTGTGGGCTCAGCATGGCCATATATTTACGCCGTCCCACACTTAGGTAATCTAATAGGTTCACTATTATCCGCTGATGTATTCACAAGGTATCTTAAGTTGAAGGGTTATGATGTCGTCTTTGTCACTGGTAGTGATGAGCATGGTACGCCAATTGAGGTTGAGGCCATTAAACTGGGTATTGAACCAAGGCAATTAACGGATAGGATGCATGAAATCATTGTTAAGTTACTTAAGCTTTGGGGTATTGAACCCGATAACTACACTAGGACTGAGTCGGAGGTTCATAAGTGGTATGTTAGGGATGCCTTCACTAAAATCTACAATAATGGCTACATATTCACTAAGGATGATGAATTACCCTACTGCCCAAGGGATAAGATATTCCTACCTGATAGGTTCGTGATAGGTACATGCCCATACTGCGGTTACCCCTACGCAAGGGGTGATCAGTGTGAGAACTGCGGTAGGTTGCTTGAACCAAGAATGTTAATTAACCCCAAGTGCGCGATATGTGGTTCAACACCAGAGTGGAGATTAACCAGGCACTGGTACCTCGACTTAAGGAGGCTTGAGGATAGGATTAGGAGCTACATTGAGGGGAATAGTGCGCTTCCAGATAATGCGAAGCAAATGAGCCTGGGGATACTTAAGGAGGGTTTAAGGCCTAGGGCAATAACAAGGGATAATAAGTGGGGTATCCCAGCCCCATTCCCTGGAGCTGAGGGTAAGACTATTTACGTCTGGTTTGAGGCAGTTTTAGGCTATGTCTCAGCAACCATAGAGTACTTTAGGAGGCTTGGCAGGGAGGATGATTGGAGGAGGTTCTGGTTTAATAAGGGGACTAGAGTTGTATTCTTCATAGGTAAGGATAACATACCGTTCCACACAATAATATTCCCAGCACTACTTATGGCTACGGGGGAGGATTACGTAATGCCTTGGACAACGTCATCAACCGAGTACTTGATTTTCGAAGGCAAGAAGTTCTCAAAGAGCCAGAGGGTTGGGATTTGGGCTGATGAAGCAATAGCCCTACTCCCAGCGGACTACTGGAGGTTCTACCTCATTTACAATAGGCCTGAGCAGAGGGATAGTAACTTCACGTGGGATTCATTCCTAGATGTAGTTAACTCAATTATGAATGACACAGTGGGTAACTTCATACACAGGGTATTGACACTGGCTAAGAGGAGGTGGGGTACTGTACCCGGTGACGTTAAGATGATTGAGCAGGACCAGGAGATTTACGGTAAGGTTCTTGAAATCCTCAACACTGTTGAGGAGGATTATGAGAGAATAATGCTAAAGGATGCGGTATCCCAGTCTATTGAAATAGCAAGGATAGGCAATAAGTACCTTAATGAGAGGCAACCATGGAGATTAAGTGAAGTGGAATTCAATAGTGCAATATATATGCTCATGAGCATTGTTAAGACATTATCAATAACACTTGCACCAGTAATACCCTTCAGTATTAATGAGTTATGGAGAATGATGGGTTACAGTAATGGCTTAAGATGGGGGGATGCTAGGAAGCCTATTGAACAGGGATTACGGCTAAGTGAACCAAAGCCATTATTCAGGAAAATAAGTAAGGAGGAGTTGAATGTAATGCTTAAGAAGCTTGATGAAATAAGGGACATTAAGGATAAGGGTAAATACCCGTGGGAGCAAGCCTACTTACCTAATCCTTAAGTCAAATGCGCATTAACGGTAAATATTTATAACCCAGGTAAACTCAACGCCTGTGTCTAATCAGCAGAATAATGATGAGATAGGGCCTGTTGAAGTTAACATACTCTTAACTCTAATTAGGCTTAATGGTAAGTGCCTGCAGAAGGATTTATGGAAAATGGCTGGAACCAACAGTAAGGTGGGTATACCTGCATTAAATAAGTTAATCAGAATGGGGCTTGTAACAAGGAGGAAGGTTAATGAGAAGGTTTATGAAATTAAGTTAACAAGGAAGGGGCTTAGGGAGGCCAGGAAACTGGAGGCTAAGGCCAGTATAATACCTGAGGTTGACTTAAACCTCCTAGCCACAATACCCTGCTTCTACTGCCCCTACATATCCTCATGCGGCGTCGGCCATGAGAATTCCCCCGAAACCTGCGAATTACTGGGTAATTGGCTGTATAACTTGATTAAGCTAAGGAGTACACTTGGTCAAGAGAACGCAACTTAACTCAATAATGTACCTAAACCCATGCATCTACCCCTCTAGAGGATGGAGCCTTAAGTACGTGGTAAAGTTTAAAAAATAAGCATGTAGCGTCGCGTAATGCCAACCTTTAAGCTAGTGTTAAGTGACCCAAGGAGCGGTAAGTCTAAGCAACTTGAGGTTAAGGATGAGGTGGCCCAGAGGCTAATAGGGTTAAGGATAGGGGATGTGTTTGATGCTCAATTAATTAAGGAGATTATTGATCTACCGCAGGGCTTTAGAATTAAGATAACTGGAGGCACTGGGTACGATGGGGCACCAATGCACCCAGGCATAGAGGGGCCTGTGAAGAAGTATGCCCTCCTCTCCGGTAGGCCAGGCTTTAGGCCTGAGAAGAAGGGATTAAGGGTGAGGAGATTAATTAGGGGTAATACTATTAGTGACCAAATTGTTCAAGTTAACGCAGTCTTAGTTTACCCTGAAAATTGGGATAAGGAACCCGTAATTCAGGTTAGTGGGGAGGCCAAGCCTACTGAAGCCAAGGCCGAGGAAAAAGCTGAGGCGGCTCAATAAAATATTAAGTAAATGCATCACATCAGCTACCTGATGCCTTATTAATCAACACGGCTATCTTACTGTAATTTAATGCATTAAGGCCTGTTAAGTATCCCACTAATGTACCATTACCGTAGGATACTATGATCATTGGCAGTACAGTGCTTATTGAATTACCTTCTAGGGCGTTAAGCACTGTGGATGCGTTAATTATGTTAAGTGCCTGGGTTGCATTAAATAAACCCACTGGTATCTGGGAACCACTACTGAACCATGACGCAGTAGCCAAGTAAACATTAGGTGGTGCAGTGCAGTTAAGGGTCTCCATACTGTAGTAAACATTAGTCCACTGGGGCGGGGTTATGAACTGTAGGCCCACTGTGGGGGAGCTCAGTAGAACCAGTATTACGTTTGATGATGCGGTTAAATTGCTTAGTAGGCTGTAGGGTATTGTGCACTGTGTCGTGGGTGCCATGGTTATGAATACTGCCACCGGCTTAGTGCCGTTGAAAACGAGGGGATTCATTAATGATGGTGTAGTGGTGTATGATGATACGTTAACAAGTGACACACCTATTAATGAGAATAAATTAGGTTCAGCACTAGGTTGCTTATAGAGTAGGGTTGGACCAATGTAAGCCACTATGAACCCCACCTCAGCTATTGCAATAGCGATTATAGCCACTATGAATAGTCTCCTCTTCTTCCTACTTCCCCTACTCTTCCTAGACATTAAGTGAACGGTAAACTGGGAATTAATAAGCATTATTCACACAGGGGTACTCGCATTAAAACCTCCAGTAGGATGAGTAGGATAATTCATGGTTATATAGACTCCTAAGCTCCTCGGCAATCACCTTAAGTTCACCGCAATCATTAACGCAACCGTAAGCCACCTCACTAGTCCTCCTCAGTACATTAATGACCTTATTAATGCAATCAGACGTTAAGCATGGCTCCTCAGCTAATCGAAGTACAGCAAGTGCAAGGTGAAGAATGTACTGGAAATCGTTAACACCCTCATCATTAAGCTCAGACTCATCATCAGCAACAATATACGTTAAGTTAAGTAGGCTTCCAATCAATTCCTTAAGCCTACGTGCATCAATATTGTCACTGAGATTCATTAAGTACTTTGATAAGGTAAGCGTCTTAGCCTTAACCACCAAGCTTAATTTTAATCAACAAGGTTTTTAAGCATTTCAACCAAGCCTCACATCATGGAGCTCCCTAGCCAAGGCAGGATTCCTCATTAATGCAGTACCCACGAGGACAGCATTAACACCCTCCCTAGCTAAAGCCTCAACCTCACCCCTACCCTTAACCCCACTCTCGGCAATGATCAAGACTCCCTTACCCCTAATAGCCCTAATTATCTCAATACTCCTCTCAAGGGATACTGTTAAGTCACCTAAGTCCCTTGAATTAACACCAATCATGAATCCAGGGTAATCCTTAGCGGCGTTAACAGCATCATTAACATTATCAACCTCTATAAGTGGCTCAAGCCCCCTACGTCTAACCGCATCAATAAGCCACCCAACATCACCGTTAAGTAATCTATATATTACGAGTACTGCGCTTGCACCATTGTTAAAGGCCTCCTCAACCTGGTACTCATGAATAACGAAGTCCTTATAGAGTATAGGCTTACTGAACATTGAGGCGATTCTAATGAATAAGGTATTCCCAGTGAAGAAGAATGGTTCAGTTAACACACTGAAGCCTGTGGCGTAGGATGATACTTGGTTGAAGTAACTGTAGGCATCCAGGTCAAGCCTAATAACCCCACTAGGGCTAACCCTCTTATACTCGGCTATTAAACCAACATAACCCTCACTATTCCTACCTTCAATAGCCTTAACTAAACTAGGCGCCCTAGCCACAGGACCACTCATTAACTTAACCCTAAGCTCAGTAAGCCTCTTAACATCATCAAGAAACCCCATGAATAAGAAGCATTAAGCAGGCTTTAAATGCATTCATTTAAGCATTAATCAGTAGCAGTACACTGGTTGATTAAATTAAGGAATATTAACCCGATTAAACGCTAAATGCGTGGGAAAAGCTAAAAAAGCCAAGTATAGACGAGTCATAAGCCCCGGTCGTATAGCCCGGACAAGTATGCGGGCCTCTCGAGCCCGTGACCCGGGTTCAAATCCCGGCCGGGGCACCATGTTGTTGTTTTCACGGTGGTGATGGTAGGGTGTAGCATGGTGTTGTTCCGGTTGTTAGTCCTGTTAGGTAGCTGTTTGGTGGTGTGTTTTCAATGAGTATGCCTGTAAAGGTATTATTGAAGTTGAATAAGTAGCTACCTGTTGATACTTGAGTAATGGGTGTTACGACAACATTCCACAATACATCAGTCCACATGAGCTTGTAGGTGCAGAATGGCTCTAAGGTACGCCCAGTGAACACCCAGTACTTTGAAGTAACCACCAAATTCTCAAAATCCACAGGCAAAAACGCCACATAGGAGTTGCTTGGATTAAAACTGGGTATGAATAATTCCGCATCACCAACCGAATCCCCAAAGGCATTATAATAACCCTCCGCTATGTGGCCATTCTTTATTTTGAAGACCCAGGTGAAATTACCCTCAACTAAGGTCATAGAGAGTGCTTGATAATTAGTTACCTGTGGTGTGGTTAGGCTTATACTCTCTCTAATGGGGGGTAGATGTGGCCGAACCCCACCACCGCTTCCGAAGAAGGCGCTTGACAGTCCGTTAACATAATCCTCATAGCCCGTGTAGTAATCCATGGCCCCAAGCTGCCAATCCTCAAAACCACCATTACTAACCATAGTGGGGGCGACCGAATAATCTATGAAGTTATTAACCGATACACCTATGATTGCAGTGCCATCACCAGCACCGCCGTAGTTATTGAATTCTATGCATGAGTCGATAAAGAATGTGCCATTACCATCCTGATACGCCCCCCAAACCATTAACATAATAATTAAGGTATGGTCCGCCCCACTGTGGTGCTAACCATATCAGTGTTACCTCGTTATTCTCAAAGACTCCGTTTGGTGATGATTGTGGGTAGAACTGAAGCCATAGTTCCCAGCATGGGTCACCAGGAGGATCTACGTACTGCATCACCTTTAATGCATTTATTAACCCGCTCCTCATCATCATGTACGGTATTATGTAGTTTATTAGTTGGTTTTCGTGTATTGGTGCTATGGCTAACCAACCCCTACCCCCGTAGGCTATCTCCATGACATCACCCCTCATTGGTATTAATGGGACAGCCGTTAGCAGCATTCTGAATGCGTAGGAGTTGCCCGTGGAGAGTATTAACTCATTATTCACACCCCTAGCCCATGCTAGGGTTAGGGTAAGGCCCATTAAACCCTCATCACTGGCATTACCGTATAGTGCAATGAAATCACCCCTAGAGAGTAACCTCGATAATACACTGAGGACTAGGCTTGAGGAATTCAAGCCGTAATGGTTAATCAGTAGTGGCTTCATGTAATCCCAATCAATTATTATGAAACTATCGCTTGGTGTCTCGGTTAATTGGCTTAATGCAATGGGTGTAATAGAGGCATTAAGCAATAAACCCTTAACAGGGCTTAGTAGGGTGTTGGGTCCAATAACGAAGACTGGGGCATTAACTGGTATGGAACCAATGGACAAAACACCCACTGACCCAGGTAAAGCACTTGATTGAGAACCTTTCCCCAAACCACCACTCAACCCATGGCCAGTGAGAATCAGGAGAACAGCCACAAACAACAACACCAAACCCACTACCCTCAACCCCCTACCAAGCACACCCCCACTCATCGTAAATTTATCTTTTTATACTGAGATATATACCTTTCCTCATTACAATGATCAACCAGGAAACCGGCATCAGGGTGATGATTAGGAAATTAAGCACCAGGAACCACACGATTGGGTATCAAGGTCGGAGTTTGTTAATCTATTTTATATTCAGATAATTAGAGTATTGTTAATCTATTTTATAACATGTGTAATATAGGGTAAAATTTATAAGTCATTAAATAAGTTAAGAATGTATGGCGGAGGATTTCGGTATCAAAACCGATAGAGAACTACGTAAAGCTTTAAATAGGCGTAGGTTATTGTTTCTCTCGATTGGTGAAATAATCGGTGCTGGTTGGTTGTTTGCACCCATGTATGCCGCCTCCTATGCCGGTGGCGCTGCCTTATTGGCCTGGATAATAGCCGGCATCATAATACTGCTCGTAGCATTAGCTAATGCTGAGATTGCCTCCGCGATACCGAAGTCAGGCGCACTTGTTAGATATCCACACTACGTGTTTGGTGGCTTTGCTGGTTTTTTAATTGGTTGGTCTTATTTCTTAGCCATAACGGCTGTACCACCCACAGAGGCTTTAACGGCGACTCGATATTTATCCTTCTTCTTTCCACAGCTATACAATCCTCATACCGGCATCTTGACGGCGCTTGGTTATGTTGTTGCCTATCTATTCCTAGCATTATTCATCTATGTAAATTACATAGGTGTTAAGGCCGTTGGTGATACGGTCTATGGCCTTGGCTGGTGGAAATTACTGATACCCTCAATAACCGCGATGATAATGATAGCCTTGGCATTCAACCCGGCTAATTTCACCGCTGGCGGTGGTTTCATACCAACGAGTGGCACTGCACCGTACACGGGTTGGGCAGCGGTATTTTACGCGATGCCAACTGGAGGCGTTTTATTTGCTTACCTCGGTTTTAGGCAGGCTATTGAGTATGGTGGTGAAGGTAAAAATCCCAGTAAGGACATCCCCTTTGCAATCATAAGCGCGATATTAATAGCAATGACAATATACATACTACTTGAGCTCGCCTTCATAGGTGCAATACACTGGGACGTAATTGGTGTTAAGGAGGGTGCCTGGGCAGCATTGAGAACATCCTCAATATCTAAGGCGCCAATAGCACAGTTGCTAGAGTCCCTCAAGTACGTCGTGCCAGTAGCTGTCGCGTTTTTAGCTGCTTGGGTCGTGGTATTTCTAACAGATGCCGTTATATCACCTGCAGGTACAGGATTTATATCTACGGGAGGCGCAACTAGGGCGCTCTATGGAATCGCGGCTGACGGTTATTTACCACCTTGGTTCCTTGTATTAAGCCGTACAAGAATACCAAAGTGGTCCCTCATCACAATAGCGGTACTTGGCGCCTTGTACCTATTGCCGTTTCCAACCTGGCAATCAATAGTTTCGTTCACAACAGTTGGTAGGGTACTCACGTACATGGTCACTGGTGGTATAGCTGTGCAGGCACTGAGGAGGATTGCGCCCGATCTTCCTCGCCCATTCAGGTTATGGGCTACATCGGTATTAGCCCCAGTAGCGACGCTTGCGGCATCCCTAATTATTTACTGGTCGGGGTTCAGTACGGTATCTAAGTTCTTTCTGGCAGTATTCGTGGGGTTACCCATTTACTTTGGTTATTATGCGTACAAGAGATTAAATGTAAGTCTTCCTCTGTCATTAACTTTAGGCTTCATTGATGCTATAGGCGTGGCTGCAGCATTTTCTTACTTCTATAGTGTGACTAAGGGGTTAAGGGTTTATAATGACACGGGCCTGCTAATGTACATAATCGTCGCGGCTGTGTTAATATACGTTAGCATGGCCATACTTTATAGACTAGGTAGTGATTACTTAAGGAGGGAATTTAAGGCTGGGGTTTGGTTCCCAACTTACATGATTGTGATCACGTTACTTTCTTATTATGGCTCTTTCGGTCTACGTAAAGCGATACCCTTCCCGATAGACACGGTAATTGCTGCAATAATAACATTGGTATTTCATTATTGGGCTGTTTACAGTGCATTTAGGACGAAGGCAATAGACCAGATAATGGAGGAAATAAAGAGATAACGGCATGGTGAGGTTAATTTAAAGCTTAAAAATATACTTTATTCATGATTTACAATGAGTATTAATGTAGGTGTTAATAAATCCATTGATTTAATGCCCCTCATTCAGGAGGCTTGGGAATTCACCAGAAGGATGGAATCAATGGGTTACGTGATTAGAACCCCCCTGTATAGGTCAGAGCGACTATCAAGTAATGGCTTAAATGTCTACTTAAAACTGGAGAATCTACAGAGGAGCGGTAGTTTCAAGGTTAGGGGTGTATTCTTTGCCGTCCATAAGTATATGCGTGACGGTTATGAGCACTTCCTAACGGTATCTACTGGCAATCACGCTGTTGCTCTGGCATACGTAGCCAGCATATTGAGAGTCAGGGCTACCGTGGTTGTTCCTGAGACCACGCAGAGGTCTAAGGTCGAGGATATGGAGAGATATGGTGCTGAGGTTATTAAGTATGGTAGGTCGTACGTTGAAGCTGAGAAGAAGGCTCTCGAGATTTCCTCAAGTGATCAGAGGATTAAACTTATACATACATTTAATGATTACTATGTAATTGCTGGACATACAACCATTGGACTTGAGATACTTGAGGATTTACCCAACGTTGACGCCATACTTATACCGCTTGGTGGTGGTGCTTTACCGGCTGGTGTCTCCTACTTAGTAAGGCATGTTAAGCCAAGTACTAAGGTTTATGGAGTACAACCTGAAAATGCACCATTTTATGTACTATCACTTAAGGAGGGTAAACCTGTGGTGCTTAGTAGCATTGAAACTATCGCTGACGGACTTGCCTCTAGACCTGGCGAGATACCCTTTGAATACATAAGGCGTTACCTAGATGGCGTGCTCTTAGTTAATGAGCGTGACATTGAGAGAGCTGTATACGTATTGCTTAAGTATGAACATGTAATTGCCGAGGGGGCTGGCGCTATAGCAATAGGGCCTATAATAAATGGTGACTTAGTTAAGAAGCTTGGTCAAGGCGGTGTTTATAATGTAGTTGCTGTAATAACAGGCAGCCACATTGATGTAGAGAGGTTAAGGAAAATACTTGAAAATGAGAAAGC
Organism: Caldivirga maquilingensis IC-167; assembly: GCF_000018305.1. NCBI lineage: Archaea > Thermoproteati > Thermoproteota > Thermoprotei > Thermoproteales > Thermoproteaceae > Caldivirga > Caldivirga maquilingensis. The sequence continues at coordinate 152,656 of NC_009954.1, read as the reverse complement.
TTATGAAGGCAGAACTTAATACAGCGTATATTATCCAGCGCCAACACTTTATGCTGACTTTTAACGTGAGTCCCTGCTCATAATTGCATTAATCGTCATTAGTAGCACATCTTAATTAAATCTACTCATGTCCATCAGTGTTTCTCAGTGAATATATTTTAATACCACTACAATACCACTACCAATTTAATTCCTCGAGGCACCGCCGTGATGTGCTTACCCTAACCCTCGCCTCATCACTTAGTTCCTTTCTCATACTCCCCACTCACCTTGATCATGTCTGCTATTGTTTTACCTAACTTTACTATCATTGAGTTCTACCTAGTTATGGATTACTTAGTTTTCCCTCTAAATACTCACTTATCCTCTTAACTCCCTCAACAATGTTATTCTCATCCTCCCTAGCGAAGTTCATCCTCACATGGTACTTACCGTTATCGCCAAAGGCAGAGCCTGGGACCACGGCTACGTGGGCATCCCTTATTAATTTCAAGGAGAATTCCTCATCATCAATGCCAAGTTTCTCCAGGTATGGCTTAAGGTTCACGAACATGAATAAGCCAGCCCTGGGCTTGACCACAGCGGCCTTGGGCAAGTATTCCCTAATGGCTTTGTACATGGTCTCCATCCTTGACCTGTAAATGGGCAGGGTCTCACTTAGGTACCTCTCCTTGTACTTAGTTAAGTAAAGTAGCCCTGCGTACTGGGATGGTGTTGGTGGGTTTAGATTCGTGTACTGCTTAACCCTATTAAAAACCTTGATAAACTCCTCATGAGTAACCACGTAGCCGAGCCTCCAACCAGGCATTGCGGGGTCCTTGGAGAAGGTATTTACGGCAATCACATGCTCCATATCAAGCCCAAGGGCATATGTATGGTTTCCCTCGTAGTAAAGATGCTTATATGCCTCATCGTAGATCACATAGGCATCATAGTCCTTCGCCAAGTCCACAGCCAATTTAATGATCTTTTCACCAAGTACCCTACCCGTGGGATTGTCTGGATTAACCAGGATTATGGCTTTAGTTTTCCTGCCCACGGCACTCCTCAAATCATCCTCACTGGGTAACCAGCCCAGCTCCTCCCTGGCCCTTACTTTAATAACCTTGCCACCAAGAAATCTAATTACAGGTTCGTACATTAAGTACGTGGGGTCCGTGAGGACAACCTCATCACCCTCATCTATTACGGCCATGAACAATGCAAGTAGTGCCTCTGCGGACCCTGCCGTGACAGATACATCGCTGGGCGTAACATTGACCCCAGAGTACTTACTATAGTCATTGGCAATCATGACCCTCAACTCATCAATGCCGCTACTGGGCGTGTACATGCTTAGCTCAAAGGGTTTCTCAAGTAATTCCTTGGTAAACTCAAGAAGCAAGTCCTTACTTGGTGGTAAACCCGGCTGCCCTATATGGAACTCATAAATCTTAATACCACGGCTTGAAAGCCTAACTACCTCCTCATTAATAGCCCTTATCTTAGATCCCGGGAACATTGAGGATCTTGTAGAGATCCTCATGATGCATTAACTGTTGAAATAGCATTTAATAATATTTTCTCCATGGATGAGTTAGCTAAATACCCTTAGTGAGGAATTCAGGAACCCTAATCTCCATTATGCATTACAGGTTATTGTTTAGGTACTTATCCACAGGGTTCCACCTGAGGGACATTAAGGATTAATTATGCATGTAAATGAATTCAACAACCTTGCCACCATTCATTCTCTCGGTATTCACCTTCTTAACGAAGCCATATCTCATGAACTGAATAATGACATTAACCCTAACATCCCTAACGCCAGGCTCCACTAACCCCTAATCATTAACTAGGGTCAGTCCCTCGGCTCTCCTTACGGTTATTCTCATGAAGTCCCTGGGCACCCACTGTATTAATTGGTATATTGAGCTTCATAATGCTCTCTAGATTCCTGCTATGGAATCCTGCCTTACCCTCATTATTCATTACTTCGGTTATTTCTATGTTCATGAATTCCATAAGCCTAGCAATACCCCTCTTTGCATCCACCCTACTTATGTATAGTTCCGTGGTGTTGTCCACAGGCCAGTAAACAACATGGTAACACAGGTGTACTGAATTTAGTTACATGCTTGCAATAACCATAATGCTACCTGGTCCTTGAGGCATTCCTAGGAGCATAAGACCCAGCAGGCAGTGTGGCCCAAAGTTCATAGTCAACCAAACCTAGGTTTAGCAAGTATTATTTTCAACCTTAATCTCCATCCCTAGTTTCATGAACCTGCAGCCCCTTACTTCCTCATCCTCAATGGTTGAGGGTACTGCTGCCACGGCTAATATGACGATGTAGAAAAATGCGTGTGAAATTAGCCTGAAAAGCGAGGTATGAATAAATAATGAGTTCTTAACGTAATTACTTCTGTTGATAAGCCTGCTGAGGGTTAACTAACCCGTAATGTACAGTGGATCTGCTGAGTACCTAACGCGCCGTGTAATTAACGGCTAGTATTGCCCAATTGGCATAGGCGCCTCCCGTGTTGCCAGCTACGCCAAATACGTAGGTACCACTGTTTGGCGGCTTAAAATTCGAAAAGCTAGCTAGGTTTATGGGAGGTAGTATGGCGTAGGCGCCCGTGTTTAGGTCCACGGCAATGCCGCTCACGGTGTTCGTAGTTGCATTATACGTGACGCTAACGCATATGTAATCCCCTGGGTTTGGCTTAAAGTAACCACTGCCCACACCATTCACCGAGTTAATCCTTAGCCGGGAGGGGGTATAGCTTACAGCCCAGACATTCCACTGCCCAGTATAACCGCTCGCAGTATAGCCGTACTGCCAGTACGGGTCCCACTGAACCACTACGTACCACGTATTATATACAGAGACGGGTAGGATAACCTCGCCCTGCACAGGTGATACCTGAGTACCAATTTGTGATGAGGATACTGAGTAAGGTATTGAGTAATTGGAAGAAGAGGATATGGCCCATCCATTTGGAACTATGAAGAAGTAGAATTCATAGCCATCCGCTGGGTTTGATGTGCCACTGGAGTAGGTGCCCAGTATTGTTATTGTGACTGACTGACCACTGGTGTAGGCTTCACTCCAGAACATGGCGCCGGCGGACCATTGCCGAGCCTGCACCATCATTAGGACTGGTTGGTTAATGCCCGTGGATATTGGTGCCCAGTACTGTGGTGCTGCGCTGAGTGGGTAATAAACCGGCCATTGATAAGTGCGGGTGCCTTGATAATCGCCCTGGTACACGTGCGGCACGTACCAGTTCTGGTAACCGTTTAACAGGTTCATTATGTTGAAGGATGGCTGCTTTAGGTTTAGGGTTTCCGTGAAGGTGTACGTGAACGTGACGCCTGTGGTTGGTGTGAAGTTGTAATTACCGCTTAGTGTTACCGTGCCCGTGACTGGGGTGGTTAGTGTGAGTCCCGTTAGGTTTGCTGTGTAGGAGCCCGTGGTTAGGCTCCATGTGCCGGTTCCTGGGTATACCTGCTGTGTGGTTCCGCCTATGTTTAGGTATGCTGAGGCTATGTAGGGGTTGGTGTTTATTCCCAGGGTTAACACGCCGCTTGTTGATGTGGTGAGTGAGAACATGGGTATTGGCGTCATCATCAACCTGTAGCCATTAGTTGTGCTCAATGTTATTAGGGGTAGGTTCATGGAGCCGCTGAAGCCCGTGCCAGTTGGCGCCCACTGGCTTTGTATTAGGAGTTGACCGCATGGTGTTTGGTAAAGGAAGGAGCCTGGCGTTACCTTAATCGGCTGTGTGGTGCTAATCCTCATATTGCCCCTGTACGTATTTATTACATCACTAACGATGACTAATGATGAAGGCACCATGACTAAGGCCAGTAGTATTGCCATGGCTACTACCCGTTTACTCACCTTCATACTCAACCACCCTGGACCCAGTCTTAAATGCATACTGAACTGCGTGTGTTATCACTACGGCAATAGCCTCCTCAGGACTTAACCCTTGAATCTCATCGGTTGCCATGGGGTTTCTGCCTACCCTGCTTATTGTTATCATGCCATGAACCTCCTTAATAATTAAGTCACCAACCCTAATACCATCATCAAACTCCTCATAAGGTATCCCAAGCCTCCTTAGGGACTCCTTAATGGCAGTCATAGTGCCCCTTGTTTGGTAAACCTCAACAATACTCCACTCCCTAAACCTCAACCATTTAGCCCTGGTCACGGTATTGACAAGCGTTAGTACTAGGTAAATCACCAGTATGTAAAACGGCAGACTCAGGCTTGGCGTGTGGTGTAGTTGAACATAGATGTAACCCGTGGGTGTTGGTTGTATTACGTAGCCCCTCACCGTCATGTATCGCCACTGGAAGAGAATTGTGTCAGTAAGCATGGTCATCGAGAGAACAGCGAGGAGTAGTGAGAGGTAGAGTGGGTATCTAGTGCTCCTCCAAACAATGGGTATTAGTGATGACGTTAGGGCAAAGAGCCATATTGCGAATATTGTTGGTGGAACCACGAGGTATCTCAGGCCTAGGAAATCCACCACGTAACCCACGGGTGTTAGAACCATGGCTAACCCAGGGCCTGTAATGCCATAAATCGGCAGCAGGAACCAGGAGACCACGAAGGCTAATGCCAGAACCACTTGAATCATGACCTCGAGTCTCATGGAAGTCACCCGGTGAAGGACTTGAAGATAACGGTGTTCACGGTTTGGTTCACGGTGGGGTAATAATAAGTAATGCTTATTGGTAAGTAGAGCGCATACGCCACATCACCCTTAAGGTTGCAATCATACACGTAGATAAACCTGTCCACGTCATAGAATGGCATTATGGGGATTGTTATGTTAACGGTATGATCACCAGCGGGTACATAAACACTCTCATTAAACACCACATTCATGGTGTTAAGGACATACTCATGACCTACCACTGTGTATAGGCTCATGTTGACAATGCCCCACAACCTAACGGGGACTATTGATGATACATTAAAGATAAGCACTAGTACGCAATTACTATAATTCACGCTTGATAAGGCCACCGTATTGGCCACGTGAATTGGGACTATGCTGAAGAAGGCTATCTCAGCAGGCGCCCCATCTAGGTAACCCTTGACCACCCCTCTCACACCTGCACTGCTCATTACCACGTAACCAGGCTCCAGCCCCATCCTGGACACAGCCAGTGTTCCATTTATTATGGTTAAATTACCCAACTCACCAGTGTTCGCAATTAATACCCAGCCGCTCGTTGGCGTGAAGTTAAAACCATTATTTACCACACTCACGATCACATAAACCCCACTGGCATTAACAATGACATTACTAGCTTGGGCATAAGGCATGCTCTGAGGCGTGGAGATCCTTACTATGGAGGGTGCAATCAATGCCGTGCCGTATATTAGGATTAGGGATAATGAAATGAGGGGTATGGAAATAAGAAGGAAGATTTTAAATGCACTCATACTAAGCCATCATTATGGAGCCGGCACATTTGCACTGCTTAATACATTGTACCTTAAAAAGGCCCTTACCTTATTTTATTTAAATTTTACGGTTAAACTATTTTCTTAGAGAGTAATAGATTGGTTCGCTTTTATTTTTATTGCTATAGTTAAATACATTAGTATGATTTTTAACTATGTTTTTAAATTATAATAATTCTTAATTTTTATTCTTCACAAAAACTACGTGACAGAGGAGTATTGTGTCTTCATCGCTCATAGGACTGTGGATAATTCCTAGGAAAAGGCCATTAAGGGCAGATACCTACTGGTCTCCTCGTCCTAGGGGTTGATTTATTGATTTACTGCCTTTATTATTATTATTACTTTATTGCCGGTAGGTGTTTCTCATACTGTCTCATTTATTCAGCAGTGTATTATGAATTGGGCCTTCGATCCAATTATTCTCATTTACATGGGATCCAGAGATATGTAGCATGTAATTAATGAAAATCAATTTAAAACATCGTAAAGAACAAGATCCACCACCCATTTCTATTATGGTGTTCTTGGTTTTCCGCACTTAACCGTGATACACGTAGCACATTGATGCGTTGCATTCTTTTAAGGAGTCCTCAATCGTATAACGATACCTTACTTGAGGTACAGGGCATTAGTCTTGTGTTCGATTGACCCAGTAACGGTAAACTAGATGATGTTTGTGAATAGTGAATCCTAAATAATGTGGGTCAAATTTAAAGAAGTTAAGGTAAGGTAACTAGTATTAAGCTTATGAAGGTGGCCTTGGCTTCAAGGAATCCAAGTAAGGTTAAGGCTGTTGAGGAGGCTTTAAGGATTCTTAACATTAATGGTACAGTTGAGGCGGTGGATCCACCACCTGGCATACCTCCGGAGCCAATGGGTCTTGAGGCGACTGTTAATGGTGCAGTAGTTAGGGCTAGGCATGCCCTTAGCTCAATTAAGGACTCAACCTACGGCATCGGTATTGAAGCCGGTGTATTAATGTTAAGTGCCTTCAATGTGAATTTTGATGTAACAGTGGCTGCGGTGATTGATAGAAAAGGCTTAATCACATTGGGGCTAAGTCCAGCATTCATGATACCGCCAGCATTTATGAGGGAGTTAATGACTGGTAAGGAGCTTAATGATGTTGTTGAGAAGTATTATGGGGTTCCCAATGCAGGTAAGGGAATCGGGTTCATTGGCCTATTAAGCAGGGGGTTAATTAAGAGGATTAACTTGAATACTGAGGCGGTGTACATGGCGCTTCTACCCAGAATGCCTTGGAATAAGGATCTTTATGAATTAAGTGATTAAGACTCCTTGATTAATAGCTTAAATGCTTACTTAGAAGACTTAATAATGCGTTGGTGGGAGTTAACCTAGCTGAGTTTAAGAAGGTCAATAAAATCATAGCCCTACTACCAACAAGTATAATTGAGGTCCATGAGCCACACCCACTCCTCAGTACTAATGCATTAATAGTAACCTACATAGTTGAGGAAGCCAGGGAGTCAATGCATTACTACATTGTGAAATTAAAATCAATAAGCGTTGTGCGACTTCTTAAATATAAGTACCGATTTATACATGTGTACGAATAATATTCTAAGGAACTGTAATATACTATACTTTTATAAAATGATTAGTGATATGGAGGGTACCATAGCCAGTGAAGGTTGCTGCGCTTATTACGTATCCACCGTTCCCTAATTCAAGCACCAGCACATTACCTAATGCACAGCTAAGAAGGCCTTACATCATGACTCGACGAATCATAATTCCATAGCTATCAACTCAACACTTATCACCAGTATCACCGTATTCGGTCTCGTTTACCCATTATTGACCATACCTCAACTGTACAAGCTAGTATTGATAGTGACTGTATGACTGCCTCTATGTAGTTCACGAGGAGCCTATTAATCATTGTGAGTATTGCCGCAGCCAATATCAGTAATGCGCCTATTAACCACATGTACATGGAGACCTTATTCGTCGCTATGCTTGTTAACACGGCGTAGCTACCGATTTGTAATACTAGGGCAATTATTAAGAACACCACAGCGGCTACGAACTGCCCGGTTAGGATTAGGACCATGCCTATTATTATTGATGCCACGAACCCTATCGGCACGTAACCTCTACTAAAGCCGCTGCGTATTAGCACAATGCCCAGGTATACATATAGGCCTAGGATTACGATCATGGTGACTAAGGCGGTGATTGCTACGTTGCCCGTTGTGTAGAGCATGAAGTATGGCAATGGTAGACCCGTGTATATTGTTAAGTAACCACTTATGAAGAGCCAGAGGAGTAATGCGAAGCTTACGAAGACGAAGCCCACATAAAACCAAGTGATCCTATTAAGCACCCACGTGCTTAAGCCCATTAATTAATTTTCCTACTTAACTCCTATAAATACTTTGTGGCCATGGCGCCAAGTGATTCTTATTAACGATTAGCGACACCTACATGCTCAGGTTGTGAATAATAAATTAAGCGGATATGTTGCTGGCTTATTGGTAGCCAGTGTCTATAGCTTCAACATTGGCAATGCCATTGCAATCCTCGGAGGCCTTCATGAAGGCTTGGGTGCGCACTAACGTACAGTATGGCTCACTGGCTGGCTTGACTTACTGGCTTATCGCTTACATAGGCCTAGATTGTGTTATGAAAAAGTGTATAATCAGCTTTTGTAATTCATCATGAACGTGGTGGTGCCTGTGTTAGGCTGCTTTCCATTAACTTAGTCATAACCTTTGACGTCAACTCATACGTGGCTGCTATGTTCGAATTCAGAACCCTCAATTGATTACTTATGAGGTCTAACCTATCAATAACCTCCTTATGTAGGTCATCAATCTTCCTACCCAACTCATCGAATCTCACGTCAATTCTTTTACTTAAGTCATCGATTCTTTTACTTAAATCATCAATCTTCTTGCCCAGTTCATCAAGCCTACTGCTAATTGCGTACATGAGTATTAATTCTGCATCATCCCTTGAAACCTCCCTCCTGCTAATCCAACCTGGTAATTGAGACATCACATAATCCACACCCCTACTAATTAACAGGTTCATCAACTCGCTCAACTCCATAGTATGTGAAGTACCAATCGTGTTTTTATGCCTTTCGCTTGAAAGATTCATTACACATTGGGATCCTCCACGTGGAGTGGTGTGATTCTTGCAGTACTAATGATGCTTTATCGTTGCTCCCCCATCATTAATACTGTAATCCAAGCCCCTAGTGTGTGGGTATTTTCATTAAGGGGCCTCATAAATACACCAATGAGCTTAGGTATGGGCTTGGTAAATTGGCAATGAGCCAATGCTTGGGCAGAATATTGACCTACTACTTCACATGGATTTTGAGAATTAGTGCGTAATAGGTCGATGAAGTCATTATCCCCTAACCTATAACCATCACCTTACCGTAACTGCAGGTATACTCCTGCGGATTTCCGTAGTAATTCGTTGTATTGAGTATGAAGCCGTAGGTTGGTATCCCGAAGGGTTTGGATGTCATCACGACGGATATGTAAAGGCGCGTGCCGTTACTGATACCAGTCGTCTCGAGAAATGTTTGAATGAAGGTAGTGTTCGATGGTGGTAGTATGATACCTGCTATTTCAAGCTCCGTCAATATAATATCTGTTATTTCATTTGCTATTGCACCATATATAATATTTGCTATAGCATTATATGGTGGCGACACAACATATGCCATAAGGCCCGTGCCAAATTGGGCCGTGTTCACGGCAGATTCGGCCCCGCCAAGGATAATGGAGTACAATGCCCCCGTCTTCGATCCCACCATATATGCAATGGAGACTGGGCCATTACACTCGTAGAGCTCCTCAACCCCGGTCAATGGATTAGGTATAAAGTTTATGTAGTAAATTACTGATGATGTATTCAATACTGAGTAACCAATTAGTTTATTAAATATGGTGGTTGCACCATAGTACAACACGCTGATGGGCCCATTACCATAATCAATACCGTCTTCCACCGGTTCCTGACTGGGTACATAGAGGACTTCGGAAACCGTCACCGAACCTAGATACTCCGTAACGCCAGTCATTGGGTCCACGTACCATACACTATAATTAACAATCGCCCACGTACCATTGTATGCCCAGTAAAACGATCCAGGGCCCCTCACGGAGGACATGAATATTGGAAATGCCAGTGCCCATGTCTCGTTAGCACTGTAGGACTGGCCTACTTCACCGTATTCCGTGGCCACCGCCTCCCAGGGCATCACACCAATATAGCCAACATCTAAAAAGAACTCTAAGTTACTATCCCTATGTATAACGCCATTACTCCATGTGACCCAGACCAGTGGTAATGAACCATTTATACCCAGGCAGGTACTCTCTGGTATAAACTCATAGGGTGATGATACGTGGATCTCTGGTTGCGGCCCGCTTACTGAGCAGTTATAGAGTACGTAGCCATCGTAGGTACCGAGGATCTGTGGGTCTTGCTTACCCACGGCACTCACCCTCACAACACTGAATGGCTTGATCCCAGTCACGTTGATGTATATGGCAGCCACGACGAACCTGGGCGTGGCCGAACCAACCGTGGTAATCCCAACACCCCTGGAGGTTAGGACCCAACCAACGTTGTATGGGATGAGCATGGGTACGATCCAGGACTTATTACCACTCACGTATGTTGTGAAGACTAGGAGTGATGTATTGTAGCTACCCACCGGCATGCCCGTGCCCAGCCACTTATTGATTACGAAGGACCACGCATTATCACTGAAGGGTAGTGTTACCACGCTACCGTACGCGTGAATCATGGGTATGATTCCGTTGGGTAGGTTTGCGTAGATGCTTACGAAGGCGTTGGCGGGTTTTATTGTTGAACCATTGATTAAGTAAACCCTAATTACAATGCCCGGCGCAGTGGATGGTAGTGATTCGTAGTAGGATAACACGCCAGTGCTAACCCTGACTGACTGTATTGGTGCGGGTTGGGCCTTAACAGTAATGAGTAGTGACATGAGTATTGAAGCCACTGCCATAACCAGTATAATCACTAACAGAGCCTTGACGCGGCTTACCCATTTATTGGGCATTTTTCCTGCCATACAAGTACTGTGTATTGTTATATTCTTTATAATTTTTCTTTCATTTTTATGTGATTGAATAACCTCATTCCTTTACTCTCTCTTTATGAATACGTATCTTTCATACGTCATGTATATTTTACCTCCCTTTATAGTGAACTCCACGGGTACCTTGGCTCCGTAAAGTAATGTGTAGAATCGTGCATAGTCACCGCTCACCTCCTCTGGGATTAGTATTGTTGATTCCTCGGTGTACCTCGTGGAGCTTTTAATCACTAGGAAGTCACCCCGTGCCTTCACGGAAACCCTCACGGTACCGTTATACGCTTCATAAACACCCTCCAGTCTCCTCAACGTATCCTCTAGTTTAAATGCCCATAGTTCCCTGGGCTCGTGGCCCACGAGCCTTGTTAATATGTAAATGCCCATTTTCATCATGGAGTACCCCTCGGCGTTACTCATGATTACCACACCTAACCTATCACTGGGTAGGTAGGCCATGTACGCTGTGTAAACAAGGACATTCCCACTATGCTGCACGAGCTTTCTACCAAAGAAGTTCTCACTAACTATCAACCCATAGCCATAACCCTCATCACCAATTATCCTCCAGGGCACGTTGATGTACCTCCTCTCTGCAAGTTCCAGGTAATCCTTACTCACTATCCTCACATCATTAAGCACACCTCTATTCATGAGCATTGTGATGTATCTAGACATGTCAATGACGTTGCTTAACAACCCACCATCTGCCGTTATCCCGAAGGGGAACCTACTGGGTATATGCCTACCCTTCCTATCCAGTATGTACGGTGTAGCCACGTCGGAGTCCCTGGAGACTTCCTCTGCGTTGAAGTATGTTCTGTTCATCCCAAGGGGCTTGAGTATGTGCTGCGTAACATAGGTCTCGTAAGGGATACCGCTAACTTTACTCACCACGTGGCCCAGGAGTACGTAGCCTTCATTAAGGTAAAAGAACCTCTCACCTGGCCTTGATACAACCCAGTCCTCATAGCCCCTCATGAATACCATGACGTCATCCGCCGACGATACCGGTAACCAGTTACTGTCTAACCCCAGGGCCCCGTTTATGAAGGCCTCGGCATAACCCAGTGCGGGTATTCCACTGGTGTGTGTTAATAAGTGATGTATCTTGACTGGTTCTCCAGAGATCCTAAGCTTAAGTTGTATGTACTTATCCACGGGATCCTCAAGACTCAACCTACCCTCCTCGGCAAGCCTCAGTATAGACAATGCGGTAAAGCTCTTAGTTACTGATCCGATACCATAAATAGTACCGGGGGTTGCCGGCAGTCCTCTTTCCAAGTTCCTGAACCCAAAGCCTCTTGCGTAAATTAATTCATTTTCCTTGACTATGCCCACGCTAAGTCCTGGGATCCTGGTCTCCCTCATTCTGTTTACTATGAATTCCTCGATATATTCAAAATCCACCATGTATTGATTAGTCAGTCATAATTTAAACGTTTTAATATGCGTCACGTGGATATTAAGGGATATACCTAACTTCGTGGGTTCGGACAATGCTTAACTGTAACCTGGCATCAATAATCCTTGAATTTAAGAACGCCAAGGGTGATTAGATTAATTCAAGCTCGCCGCAGAGGAGGTGTAGGGAATTAGCATTAAGCATGGGTAAGACCCTGGTAATGCCGGTACCAAGGATTAGGGGAGGGTTTTAATCCTGGATCCATAGCCAGCGCCTTTAGGTGTGTGTCCATAACCCCAGGAATTACCGAAGATGGACCTAGTGATAATAAGCTCCATAACAGTGAATCCGCATAGGCAGGAGGTTGGGTAAGTTGCATGGTTATGCGGAGATTAAGTGGGGAATAATGAGTACCCTGGAGTACTTTAACTCACCAGTGGATATAGTGGTAACGCCACGGAGGGAGGGTAATAAGGATTAAGTGCATTGATAAGAGGCCCGGTGTAATTTACCAGAAGTATATTATTGGGTAAATGATGAGGGGGATACTGATACTCAGGGAATTATGCATGAATCAGGGGGATTAATATTATAAGGGCTTGTGGATAAGTACAGTTAATGCGTTGGTGGGAGTTAACCTGGCCTGACTTCGAGAAGGTTGATAAGACAATAGCAATATTACCCACTGGTATTGTTGAGGCCCATGGGCCGCATTTACCATTAGGTACTGATGCGTTAATGGCAACCTACATAGCTGAGGAAGCTGCTAGGAGGACGAATGCACTACTACTCCCCACTGTTTGGTACGGTAATACTTATGTCCTCGATAAGTTCCCTGGCACTATATCAATAAGCAATGAAGTGCTTTACATGCTTTATAGGGAAATATTCAGGGAGGTTGTTAGGAATGGGGTGAAGTACCTAGTGGTGGTTAATGGGCATGGTGGTAATGTTGATGCTTTAAGCATGGCCTCTAAGGATGTAGCTAAGGAGACTAACCTAGTCATAATCCTGGTTAACTGGTGGATTGACTTAGGTAGGGAGGCTAGGAGGAAGGTCCTAGAGACCCCGGAGGGTCATGCAGCAGAGGATGAGACCAGTGAGGTTTGGGCGGCTTACCCGCACTTGGTTAAGTGGATTCCCAGGGATGGGTCAGCTGATGAGTGGGTTGAGGTTAAGTTCAGGGTGTATGGTAAGGACGCCTACGCCCTAGAGTACACTAAGGCTGTTCAGGGTTATCCCTCAAGAGCCAGTGTAGAGAAGGGTAAGGTAATACTTGAGTCAGCTATTAATGAGCTTACCCAGCTAATTAATGATTTAAGAAGTGGAAAACTACCGATAAGTAAGGTTAAGTAAGGGTCAAGCATTGCCGGTTCTCAAATGGCCCTGTGGTTAAATCATCATTGATGCTAAAGTAACCTTAACATCATTTATGACGTCGTTTAAGTTAACGCGCTCATCGGGGGAATGCGCAGTATTACTTGAAGTCATCCAGACTGCCACAGGAATACCCAGCATCCTAATGTACTTAGCATACGTGCCTCCCCCAATACCCATGTACTTAACATCAATGTTCCTAATCATCTTAATAGCCCTAGTAAGCCTCTGAACAACTTCACTATTAGGACTAGTGGGGGGTGCTGGGTCATCCCTATTCAAAACCTCAACACTGAATCCGCAGCCTTTCTCCCTGCAGAATTCCTCAGCAGTCTTATTGACCGTGGCTAAGACATCATCAAGACTATACCTAGGTAACACCCTGCAGTCGAAGTAGAACACGTGTCTACCGGGTATAGTGTTAACGTTATCCACATTCTTATCAACCCTAGTGGGTTCAAAGGTTGACTCAGGTGGCGTGAATAATGGGTCCTCGGCATTATAGGTACTGTGAAGCACTTCATCAAGCTTAAGGGCAAGCATCATGCCTAACCTATGGGCATTCAAGGCCGACTCAGGGACACTGGCATGGCCCTGCTTACCAGTAATAGTAATCCTTAACCAAAGTATTGCCTTCTCAGCTATCTCAATCATTGATCCATCGGGATTCCCTGCATCAGGTACGAGGATAAGGTCACTGGCCTTAAATAAATCCCTCTCAGTATCCAGTATGTACCTTATCCCATACTTACTCCCCACCTCCTCATCACTGGCCAGTATTAGGCCATAGTTGAATGGTGGTTTAATGCCTAAATCCCTTAAAACCTTACCCACGGCTAAGCCCATTACTATGCCTTGACCATTATCCTCAACACCCCTACCATACACTAAATCCCCCTTAACAGTCGCTTGATAAGGCTCAACACTCCACAGGGCTCTATCACCCTCTGGTACAGTATCCATATGCGCTATTACCCAGAAGGTCCTAGATTCATCAATCCCCTTAATGGTAGCCACCACGTTAGGTCTTGAACCCCTACTCACCCTAGGGTCAGGTGCCTCAATAACCTTAACATCATCAAAATACTGCCTGGCAACATTAATTAAGTACTGGGCCCTATCCCACTCCCCATCGCCCCCATTCTCAGGGGCAAGTGCCCTTATCGGTATGAAGTCCTTGTATAGGTTAATAATGAATTCCCTTAATTCACCCACCTTACTCATTACCCTACTTAAATCAGGCTTATCCTGCGTCATGGTGTAGGGATTTTTAATTATGAATTTAAAGTTAAGCCTTAATCCCTATTAAAGGAATTATCGCTCATTGGTAGCAAAAGGTTAATATACTACGCTACATTACTAAGAAGTATGGTAGTTACGTGTGACATATGTGGGAGGGAAATAAACGGTGAACCCATAGTTGTTGAAATAGATGGAGCCGTATTAACGCTATGTCAACGCTGCGCCTCCCGTTACGCTAACGTTAAGGGTGTTAGGGTGGTTTCAGGCGTTATTCAACAAACCCCAAGTGGTCAAACGACGATTAAGCCAAGGCAGAGGTACATAACCCCCGTTAGGCAGGTTAAGAGACGTAATGAGGTTAATGTTAATCAAGCGGAGAGGCTTGAGGTTATTGATAATTACGGTGAGGTGATTAAGGATGCTAGAAGCAGGTTAGGTATGAGTAGGGACGTATTAGCAAGCATGCTTGGTATAAAGGAGAGCACGCTTAGGAATATTGAGGATGGTAAACTAATCCCCGATATTAACCTAGCCAGGAAAATGGAGAAGGTCCTGGGGATTAAGCTACTTGTTGAGAGGGAGGAGGCTGAAATGGAGTTTGGTGAATCAGGGGGCGGTGAGGTAACGTTAGGTGATGTGGTTGAGATTAGGAGGAAGGATAAGGAGGGGCAGTAGCCTTACTGCCCACCGTTCCTGTGATTAACGTTATTAACCCTAATTGGGTTACCTAACCATTGCCTATACATGTTGTCAATCTTCAAGTCAATTATTTTTATTAAAGGTAACTTAGCCTTAGGTGACGTGAAGCCTTTAATCAATATTCCGTGGAATAATTGAACCAAGGTCTCATCAACACTACTGCTCGGTGCCTCAATCTGAACCTTAAACTTCCTTGAAACCCTAAGAGCCCAATTAAAGCATTCGCCGCTGTTTCCACAGGACTTAACGCAACCATAGGTGGCGGTGGGGGTTTTAACAATGAGAATCCCCTTCCTTGAGTCTATGAAGGCTGCGTATTTACCATCAATCTTAAGTTGAACCTCATAATTATTAACAACAACACTATAACCGAAGTATATTAATGAGGATAACATGTAGTACACTCTATTAGCCTCCCTAGGTAGGTTAAGTATCCTGAGGACCTCATCATTAGCCACAGTAACCCAACCAAGCTTCTCAAGAACCTTCAAATGCCTATGCACAATACCCTTAGCTAACTTTAACCTGCTTGAAACATCAGTAACTGTTAATGGCCCATTTATCAAGGCATTCACAATACTCAGTCTCACCGGGTATGTGGTTAATGCTTCAAAAGCCTTGACAGGCAACAGTAATAGGGTGTTAATGGGTTCATTATCCTTCAATGGGTTATCCGGCACTGTATTCACTATTAAGCCTAATTGAAGAAGGGGGTTATAAACCGCTCGCCGGAGGTCATAATCCCTTAATGCAGAAACCACCTGTATTTAATAGTAGCCTTAATGCCGTATGAATTACTGAGTGAAGTCATTGCTATCCGATGCCCCCTCTGAAGCACCTTGAGGTTGCTGCATGTAGGGTGGTGGGAGTGGTGGCATAACGTACCTCTGCTGCATCTGCTGTGGGAGAGGCATCATGGGTTGAGTCTGCATCGGCGGCGCCCTGGCTTGCTGGAGGTTTGATAGGCGTTGGTTTATTTTACCTATCTCGCTCTCAAGTATTCTAAGGGACCTAAACCAGGAGTAGTTGGTTATTATTAAGGCAATGGACAGTAACACCACTGAAACACCCATAATTAAGTAAACGTAGGCAGGTATGCTTATTGCCAAGGATGCAAGTAAAGCAATCACAATACCCCCCACTGCTAATGGCACACCAACCACCATTGCGTACCTAAAGGCTCTGTGAACATCACCACTAACTGAAAGCTGCTCCTCAGGCCTAATAAACTGTTGAGGCGGCGGCTGAGGAGGATACTGCTGCATCATTGGGGGTAAGGCAGGGGGATACTGAGGATACTGGGGAGGGTATTGAATAGGTGCCTGCTGCGGGGCTTGTTGAGGAGGAACACGCTGATACGGTAATGGTGGTGGTAATGTAGGTGAAGCATACGGTACCTGGGGTGCCTGGGTAGGCTGCATCATTGGTCTCTGGGGCTGTTGAGTAGGGGGTGGTGTGTACTGTGAGGGAATCTGCGGCAGAGATGGAGCCTGTTGCGTAGGTGGCTTAACAATTGGGTTAACTTGCCCACCTTGTTGATTCTGTTGACCTTGAGTAATCGGCTGAGGCTGCGGCGTCAATATGGGTGGTGGAGGTACTTGAGGCGTCTGCTTCTTCTCATCAGGCTTCTTCTCACTTGACATCTCAATCAACCTAAATTTAGTGAAGGATTTATTAAATGTTTCGCTTGAATACTGTTGAATGGATAAGTTAATTGTTGCTGAAAAGAACAGTGTGGCTAAGGCTATAGCCCAATACTTAGCTGAGGGTGGATACACATTAAGGAGAATTGGTATTGTACCCGTCTACTTCTTTAAGGTTAATGGGGAGTATTGGGCATCCATGGGCCTAAGGGGGCATATCCTTGACTTCGACTTTGAACACTCCTATAATAATTGGAACAGAGTGGAGCCGGGTAAGCTCCTTGACCTTGAGCCAGTAATGGTGATTAGGGGTTGGGATAGGCCGTACGTAACGGCGTTGGTTGAATTATCGAAGCAGGCTAGGGAAATTATCCTCGCCCTAGACTCTGATGTTGAGGGTGAGGCAATAGCCTACGAGGTAATGCTTGTGACTAGGCTTAGGAAACCCACCTTAAGGTTTAGGAGGGCATTATTCTCAGCGGTCACTAGGGATGATATTAGGAGGGCATTCAGTAAGTTAACAACAATCAACGTTAACCTTGCTAGGAAGGTCTTCACCAGAATGGTTATTGACCTTAAGTACGGTGCAACATTCACTAGGCTATTAACCTTAAGCGCCAAGTCAAGTAAGGCGCCATTAAATAGGGGTGAGTTCCTAAGCTACGGCCCCTGTCAAACACCGGTGCTTAACCTAGTTGTTCAAAGAGCCTTGGAGAGGGAGAATTTTAAGCCTGAGGTTTACTATAAGATTAAATTAATCATTGAGGCTAACGGTGAGTTAATTGAATTAGAGTCCATTGATAAGTTTAAGAACCTTAAGGAGGCCCAGGAGGCGCTTAGTAGGGTTAAGGCAGGTAAGGCGGTGGTTAAGAATATTGAGGCTAAGAGGGTTCACGTTAATCCACCTAAGCCCCTTGAAACCGTGGAGCTTGAGAGGAGGGCTAGTAGATTCCTCAACATTAGGAGTAAGCAGACCCTTGATGCAGCAGAGGAGCTTTACAGGCAGGGTTACATATCCTACCCAAGAACTGAAACCAACATTTACCCACCCACCCTGGATTTAAGGGGTATTTTAAGGAACCTAACCTCAACGTCAACCTACGGTCAATACGCAAGGCATCTACTGGCTGGTGAATTAAGGCCTACTGCAGGTAAGGATAATGATAACGCCCACCCGCCAATACACCCGGTTAAGGCTGCTGATAAGCCTGAGTTAATGGCTAGGTTCAGGGACTTTAAGTACTGGCTCATATACGACCTGGTGGTTAGGCATTTCCTAGCAACCCTAAGTCCCCCAGCCTTAATTGAGGAGCAGAGGCTTACTGTTGATGCTGGTGGAGTACTCTTCGAGGCTTCAGGCCTCAGGATCATTAATGACGGCTACTTCACGATTTACCCCTTCGAGAGACCTAGGGCTAATCCACTACCCTTAAGCGCATTAAGGATTGGTATGCAGGTCACTGTTAAGGATGCTAAGGTTGTTAAGAGGAAGACCACGCCGCCACCCTACTTAAGTGAATCAGAGTTGCTTAGGTTAATGAGGAAGTACGGTATAGGTACAGACGCCACTATGCAGGACCACATACATACTAACGTTAAGAGAAGGTACTTCAAGATAATTAAGGGGCAGTGTGTACCCACACCGCTTGGTAAAGCGTTAATAACCTCATTATCCAAGTACGCACCAACGTTAATAGACCCAAACTTCAGGAGTAGGATGGAGTCCATGCTTTCACTCATTGGTTCAGGGAAGGAGATGCCTGACTCAGTGAGGAGGAGGCTTGAGGAGGAGGCCGCTAGGGTTTACACCTCAATGAAGCCTAATTCTAATCAACTCGGGGAAGAATTAGCTAAGGCGTTGAGAAGCATGGTTAATGAAAAGGGCGCTTAATCACCATACCTACCCTCCACCTTTCTCGGGCGTCTAATAAAGACCCTATAGGCACCCACTGAGGCCAGGGGTATTGTGAATAATACAAGGAAGGCGTACGATAAGTAAGTGTACCCAACAGCCACTATGTAGTATAAGCCACTGGTGGCTATTACAGTGGCTGCAGTCAGTATGATTACTGTAACAATAGGTCTCACGCCTCTCCTACCCCTCAACGCCACCTCGGCCCTATATGTGATTGAATTCACGTTACCGACCAGGGCTGTTAATAAGGCTATGTATAGGAAGGCCACGTAAAGTATAATTAACCCATAGGGGGCCTTAGAGTACAGTAACGCGTAGTATATGGGTAGGTTGGCGAATTGGTAACTTGGATTAATGGCTAAACTATAGTAGCCTATTGTGGCTAAGTACTCTAGAGTAATCATTAGGCCTAGTGTTAATCCACCGATTAGGGATGATTCAGTAACATCCCTCCTACTCCCTAAGTCCTGGGCAACACTGGCCATTGCCGGTAAGCCAACTAGGTTATAACTCACGTAGAGTATGGGTGACTCAAGGAAGCCCAGGGGGTTATTAAGCCAACCGGAGGGGTTGATCACATGGTGTAGTGAATAAGTTACCTTGCCCCAGGATAAGATTATTACTGCCACAGTGGCTAATGTTATTATTGAAACCTTAATGATTGTTAATAATGCCTCAGCCCCAAGGACAATCCTCCTACCAAATGTAATCACGGTTATTGAAACCGCATACATCATGACTAAGCCATAGTACTGGTTAATGCCGAGTATTGATTGAAGCATTTGCCCACCTGCAGCCATAACGGCACTTATGAATAATGCCACTAAGGCTACGTAAACAATCTCAAAGAGTATGAATAATCCCCCTCCTATCAGTGACTTAACGAACCTACCGTAGTCATAGAACCCGGTTAACCTGGCGTATTCAAGACCAATTACTGGGAATATTGTGAAGAGTATTGTGGCTAAAATCACACTGAAGACGCCTAATGAGCCAAAGTAGGTGAAGAAGTGAACAATCTCAACACCTGTTGAGAATGCCCCGGCGGCAATTGACCCAACGTAGGTTAAGCCCACAGACGCCTTCACTAACCTACTCACCATTAAGCCCACTGGGTCTTAATCAGTGAATACTTATTTAACTTATGAGTCGTGGCGCCTGCTTAACGTGGTAAATGTTTTAAGCTCCAGTGCATTTAACTAGCATGCTTAGTGGCGTACCCTTATTTGCTAAGAGGATTGAATCAATGGAGAACATTAGGAGTATAGTGAGTAGTGAGGTGGCTAAGTACTTGAAGAGGGGTGTTAATATTGAGGTTAATTACATTGAGGATAAGCCTATAATCCATGTGTCAGGGCAGTTACCCATGGGTGACGGTAAGGTTAAGGTAATTGAAACCCTTTACCTCGGGAGTTCAGGCGATGGGTCGGAGGAGCATTCAACGGTCATGATTCAATACGAGTACGGGTCCCTTAGGATTGTGGGACAGGTTATGGTTATTAATGTCTACGAGGGTGTATTGTTGAGTAGGGAGTACGTGGTTAACCTGGGTGATGAGTTTAAGGTGCTTAGTGATGTTGTTAAAGTGACAGTGGTTGGTAGGGATTACGTGAAGATTAAGGATGCCATTGAATCCGCCAGGCAGCAGAGTACTCAGCAGGCTAAGGCAGCCTCAACGCAGCAATCCTACTACGCAATTTAACCTACTGCATAGGCGTCTTAACAGCCTTCTCAAGCCTAATGAAGCTTACCTCAGTGTCAGGGTATTGTCCATTCTCATCCTTCTCATACTTCTTAACCATATCCCAAATAGTCAGTAACGCTGCCCCAGTGGCCATTAGCGCCTCCATGGCTGAACCCGTCCTTGAAACATTCCTAGTGGTTACCTTAACGTAAACCCCATTATCCTTAACCTCAGCGCCAACGGCAACGTGGGTTAAGTAATTCTGGTGAATAAGGGGTAGGAGTTCCCAAGCCCTCTTAGCCATTGATATGGCTGCTAATTGGGCGGTGGCTAAGACATCACCCTTCTCAACACCCCCACTCCTAATCAACTCCACCGTGCTTGGCTTAAGCTTAATGAAGCCGCTTGCCTCAGCCTCCCCGATGTACGTGGGTTCATTAGAGGCGTCGAAGAGTGTTACTAGGGATGGGGCATTATTAACGTTAATCGACCCAGTGCCCTCAGTACCATTACCACTGCTTAACCCACCCTTAATCTTCCTAATAACCCTCACCCCCTCAATACCCTTAATCTCACCCACACCACTGAAGGATAATCCACCCACCTCACCCTCCTCAACAACCCTACAGTCACCGTTAGGCCCACAGACGCAGTGCCTAGCCTTAATAACATTCCAAGCAGTCACAAGGCCGGTTAAGGCCCCGAATAAGGCATCCATCTCAACCCCAGTCTGGGCAACTGTCTTAGCCCCAACCCTCAACCCAACGTAATCGTAACCATGAGTCAACTCAACCTCAACATTAGTTATTGGTATTGGGTGAAGAAGGGGAATGAACTCCCAAGCCCTCTTAACAGCAACCACAGCGGCCACTGAGATTGATGAGGCTAAGTTACCTAGGCCAATGAACCATGAATCACCAATAACCTTAGCCAACTCCGGCCTAAGCCTAATCAAACCCTCAACCCAAGCCTCCCTGTAAACACTCTCCTTCCCCGAAACATCAATCATCCTAACACTCATAACGCTTAAAACCAGGCACTAAATATAAACACTACCCAGCCCCTCAAAAAGCGTTAAAGGGAATCAAGGGATAAAGCTTAAATAAGGGCCCTTTGAAGAACCTACTGCACGCTCAGTAAAATTCATGAGCCCCCCAGAAACACCACCGGGGAAAACCCGGGGCGAATCTGAGGGGTGATCCAACCCAAGCCACCAGGAAACGGAAAGAAGCCACGAACAAATCCTAACCCCCCAGGAGCGGCCTTGCGGCCGCATCCTGAAACCGGTTGATCCTGCCGGACCCGACCGCTATCGGGGTGGGGCTTAGCCATGCGAGTCAAGCGCCCCAGGGACCCGCTGGGGTGCGGCGCACGGCTCAGTAACACGTGGCCAACCTACCCTCGGGAGGGGGATAACCCCGGGAAACTGGGGCTAATCCCCCATAGGGGAAGGGTGCTGGAAGGCCCCCTCCCCGAAAAGAGCCACGTCCGGTACCCGGCGCGGCTCGCCCGAGGATGGGGCTACGGCCCATCATGGTAGCTGGCGGGGTAACGGCCCGCCAGGCCGAAGACGGGTGGGGGCCGTGAGAGCGGGAGCCCCGAGATGGGCACTGAGACAAGGGCCCAGGCCCTATGGGGTGCAGCAGGCTCGAATACTCCGCAATGCGGTAACCCGCGACGGGGCCACCCCGAGTGCCGCCCGATGAGGGCGGCTTTTCCCCCGTGTAAGTAGCTGGGGGAATAAGCGGGGGGCAAGTCTGGTGTCAGCCGCCGCGGTAATACCAGCTCCGCGAGTGGTCGGGGTGTTTACTGGGCCTAAAGCGCCCGTAGCCGGCCCGGTAAGTCACCCCTGAAATCCATGGGCTCAACCCATGGGCCGGGGGTGATACTGCCGGGCTTGGGGGTGGGAGAGGCCGAGGGTACTCCCGGGGTAGGGGCGAAATCCGATAATCCCGGGAGGACCACCAGTGGCGGAAGCGCTCGGCTGGAACACGCCCGACGGTGAGGGGCGAAAGCTGGGGGAGCAAAGGGGATTAGATACCCCTGTAGTCCCAGCTGTAAACGATGCGGGCTAGCTGTTGGGTGGGCTTAGTGCCCGCCCAGTGGCGTAGGGAAGCCGTTAAGCCCGCCGCCTGGGGAGTACGGCCGCAAACCTGGCACTGGGCCACAAGCCCAGGCCGGGGCGGAAGGCTGAAAGGCGGCGGGCCGTGCCGGAGTTCCCCGACGGGAACTAGATATCCAACAAAGTACAGTAAACTCAGAACCCTCCTTTTTTAGCACTCACATCCTCAACTTTACCCTGGCACTTTACCCCGGCACGGCCGCCGCCCAGCATACTTAAAGGAATTGGCGGGGGGGCACCACAAGGGGTGAAGCTTGCGGCTTAATTGGAGTCAACGCCGGAAACCTCACCCGGGGCGACAGCAGGATGAAGGCCAGGCTAACGACCTTGCCGGACGAGCTGAGAGGAGGTGCATGGCCGTCGCCAGCTCGTGCCGTGAGGTGTCCAGTTAAGTCTGGCAACGAGCGCGACCCCCGCTCCCTGTTGCTACCCTACCCTTCGGGGTGGGGGGCACACAGGGAGGACTGCCGGCGTAAGCCGGAGGAAGGAGGGGGCCACGGCAGGTCAGTATGCCCCGAAACCCCGGGGCTGCACGCGAGCTGCAATGGCGGGGACAGCGGGTTCCGACCCCGAAAGGGGGAGGCAATCCCGTAAACCCCGCCCCAGTAGGAATCGAGGGCTGTAACTCGCCCTCGTGAACGTGGAATCCCTAGTAACCGCGTGTCACCAACGCGCGGTGAATACGTCCCTGCCCCTTGCACACACCGCCCGTCGCGCCACCCGAGGGGATCCTTAACGAGGCCCCCTGGGTAACTGGGGGGTCGAGTTGGGGGTCCCCAAGGGGGGCGAAGTCGTAACAAGGTGGCCGTAGGGGAACCTGCGGCCGGATCACCTCCTTTTCGGGGGTTAGGAGTTCAAGGTGGCTTCTTTCCGGTCACTAGGCTGGAGCGTTTACCCGCTACCCGTGCCGCGAAGCCGTCCGGTGGATGGCTCGGCTCGGGCGCCGAGGAAGGGCGTGGCAAGCGGCGATATGCCCGGGGTAGCCGCAGGCAGGCGTTGATCCCGGGATCCCCGAATGGGGCTTCCTACCTGGGCCGAATAGGCTCAGGTGCCCCGTAGGGGGTGGGAACGCGGGGAACGGAAACATCTTAGTACCCGCAGGAGGGGAAACCAAAAGGGACCCCCTGAGTAGGGGCGACCGAAAGGGGGTTAGCCCAAACCGAACCCCCATGGGGTAACCGTGGGGGGATGTGGTGTTTGGGCTTGGGTACCGCCGAGGCAGCCTAGCCGAAGTGGGCTGGAAAGCCCCGCCGTAGAGGGTGATAGCCCCGTAGGCTAAAGGTTGCTGGCGGATTCCCAATGTCCCGGAGTACCACGGCTTGGTTTTGCCGTGGGAATACGGGGGCCTCCAGCCCCTAAGGCTAAGTACGTCCCGAGTCCGATAGCGAACAAGTACCGTGAGGGAAAGCATGGGACTCAGGAAACATGGAGTAGTGTTGATTGCCCGCGGATTCTCTGCTCATTGCTTAATTACCTCGTGAGAAAACCCACCGGTGGGGTTATGGGTTAATTAAAGGGGGTAGTTGTATTAGTTAAGCCGCGGGCATTATAATGATGCGTAGTGGTATCACCGTATACCCTGGGTCCCGTGCCCCTAGAGCTGAAAAGAACCCCGCGAGGGGTGTGAAAAGAGCCTGAAACCGGACGGTTAAAGGTGCGGCGGCCCTCAAGGATAACCCCACCTGAAGGAAACCGGGGTGACCCGGGAGTACGAGGGTGGGGTACGGGGTCGCCGCTTACGTCCAGAAACACGAGCCAGGGAGTTCCCATCTGTGGCGAGTCTAAGGGGGTTAACCCCGGAGGCGTAGGGAAACCGAAGGCCCGCAGTCGGGTTAACCGACGAGGGGCTGGGTCCGTTAAGGGCCCGTAGCCACAGGTGGGAGACCAGAAACCGAGCGATCTAGCCCGGGGTAGGGTGAAGCGGGGCGAAAGCCCCGTGGAGGCCCGATTGGGGTTCTGACGTGCAAATCGTTCCCGTGACCCTGGGCTAGGGGCAAAAGACCAATCAAGCTCGGTGATAGCTGGTTCCCCCCGAAGCAGCTCTTAGGCTGGCCTCCCTGGAGGGTGCTCATGGGGTAGAGCACTGATCCGGGATGCAGGGGCCGAAAGGCTCCGGTCCCGGGTCAAACTCCGAACCCATGAGCCCCATTGAAGGGGGGAGACGGGTTCCCCGGGGGTAAGCTTGGGGGCCGAGAGGGAAACAACCCAGACCGGGGTTAAGGCCCCAAAGTGCGGGCTAAGTGTCAATCTAGAAGGGTGTCTCCCACCGAAGACGGCGGGACCGTAGGCCCAGCAGCAGCCATCGGCTAAGCAACGCGTAACAGCGGACCCGCTGAGGTGGGAGGCCCCGAAGACGCACAGGGACTCAAGCCCGCCGCCGAGACCCCGGCCCACGGATCATTGATCCGCGTGGGGTAGGGGGGCGTCGCCGTGGGGCGGAAGCCGGGCCGTGAGGTCCGGTGGACCCGCGGTGAATGAGGATCCTGGCGGTAGTAGCAGCGAAGAGGGGTGGGATACCCCTCCGCCGGAAAGGCCCAGGGTTCCATGGTAATGTTCATCAGCCATGGGTTAGCCGGTCCTAAGGTGGGGCCTAATTGGCACCCACCGAAAGGGAAACGGGTTAATAATCCCGTGCCGTGGGGGTAGGTTTGCGGCAACGCAGGCCCCATTCCCGACGTCTCAGGATAGGGTGAGTGGGGCTGCCGCCCCATTTAACCGTCGAAGACCGGGGAGTGCCGTCATGGCGAGAACCGGTTGAAGACGGTAATAGCCGGGCCTTGAGCCCGGTTCACCCGACTCCTGGGGCCCATGAAAAGGGAATGGGGAACGAGCCCCCACGACCGTACCGAGAACCGACACAGGTCGCCTGGGTGAGAAGCCCAAGGCGGGTCGGGTCACGCCAGGCTAGGGAACTCGGCAAATTAGCCCTGTAACTTCGGGATAAAGGGTGCCCGCGGTCTGGGTAAAACCCGGGACCGTGGGTCGCAGTGGCAAGGGGGACCTGACTGTTTAACAAAAACATAGGTCCCCGCGAGCCCGTAAGGGTTTGTACGGGGGCTGAATCCTGGCCACTGGCGGTACGTGAAACCCGGGTTCAACCGGGCTAAGCGCCGCTGAAGGCCGGGGGTAACTCTGACCCTCTTAAGGTAGCCAAATGCCTTGCCGGGTAAGTTCCGGCGTGCATGAATGGATCAACGAGGTCCCCACTGTCCCAGCCTGGTGCCCGGCGAACCCACCTCCAGGTGCAGAGTCCTGGGACCCCCGACGGGGCGAGAAGACCCTGTGGACCTTTACTGCAGCCCGTCGTTGGGGTGGGGGAGGGGGTGCATAGTGTAGGTGGGAGCGATGAACCATGGTCTCCGGGCCGTGGGGATGCGTCAATGAAACACCACCCATCTCCTCCTCTGCCCCTAACCCTGGGGTTCACCCAGGGGACAGCGGCGGGTTGGCAGTTTGGCTGGGGCGGCACACCTCTGAAAAGATATCAGGGGTGCCCTAAGCTCCGCTCAGGTCGGTCAGAAACCGACCGTAGAGGGTAAGGCCAAATGCGGGGCTGACTGCCCCCTTGAACGCTAGGGGGGCAGGGGGGAAACCCGGGCCTAGCGAACGCTCGTGCCCCCACTGGAGGGGGCCGGGCATGTCGGAAAAGGTACCCCAGGAGTAACCGGCTCGTCGCGGGTGAGAGTTCCCATCGACCCCGCGGTTTGGTACCCAGACGTCGTCTCTTCCCATCCTGGCGGTGCAGCAGCCGCCAAGGGTGGGGCTGCCCGCCCATTAAAGGGGAACGTGAGATGGGTTCAGACCGTCGTGAGACAGGTCGGTCTCTACCTGTCGGGGGTGCTGGCCGCCTGAGGGGAAGGTGCCCTCAGTACGAGAGGAACGGGGCGCCGCGGCCTCTAGTCTACCGGTTGTCCGGCAGGGCAGTGCCGGGCAGCCACGCCGCTTGGGGTAACCGCTGAAGGCATCTAAGCGGGAAACCCGCCCCTAAAATAGGCGGCCGCCGCTCCTGACCGGGGTTACCCGGTTGGGGGTGGTTAGGGCTCCCGTAGAAGACGGGGTTGATGGGGT
This sequence comes from Caldivirga maquilingensis IC-167, assembly GCF_000018305.1. Classification (NCBI taxonomy): domain Archaea; kingdom Thermoproteati; phylum Thermoproteota; class Thermoprotei; order Thermoproteales; family Thermoproteaceae; genus Caldivirga; species Caldivirga maquilingensis. The sequence goes on along the minus strand of NC_009954.1, from coordinate 125,918 downwards.
GGTGGTGTATCCCCCGAGGGTTTTCCCGAGGGGGGAGCCTGCCACTCCCAATCGCCCGATGGTGCGGGTAGTGGGCGCAAATCCAGTCCTAGTGGCCTCCTGGTGGCTTGGGTTGGTTTTCCTATGGTGGATTAGGTTTATTACCTTGCCTAGTAATGGGGTGTGTGAGGATTGGTTTAATTATAGTGGATTTGGATATGACTCTAGTGGATACTGCTAGGCGTTGCTATGATGTGTTGGTTAAGTTGAGTAATGTTAATGGTGTATCGTTCAGTGAGTTCATGGAAATGTACTACGATGAGAGAGGTATTAGGAGTGGCTTAGCCTTAATCATAGGCCCCAATGCCCTTGATTACTGGTTTTGGAGGAGGTGCTGGTTAAGGTACATTAATGATGGTGAGTACGGGGAATTAATGCCAGGTGCCTTGGAGGCTTTAAGGATTCTTAAGGGGGAGGGTAGGTTAATTGTAATGGCTACTGGTAGGGAGATTGAAAGCAACCTACTAACCCCTGAATTAGCAGTATACGGCTTATTGAACCTGCTTGATGGTTACATGGCCCTCGGTGACCTTGGGCCTAATTACAATAAGGGTGATTTACTTAAGCGAATACTGGGTATTTACAATAATGGTAGCGTTAAGGGCGCCGTATACGTTACTGATCACCCAAGGGATATTGAGGTGTGTAGGGGCATGGGGTTGTTGAGTATTGGTGTGTTGAATAAGTGGGTCAAGGAATTGAATGCTGATAAAGTCATTAGGAACCTAATGGATCTACCTAAGGCTGTTAAGGAACTTGAGGAAGCCTCGTAACTCAACCACGGTGGTTTAAACGTAATTGTTAAAAGTTAAGGATTAATAGTAATGGTAGTGTTTTAAATGAGTCGTGAAGTTGATTTAGGGGGTGTTGAGGGCTTAGCCTTCGAGTTAATGGCATCCTCAGTGGGTAGGTATGCTTCAATTAATGACTGGGAATTACTGAATAATGGGGTTAACGTTAATTTACCGTACAGGACCGGTGCAGGGCCTAATGATAACCTCATGTTTAGGACAAGGGTTACTGTACCTGAAACCAAGCATAGGTGGTTCATTAAGATTCTACTCACCGGTAATGCACTGATTAGAATTAATAATGAGGCCTGGGGTTACGATGAGGCCCACACCTACTTCCCAGTTAACCCTGGGGTTAACGTTATTGAGGTTAACGCCACACCGAGGGCGCTCTTCGGTCAGCATACCTGGGACTTCAGGTTTGATTACGCTTACTTAATTGAGGTTAATTGGAGTATTATGAGGCTTGGATTAAGGTTACTGGCACTCATAGACTTCATTGAGCATTTACCTAAGGATAACCCGCTTAGAGTTGACCTTGAGGAATTACTAATTAACGTGACTAAGGGGATTAGGGTTAACCCAACGTTGAGTCAAGTCACCTTAACCCTAATGATGCTTTACGACTCACCGTACTCTCAATTCTTCAATAGAATGGACCTCAGGAGACCTGATGGTAGCTATGTAATGGGTGTTGGGTTACATGGACTAGGGGTTGTTAAGGGTTTTCTAAGCGACATACCTAAAACCATAGACCCCGATTCAATACCAATCCATGAAATTGAGGATAAGTTAAATTCAGGGTTAATTAAGTTGAGTGAAAAGTACCCTAAGGAGGGTTTACTGGTTGCTGTTGGGCATAGTCACATTGATGCAGCGTGGCTGTGGCCTAGGGGTGAGACTATTAGGAAGGTTATTAGGACGTTCTCAACAATGGTTAACCTAATTAAGGAGTATGGTATTAGCTTCCTTCAAAGCTCAGCCCAGTACTATAAGTGGGTTGAGGATAATGACCCCGGTCTCTTCAATGAGGTTAAGAAGCTTATTGAATCAGGTAAATGGATTATTGCGGGTGGAATGTGGATTGAGAGTGATGCTAATATTATTGATGGTGAATCCCTAGCTAGGCAATTCCTATACGGTCAAAGATACTTCCTAAGCAGATTCGGGAGAATGGCTAAGGTGGGTTGGTTACCGGACACCTTCGGCTTCTCGGCGAATCTACCTCAAATAATGAGGAAGAGCGGTATAGAGGTCTTCTCATCATGGAGAATAATAACCCACTCCTTAACAGAATTCCCACTCCACGCCTTCACCTGGATTGGTATCGATGGTTCAGAAATACCCACGCAGGTAATCCTAGTTAACTACAATAATGCCCACACCCCACTTAACGCCTACCAGGCATGGTCAATGTACAGGGGTAAGGATACACTACCCCAGTTAATATACCCCTACGGCTACGGTGACGGTGGCGGTGGACCCACTAGGGAGATGATTGAGTACAGGGAATTAATCAATGAGCTACCAAGCGTCCCAAGGGTTATTGAATTCAGGGAGGATGATTACGTGGCTGCATTAAGCAGTGTTAAGGATAAGTTACCTAAATGGAGTGGTGAAATACACGTAGAGAACTTCATAGGAACATACACCACCAACCTACCGATTAAGGAATTAGTAGCTAAATCAGAGGCACAGCTCACTGATGCTGAGGCATCAGTAACAATGGCGTATGCAGTGGGTGCAGGTGACCATGGTTTAAGTGAAATCAATGAACTGTGGATGAGACTACTATTCAATCAATTCCACGACATAGTACCAGGCTCAGCAATCAAGGAGGTTTACGATGAAGCGTACAGTGAGTTAAGGAACTTATTACTAAGGAGCAGTGAATTAATGAGTGAAGCCGTTTCGGCGGTGGGGAGGAAATTGGGTTTAGGGGATTCATTAATCGTGTTTAACCCACTCCCATGGGGTAGAAGCGGGGTTATTAAAATACCGAGGAGCATTGAAGTCAACCTGGAGTGCCAGGATAATGGTGAAGACAGGTTCGTGTACGTGAATACACCAGCAATGGGGTTTAGTGCATATGGAGTAAACGGTAAGTGCATAAACCCGAGTAATGGGGTTTTAGTCACCAGGACTGGTGACGGCTTCTCCCTTGAGAATGAATACGTTAAGGTTAATTTAAATAATAAGGGTGATGCGGATTCATTGATCATTAAGAAGAGTGGCGTCAACGTATTGAAGGAGCCCATTAAATTAATGGCCCATGTTGAGAGGCCTCTTATTTCAGATGCATGGCGCTTCTCACTAGACTCATTGAACGAGGGCTATGAGTTAAGCACCGTGTCGGAGCCGTCATTAACCATCACTGGTCCATTAATATCATGTGTGAGTAGTATTAAGGAGTTTAATAAGTCGAGGATAACCCAGGAGGTGTGTTTAAGGAAGGGTTCACCGGTTGTTGAGGTTAAGTACAGTATTAATTGGTTGGATAAGGGCATACTGGTGAAGACCTGGATTAACACAGTAATTAATGCCGAGGAGGCGGTCTTCGACATACCCTTCGGGTCACTGCGCAGGTCGACTAATCCGCAGGTTCAATTAAGGGAGGGGAAGATTGAGGTTCCAGCCCTCAGGTGGGTTGATGTTTCAGATAACGTGAAGGGCCTAGCCGTAATAGCACCATCAAGACATGGCTACAGTGTGAGCGGTGGCAGGATTGGGTTAAGTCTACTAAGGTCACCAACCTTCCCAAACCCATGGAGTGATGTGGGTGAAATGGAGACAAGCATATACCTTTACCCGCATTTAGGTAATTACCAGGACGCTGAGGTACCTAGGGTAACCTACGAGATTACCCATGGTTTAAAGTACGTGATAATCACTGGTGAGTCACGGAACCAGGGAGTAGGCCAATGGAGCTTCATGCACGTTAACCCACCTGAGGCAATGTTAACTGCGCTTAAGGTTGCTGAGGACTCAATGAATGAGCTAATACTGAGGCTCTATAATCCATATGAGAGGCAGGTTAATGTGAGCATAGGCATTAACGGTGTTAAGGTGAAGGGAGTTACTGAAACCGACATTATTGAGAAGAATGAGGTAGGAACATTAAGTGGACTCAATAACATATTATTAAAGCCATTTGAAATTAAAACAATTAGAATTAAATATGATGCAGGAAGCTAACGGGTTTAAGTAACTTAACAGCCCGTGTTTAGCTAGTGGGGATGTGAGTTAATTTATTATTAACCCATGAGGATTACGTGAAGATAGAGCTCAGTGAAAGTCACCAATAGTATTAATCATTGAGATTCGGAATTATGTGATTAATTGAATTAATGAAGCTATAAACATTATGGCAATGTATGTTTAAACTTAAATACTTAGTCTTCCTTAAGCTTTATGGAGAATACTATTATTGGTAGGTTACGTGAATTAGCGGTTAATTTTATCAACGTACATAAGGGGTTTAGGAGGAGTATTGCGGAGCCCATATTTAAGAGAATCACCTTAATAATGCCTAGTGATGTTAATGTTACTAATTACCCACGTAAGCCTGTTGAGGTATTTAACCCAGCGGCTGTTTTAAATAATGATACCTTACTAATCTTCCCTAGAATCATATTCGATTACCTGAATTATGTTTCAAGTATAGGTTTAATTGAATTAAGTATACGGGATGTTGTTAATGGTCGTGTTAATAAACCTGTTAATGCTAGGTTAATAATGTGGCCTAGGGAGCTTTGGGAGTTTAGGGGTTGTGAGGATCCACGCATCATTAAGCATGGTGATGAGTACTTAATACTGTACACTGGATGGGGGTATTATTACAGTGGCGGTGAGTTAAGGCCTAGGGCTGTTCAAGCTTTAGCGGTTATGGACAATGAATTTAACGTTGTTAGGAGGGGATTCTTCACCATTAAGGCCGCTAACGGTGAATCTTATGTCCCGGATTGGTGGAAGGATTCAGCCTTCATTGAGGTTAAGGGTAATAAGGTATCAATGCTCATTAGACCTAACATAGGTGGTTTAGAAATTGGATGGAGCGGTGAGGCTAATTTAAGTGAATTAACGTTAAACATGGATTCAATGAGGCCGGTACTTTGGTTTGAGGATTTCGAATTCAAGGTTGGTTGGTCAACAAACGCCGTTAAATTATCATCGAATGAGTACCTTGTGGGCTGGCATGGAGTATCCAGGAGTGATTACTCGTATAGGAATGGGTTAGCATTAGTGAACAGTGATGGTGAATTATTAGCCATAAGCAACTACCTACTGGAGCCAACAGGCATTGAGGAGGAGTATGGGGATAGGCCAAGGGTAATATTCGGGGATGGCTTAATAATACATGAAGATTCATTAATATGGATTGGAGGCGTAAGCGACTATGCAATTGGTGTTTACACAGTGGAGTTAGATAAGGCATTAAGCAAACTCACGTGGCTAAAGGGCTAGGTGACAGCATAATTAAGTGACTTCAACAGTAGGTTGGAAATTACTCCAAGAAAGGGGCTATAAGGGGGAGATAGTTGATGATGTATTGCCTTAGCATGTGGGTAATAGGCTTTTATCTACTAATCATAGTAGGTTACCTTAATTATTCGCCATGGTTTACCTAATGATAGTTAAACATGATACTCATTGATAAAGCATAGGATTAAATGCTTATAAGCCATGTGAATAAGGCAGGATCATGGTTAAGTCCAGGATACTAATCGTGGTATGGATCCTGGCCTACCTATACATACCCTGCCTAATCATTGGTAACACGGTGCAAATGAGTGGTGTTGTAGGCTTAGTTGTGGGTTTCATAGCATCCCCCCTCTACTTAATAATTATCTACCTAGCACATTCAATAATGAATATGGAGGCTAGAAGGGCCTTTACATTTTTAGTGATTACATTCCTTGTATCCATGGCCTTTGAGTTACTGGGCGTCAACTACGGAATACCCTTCGGCAAGTATTACTACACCCAGGGTCTTGGGCCCAAGGTCTATGGAGTACCCATACTGATACCATTGCTTTGGTCGTCCCTGGGCTACTTCACGCTGATTGCATACGGTGATTATGTACTGTCTGCATTGGGTATGGTGGTCCTTGACGTAACCTTCGATCCACTGCTTTCAGGACCCATTGGTCTATGGCACTGGGTAACTAGGGGTCAGTTCTTTGGGGTACCATTAATCAACTTCCTTGGGTGGTTCGTGGTATCAATAACATTCTACCTAATCTACGCCCGTGTAATGAGGGTATGGGGTTATAAGCCATCTATAATCGCCCTACTGTTCTACGACCTATACGACATAGACTGGGCGATCACTGATGCATTCTACGGGTTAATGCCTGTGGCCTTGATCTCAACTGTATTACTTATCATATTCAACACCATGGTGATACTGAGACTACGTAGATGTGGATAGGTACAATGGGCAACACCAGCTAGTAATGGAGGATTCACCACTGCGTTCAAGTATTTGCTGATCAACCTTAGGTCTCCATACATGCAGTAAAGCCCACAGGTCATCTACTCATTCTTATAATTAACCTGGATCTAAACAATTACGTACAAAGAACCTGGAGGTATCAATAACTGAGGTAACTCCCAGTGAAAGCCATTTTTCCCTCATGACTAACCGGCCAAGAGCCTAGATAAAAGAGGGTTTATGCTAATGTTAACCAAGGTCACATACACCGGCTCACCATCAGCTAACTTTACCTGGCAGAGATTCCTTAGAGTACTGAGTCTATACATTACAGATATGATAGGGTGGGTTTTAAGGGATGAGTCTAGTTGGGGGATCTTATTAGGAGAGTGGAGATTAGTAAGAGAGGTACTCTGGGAGTAGTGGTGGGTTAGGGTGAGTCTCTATCAAAAACCTGAATACTATGTTAGGGATTTATTAATAGTGTATTAGCCGGGATTAATGGTTCGGAGGTTAAGCATGAGAGGTTACAGCTGAGGGTTATAGATTATTTGTTGACTACTAGTATAGGAAGGTCTTAATTGAAGCGAAAGCTCCTGGTATGAGAAGTGATGGTAGAGAGCAGCTTCTAGATTATATGAAGAACTTTGGGTTTAGGCTTGGGCTACTTATAGATATGCCTAGTGAACAATATTATAAGGAATACCCTAATCCCTTCAAGGGAGAATAGGATTTGAATCGTACCTTGATCGTGTATGTATATGTAGCTCAGCATAGCTTCTGTACAACCAAGACCAGAGACTGTACTCACTAAGGTTGGAAACATTGTAAGTAAGTGGGAGGGTAAGCTTATCGAAATAGTTGAGGACTCCTCCAGTAGGGTAGGAGTGTACATGTCACTTTGGGGGAGGAATATGGAGCTCCTATATGGTGAAGAGGTTTTAAGAAGTATTGGGGATTTAATGAAGTTATTTGTTCAGTTAATGATATACGCGATGATTCTGAAGATACTTGGCTACACGGTATTAGAGTCAATGATGGGGGGCGGTAGGTTTACCATTCTATTGAAACTAGTACAGGAAGGTTCTAAAGCTGTTATTGAATTATTCTGGGAGAGGAAGGTACTCATTAGGTTCAATGTGAGTAACCTATCTAAGAGTGATGAGTATGATTAGGCATTCTCACCCGAGGTTGCCAGGGAAGTAAATGAATTCTTTAGGGATGTGGGGAAAGAGTTAGCGGAGGTGAATTAAACGTTGGTATTTACGTTAAGGAGCACCTAGATAGACAATTCGAGCCTTACGAATCATGTAAATTCCATAATCCTACAATGCATTGTCTAGGATTGTGGAGTATTGATTAAGCATTTGCTGGAGCCTGAAACATAAGGAGTCAATTCGAGGACGCACTATGATTACCATGAAATTATAAGGATGTTTTCGAAGAAAAGCTTTTTAAATTGTTTTGAAATTTAAGCGAATATGACTTTTCTCGTTAGCGCATCTGATTGGATGATTAAGGAGTATGAAGCGTTTAAGGCTAAGTTACCTGAGTTATTGGTTAAGTACAGGGATAAGTACGTGGTTATTAAGGATGGTGAGGTGCAGGGTATTTTTGAGAGTATCGAGGAGGCTTATAAGTATGCTCTTGAGAAATACGGCATTAATGGCATGTTCATAATTCAGAAAGTTAAGGAGGAGAGGGCGGAGTATTTCTCGCCAACGCATGCGCTAGGCCTTGATTCTGCTCAAGTGTCGTGAATGCCCATAGTAAGGATTAATTATGCAGCACAGAATACATCGCCTGCTGATGCACTTAGAATGAACGGGCCCGTAATAACCATAGACGTTGAACCAGCAAGTGTTATTTGGAGCTTCGCCCAAAGTAGGGGCATAATCCTTAATGGCGCAAAGACTGTACCCGCATTAATTGATACTGGAGCCTTAATAACTGCTATAGATAGGAGTGTGTTGAATCAACTTGGCTATCCACCGTATGGTACGATTAACCTAGCCACTGCAGGTGGTACGGTTGCTGTACCCATATATTTAGTTAAGCTTGTATTATTCTCGAATGTACCAGATCCGAGGGCTAGAATTATACTCGATAACATGACCATCGCCTCGGTTGACCTGTCAACGCAGCAGTATAAGGCGTTGATTGGCCGTGACATACTACGTAACGTCATCTTAATATATGATGGAGTGACAGGTCAAATAACGGTAACTTACTAAATCACTCATCAATTCAACGTAGGGAGATGCTCCATGCACGTGGCTCCTCGCGTGGAATCAACCTAGGTACTGCATGGGTATTTGCATGCTGAAGGCCATGTTTATGGAACAATCCGCATCACTTCCTCGGAACAATACTCCACGACAAGCCATAGGTCATTGATTCGTAACTAGAATTAAACAAGGAAAACTGAACAAAACTGGCGGGCCCGGTGGGATTTGAACCCACGACCTACGGCTTAGGAGGCCGCCGCTCTAATCCATGCTGAGCTACGGGCCCCCTACTGGGCTTTGCTTGCGTGGGGGTTTATGAATATTTTCCCTCATTAGCTAGTTTACTAATGTTCACGTGATTAATAATACCTTAAGCATAGGCGAATACTGCGAGGAGCCTGCCCCCTGGTTTATATGGTGTTTCACCTATATCTGAGTACGCCTCAATAAGGTTCCAGCCTGCTCTTGAGGCTAATTCCCTTAACTCACTTATTGAATATATTCTTAGTGATAATTGAGTATTAGTGATGAGTTTGAGGGTGTACTTGTCCTTGTCCCTAATGTAGTAGCTCCAATATACTTTAACATTCTTTAATTCTTGATCTAGTTTAAATCTTTGTATGATTAAGTGGTCTCCAATCTCATTAACAATGCTTTTACCGGCATTATTAATGTAATACTCCTTATCAACAGTATCAATTATTAATAATGAACCAGGCCCTGAAACATCGTGTACTTGCCTAAGTATTGAGAGGTCCGTTTCATAATCATAGTAACCTATTACTGTTGTGAACATGAATAAGGTAACGTTAAAGGGGGCGTAATGCCTAATAACACTGCTTAATTCCCTGGCATCTCCCAGTAGGAAAACCACATTATCATTAACCCCCTCCCTGGTGGCTCTCTTAATGGCTTCATTAATGAAGTCTTGTGATATATCTATACCTATTACTTTAAAGCCTAACTTAGCTAGAGGTATAGCCACTCTCCCTACTCCGCTTCCAACATCCAGTATCTTGCAGTTCCTTAACCCCCTTCTACTTAAATAATCACTAAGCTTAACTGCAGTATCCTCACCTTCCCTTAACATTGCTTCACTGCTTAATACCCTTACGTAAAGTTCAGCGTTCCTTATGAAGAATTCCTTAACCCACTCCACTGGTTTAAGCTTGTTTAAGTTTAATTAATTTTATTCCCTATGATGTATTCCTATTACAATTGTTCAAGGTGTCTTAGTTAACTTTACGTGTGTTTAAATTACTTTAACCCCATTATTGCTTCACATTGCTTACGTATTCTCATTAAAGGTAATTAATATAATGCACCTAAAGCTGAGTCGTGAACACAGTTAAATAGTTTAATATTATTGATGAGTTAAAATAGGCTATGCCTCATGTTGTAGGTGTCATGTCTTAGTGTTCAGAAATGTTTTAAAGGGGTTTCCTATCAGTGGCCTGTGCCTAGGATTGTGAGAATTAGGATTTGGGGGACTAACACTGATTCGGTTGATGGATTAGCTAGGGATATTACTGGGATAGCTAAGAAGCTTGGGATTAAAGTTAGGGGACCAATACCATTACCCACTAGGCGGCTTATGGTAACTGTGAGGAGGGCTCCAAGTGGTCAAGGTTACCATACTTATGATCATTGGGAAATGAGGATACATAAGAGGGTTGTGGACATGGATGCTGATGAGAGGGCCCTTAGGCAGTTAATGAGGCTTAGAATACCTGAGGATGTTAAGGTTGAGATTGAGTTAATAGGTTAATTTAAATTTAAATTAAATGCCCTAAACGCCTAGGTCTCAATCTCCTTCTCAGTTGCCCTCCTTTTAACAGCCCTATCGAAAACAATCCAATTCCTATACCACTCCTCATTAGCCTTTCTTAACTCCGTTAGTATGGCCTTTGTTAAATCCTTGGCTGATACTTTATCAACATTAATGAAATTACACTCAATCCGTTTAGCTATTTCCCTAGCCTTATCCAAGGGAGCCCCAGTTTTAAGTATGCTAACAACAATCTTCTCCACTATGAAGGGTTCCTCAGTACCATCTCTTTTAACCACTGTAGTTACCATAATACTGTTAAGCATTATTCGGATATAAATATTTCTCCATAATAGCGTAATAATTGAAGATGCACAACATAATTATTTAAAGTATTCACATATTCTTACAGGAATAGTAAATCATGCCGGTTTTGGACTGAGGATGGCGTTAAGTAACTGTGGGTTAAGACACCCGTAATTTATTAAGGCTATTAATCAGCCCAGAATGCCTTCGTCCTCACATACTCCCTCTCCGCCTCAAGTATGTTTAAGAATAATTCATCATCATTAGTGATATTACTTAGAATCCTCTTAACAGTGGCTGTACCAACACCGTAGGCTGAGAGTGCTATTAAACCCCTGTAGCCATGATCCATTATTACCCTAGCCCTCTCCCTGAGTTCACTAAGGTACTCCTCCTCATCAGTAGTAAGCTGTAACCCCCTCCTGGCTCTTGTTATTAGCTTAATGGCCTTATTAATATCCTCATCCCTGTGCTTCAACATGGTTAGGGTCTTCATGCCGCATTTTGGGCACTTAAGTTCCATATTAATTATGTTACTCACCTTGCCTGTTAAATGCCATCCGCACCTTAAGCATAGGAGGGTTACTTCCTTATTCATGATCCTCTTCTTAACTGAATCAATGATTATGTTCCTGGGTACTTCATCAGTTATAATCGACCTAGTGCCTAAGCCACCCATTACCATTAGGGCTAGTTTAGAGGGCTTCCTAGCTAGGAAGTTTAGCTTAATTACCCCATCCTTAATACCGTTTATGAAGCGTCTCAATGCATCTAAGTCAAGCTTATCCACCTCAATCTCATTAATTACCTCATTATCCAGTACAGACTCATTATAGACTTTAGTTAACCTATCAACATTGACATCAATAGTACCCTTAGGTAATACCCCCATTCTCCTGGCAACGTGAATAAACCTATACCTATAAAGGTTACTATTCTTAATAACATTCCTCAAGGTCTCCTCAACAGTATCAACATCCTCCTGAAGCGCCCTCCTTATAATCTCCGGGTTAATTGGCCTAGGGGTTTTTATAATAACCCTATAGGGATCCCTAACATATGATATTGAGAGGGCAAGCCTGCCAGTTAAGTATCCTGTTAAATAAAGGCCAAGTGCCTCATTACCCTTAGTGCCTAGGCAGGAGTGAATCACTATTAAGTTACTTGAGTACTCGATTAACGTTTCATTAACATCAGGGTACTTACCCCTTAAGTCACTTGATAATTCCCTAACATCCTCAAGGAGTTCATTAATGTTCATTAACTTAATCCTATTGAAGCTGCTTAAGGAACCACCTGCCAGTAATCTCCTCCTCAACCTGCAAACCTCCTGGGCAACCTCATAGGATACTGGTATTTCATCACCAATCCACTCAGGTAACTCACCTTCACCGCTCCTCAATTCATCCAGTGTAATAACCCCCTCATCCTTATCAATGGTTAAAACCCTCCATAATCTACCAGCTAGTACTATTACCTTATTCTGCTCCAGTGTTAATGCGAAGTCTTCATCAAGTTCACCTATGGTTGACTTATCCATGTAGTTAACAGCCTTAAACCTCCTTTCATCAGGTATCATTGACACATTCTGGAGGTAGTAAATCCTCAACCCCCTCCTATTCCTTAAGACACCATCGTAATTACCTATTAGCTTCAATTCCCTTGAGGAGAATTCAATAAGCCTCATTAAGTCACTTAACTGTAGCGAGGAGTAGGGGTGTGCCCTCTTAATGATCCTATACGCATCATTCACCGTAACTGAGCCCCCGTGGTCTAGTATTATGCCTGCTAATTGATGAAGCAGCACATCCATTGCCCCCGCGTGGTATGGGTAATCACCCTCAAGTTCACCCTCAATAGCCCTTCTAGCCAGTACCAGTGACTCAAGGTAATCATCAGGCGTTACAGTGAATACATGGCCCTTAGCAACCCCACCAACCTCATGCCCACTCCTCCCAACCCTCTGAATTAACCTATCACTCTGCTTAGGACTCATGTACTGGATTACTGCCTCAATACTACCTATGTCTATGCCTAATTCAAGACTTGATGTGGATACAACAACCTTAACCTCACCATTCCTAAGCCCCTCCTCCACGGTCTCCCTCCTCTCCCTGCTTAGGGATCCATGGTAAACCTCCACACCGTTAATGACCTTCTTCAATTCAGTACCCAGCAGCTCAGCCATATCCCTAGTGTTAGTGAAGAGGAGTACCGAGCCCCCATACCTATTAACTACCTCACTGATTCTCCTTGCTGCCTCCTCAATATCACTATCGGGCCTTAGGTAATGTATTGTTAACTCCATGGTTCTTGAAACATCATTAACATTAACAATCCTCACCCCCCTCCCAACCCCACCCACTAATGATGATGCAAGCTCCAGGTCACCTATTGTTGCTGATAGTGCAATCCTCTGAAACTCACCAGCCAGCTCCACCAGTCTCTCAAGGCCAACGGCTAATTGAACCCCCCTCTTGCTACCGAGGAGTTCATGAACCTCATCAATTATGACCCAGCCAACACCCCTAAGCCAATTCCTCATTACTGGTGAAACCAATAGTATCTGGAGTGTTTCAGGTGTTGTTATGAGTATTTGAGGCGGATTCCTCCTCTGCCTACTCCTCTCACTGCTTGTGGTGTCTCCATGCCTTACAGCTATGGTTAAGCCAAGTAAGCTACTTAGCCTACGTATCCTCTGCTCTAAATCCCTATTAAGCGACTTAGCCGGCGTAATGTAGAGAATCCTTATCCCCTCCCTCACCCCGGAGTTAAGCATCATTGATAAGACAGGCAGTAGCGCCGCCTCAGTCTTCCCTGTACCAGTGGGTGATGATATTAACGTATGTTCACCTGTTAAAACTATGGGTATGGCTAACTCCTGAACCTTAGTGGGCTTCTCATAACCCAATTCCTTAACAGCCTCCTTAACCTTAGGATGCAGTAATTCGAATGAATTAACCACCATGAGGTTAACTCAATATCCCTTAAAAAACCTACTCAACCTAGGTTAAACGTGAAGGTTGAGTTTAAGAGCGAGGAGTGGGGGAGGGTCATAGTTGTTAATGGGATTGAGGTTGGTAGAATTGTGGATAACGTAATTTCCCTAGACATCTACTCCCCCCAATACCCTGCATCAGGAGAGAGAATTGAGTTGGGTTGGGCTGGCTCCCTAGTGTATAGTAGGGTTAACATGGGTAATCATGTGGTTGAGATGATTGGTCATGAGCATGATGGGTTAAGGGAATTAATAAGCGTGAGGGTGATATTGAATGGGGAGGTTAATGATGATGAATTATCATTGATTGTATTGAATGTGATGAGGCAATACATGGATAAGGAATTACTGGAAATGATTGAGCAGCATTCATGATTAATTTCGGTAATGGGAATAATGCATTATTAATTATTTCACTTAATTTAATACAGCCTCATTAAGATTTATATACACTAATGTGCTCCGCCGATGATGCTTTGGCTAGTATTCACCACAGGTGCATGCAACTTAAGGTGCAGTTACTGCGGTGGTTCCTTTAACCCAAAGGTGGTGCCTTGGAGGATTAATTATAATCCAGTTAAGTTGAAGGAGTTAATTGAGAAGGATAATAATGCCACAGTAATATTCTATGGCGGGGAACCGCTGCTTAATCCACGCTTCATAATGTGGATGATGGATAATGTTAAGGCTAGTAGATGGGGGATTCAAACTAATGGAACATTAACTGAATTACTGCCCAATGAGTACTGGAGGAGAATGAGTGTTGTTCTCTTATCAATAGATGGTAGGAGAGAGGTTACTGATGCCCATAGAGGCTTTGGTGCATATGATCGTGTGATTAAGGCCTTAATGAGGCTTAAGTCTATTGGGGTTAATAGGTTAATAGCTAGAATGGCTGTGACACGGTTAACGGACATATATATTGATGTAACGCATTTACTTAATATCGGCTTCAACCTGGTTCACTGGCAACTGGACGTTATATGGGATGGTAAGTGGGATGTATTAACGTGGGCTAAGTCAAATTACCTACCTGGGGTGAGGAAGCTTGTTGAATTATTTCTAAGTAACCTAAGGGAAGGTAGGGTCATTGGCATAGTGCCCATACTTGGGGTTTTAACAGCATACTTACATAAACCATACAGGGGACCACCCTGTGGTGCAGGGTATAGATCAATCGCCATCTCCACTGATGGCAGGATTTTATCATGTCCAATTGCTGTTCATGAGAATTGGGCAGTATTAGGTAATGTTAACGTTGGCTTCAATTTAATTGATATTGAGTCTCAGTTACCTGAAATGTGTAAGACATGCGAGTATAGGCAGTACTGTGGTGGTAGGTGCCTATACGCCATTAAGGAGGGTGAGGAGTATTGGGGTTTAGATGGTGTATTGACTGTTGATTACGTTACTAAGGAGACTATAAGAACCATACTTGAGATTGGGCCTGAGGTTAAGGAATTAGTGAATAAGGGTGTGGTTAAATTAAGCGACCTATACTATGACCCAATCCTGGACTCCACTGAAGTCATACCGTAGGCGTTAAGGAATAATACTTAATAGTGTGGGTGGATTTAATAAAGCATGTTGAATCAATTAAGGGGTAGGAGCCTACTCAGTTGGCTTGACTACACTCCACAGGAGGTATTAATGCTGCTTAATCTGTCTAAAAATATGAAGGAGAGGTATTACTTGGGTGAAAGGTACATTGGTGTCCACCAGGGTAAGACGCTACTCATGGTATTTGAGAAGCCTAGTACAAGGACAAGGATTAGTTTTGAAACTGCTGCTTGGCAACTCGGCATGAAGACTATTTACAGTAATCCCCAGGAGCTTCAGTTAGGTAGGGGGGAGACTGTTGAGGATACTGCTAGGGTTGTTTCAAGGATTGTTGACGGTATAGTAGCCAGGGTCTTCAACCACTCAACATTAATCAAACTCACCCAGCACTCCCAAGTACCTGTTGTGAATGCCCTAAGTGATGAATGCCACCCAACCCAGGTGCTTGCGGATGCGTTAACGTTATGGGAGGTTAAAGGTAAGGTTAATGGCATTAAATTAGCCTTCGTAGGTGATGGGGATAATAACATGGCCCATAGCCTAATTGCAATAGGAGCCAGGTTAGGATGGGATATTAGGATAGTATCCCCTAAGAGGTACTGGCCAAGTAGAAGGTACATTGAGGATGCTGAGGATTTAGGTAAAAGAACAGGTGCAGTACTCACTGTTACGGAAACCATTGAGGAGGGGGTTAAGGGTGTTGATGCAGTGTACACTGATGTATGGGTATCAATGGGTATGGAGAAGGAGGCTGAGGAGAGAATGAAGCTGCTTAAACCATATCAAGTAAACCAAGGTTTAATGAATATTGCAGGGGAGAACGCAGTATTCATGCATTGTCTACCAGCCCATAGGGGTCTTGAGGTCACTGATGATGTAATTGACTCATCTAAAAGTGTTGTGTGGCAGCAGGCTGAGAATAGGCTTCACACGGCTAAGGCCATATTAGCTGCATTGATTAGGTAAGGTAAACTGATTTAAATAAGGGAATGCGATTAATTCTTAAGATTTAAAACACTATATTAACTTATATGCTTTAACCATGAACTGCCTAATCTTAGGCATGGCATTCTCAACATGCCAAACAGGGTTCACGAAAACTATTAACCAACCCTTATCAGTCATGTTGAAGAAGGCGATTTTAAAATTAGCGTATTTTATGAGGATATAGTTGAAGGGACCAAGGAGATCATCGGAAAGCTTTCGAGATCTTTGAGCAATCTCTAGGAGGCTCATGACGTTTCTAAGGGATTTTAATGTTAATGTTGTTGGTAAATGATGTATTATTGGAATATTATTAGAGTCTATTATGGCTGCTCCAACAATCATTTCTCCATCTATAAGCTCACTAAGCATAAGCTTCTTAAGCTCCATCTGCGGTGTTGTCTGCTCCGCAGATTTAGCATCTGGCGATACATATATTACAATACTCCACCACCTCTACTAAATATTTTACACACGCAGCTTAATAAACTTTTAGCTCAATGAGGAGTGATGATGCCTTAATCATTCTAATTCATTGAATGATGCATGGGAATTACCCATAGTTAGTGCGTACGTGAATCCGTAACGTATACAACATTTAATAAGCTTACACCTAAATAGTTAACTAATGACGGAGACGGTTTATGAGCAGAGTATTGTAGGTAATGATAGTATGCTTGCTGTTATTGGCGGTAGAGGGGAGTTAAGGTACTTGTTTTACCCAACGAAGTCATTTCCACAGAACATTCACTCCTCATTACCTGGAATATATAGGAGGGGCTACTTCAGTTGGTTAACGGATTGGAGTGATATTAAACAGAGGTATGCTGCCCCAGGGATCTTGGAGACCGTGTTCAAGAGTGGGGATGCTTCGGTTAAGGTAATGGACTTCGTACTCCATAGTGAAAGTGTACTTATTAGGAGGTTTGAATTCAGTATACCGGGTGAATTCAGCTTCATATACTATACTTCACCTCAATTATGGGAAACCCACAATGCTGATGCAGCTTACTTTGATGAGAGGTATGGCGCCATAGTAGACTATAAGAGGGGACTCACCCTAGTGGTCTCAGGTGATAGGATACCTAATGAGTATCAGATTGGTCAATTAGGCGCCGACTCAGATGCGTTCACTGACGCCTACGATGGTAGACTCAACATGAATAAACTAAGCATATATGAGGGCTTCAGGGGAGTTAACTTCGCATTACTGTGGAGGCTTAGGGATAATGAGACATTAACCATTTACTTTATCCTAGATAAGAGCGAGGAGGCTGCATTAAGGGAATTAGCCAAGATTAAATCAATGGATTGCTACATCTTAAGCCATAGCGTTGCTGAGCATTGGGAGGGTTGGATTAATAAGATTAAGTTAAATGGAGTTATTAGTGAGGAAATGATTAAGCACTCAGCGTACGTAATTAAGATGCTTCAAGACTCAGAGGGAGCTTTCATAGCGGCACCAACATTATGGCCTGATTACAGGTATTGCTGGCCCAGGGATGCGGCTTACTCAGCTATGGCGTTGGATATTCTTGGTTACCATGATGAAGCCTTTAAATTCATTAATTGGGTGGTTAAGTCACAGGGGGAGAACGGGGCCTTCTACCAAAGGTACTACGCTGAGCCTGGACTTAAGGCGCCATCATGGTCCTTTCAAATAGATGAAACAGCCTCAGTGGTGCTTGCAACCTACGTTCACTTTAAGTTAACTCTAGATAGGCAGTTTCTAAAGAATGCGTGGGTAATGGTTAGGAAGGCTGCTGAGTATTTGGCGGCTAACGTAAGTGATGATGGTTTAACAACACCCACCGTTGGGCCCTGGGAGGAGCACTTAGGTGTTCATACTTACACCAATGCCTCAGTGTACGCCGCTTTATCATCGGCATCATACTTAGCCGGTGAAATAGGTGATAGAAATAGGGCTGTGGAGTGGGGTAGGTATGCTTCAGTTATTCGTTCAACTACACTTAATCAGGCATGGAATGGTAGTTTCTTCATCAAAATAATTAAACCAAGATTCAATATACCCGATTCAGCAACGCTTGGCTTAGTTTTCCCATTCAATATGGTTAACGTGAATGATGACAGGGTGAAGATGAATGCTGAAACCATTGAGAAGACGTTTAAGTATAAGGTTGGTGGCGTGGGCAGGAATCCTGAGGATAAGTACTACGGTGGTAACCCATGGATAATAACAACCCTTTGGCTTGCAATATACCATAAACTGGCTGGTAATGTTGATAAGGCCAATGAATTAATAAAATGGGCTTTAACCCACAGTACTAGTACTGGTATGCTCCCTGAGCAGGTTGATAAGGATTCAGGAAGACCCATCTCTGCAATACCCCTGGCTTGGTCGCATGCAATGTACATAATGGCTGAGGTAATCAATAATGATTTATTCAACAAAATAACGCCACCACTCATTAGCAATAAGTGACACTTCTCAGAGTATTAATAGTGTGTAAAGCTTATTAATAACCCAGAACTTGATTCAGTTAATGCAGGAACTAGTAGTCGGGAAAACCATAGAGGAGTCCACGGCTAAACCCCTCGTCGATCTAAGCCGCTTCAGGCTCCCTAAGACGTTCACTAGGATGATCAATGACCAGAACCTTCAGACAATGTATAAGAAGAAGTTCAACCTACCTGAACCATCTAGGATAATTAAGTTATCAACATCAGTTTGCCCAGTCTGCAATAAGCAAGTACCAATGGTTGTGTATGAGCATAATAACATAATTTGGCTTAAGAAAACTTGCCCAGAGCACGGCCAATTCCTAGACATCTACTGGGGTGACGCTGAAATGTACTACTACTTCCTGCAATGGGATGACCCAAACTACATAGGTAAGGGTGTTGCTAACCCCAATACCGACGTGGTGTATTATGAGGAAGCTGGTGGTTGCCCATTCGGCTGCGGCCTATGCCCAGTGCATAAGACTAATACTGTATTATCCATAATTGATGTAACTAATAGGTGTAACATGAAGTGTCCAGTATGCTTCGCTAACGCCGGTGTAGCTGGTTACGTGTATGAACCATCGTTAGCCGATATTGAACGCATGATGAGGATACTGAGGAGTCAGGGACCGTGGGCACCTAATGCGCTTCAATTAAGTGGTGGTGAACCAACGGTTAGGAATGATTTACCGGAGATAGTTAGGATGGCTAAGAAGCTTGGCTTTGATCATGTTGAGGTTAACACTAATGGTATTAGGATAGCTAATGACATTAACTACTATAAGGCATTGCTTGATGCCGGTGTATCAACAATATACCTTCAGTTCGATACTATTGATCCTAACAATAAGGGTGTGTGGAGGCATAGGCTATACGACCCTAAGGCTTATGCTGAATTAAAGAAGAAGGTTATTGATAATGCCAGGAAACTTGGCCATAGATCCATCGTACTGGTGGTCACCATGGCGAAGAACTATAATGAGAAGGATATTGGTAAGATACTTGACTTCGCAGTTAAGAACAGGGATGTAGTTAGATGGGTTAATGTGCAGCCTGTGTCATTCTCAGGTAGGGCTAAGGAGTATTCACCTGAGGAGTTAAGGCAGTATAGAATAACAATACCCGACGTCATAATTGAGACTGAGAAGCAGACCGGTGGTAAGATAAGTAGGTGGGATTGGAGGCCGGTTAATTGGCCCGTGGCCTTAGGTAAGTTAGTTGAAGTACTTACAAATTCACCGAAGCCGCTGTTTACGAATAACCCAGTTTGCGGTGCATCAACATTCATATACTATGATGAGGATGCTAAGGATATTGTTCCAATAACTAAGCTTGTTGATGTTGATGGATTTGAGGCTGAAATATGGAGGATATACAATGAGGCAGTTAAGGGAGGTGTCCATAGGGCCATTGGTAGTCTTAAGACGCTTAAGTTACTTAAGTACGTTAAGCATAAAGCAGTGAAGGATCTGCTTCAGGATGTGATAGTTAAGAAGAGTTACGATGCATTAGGCAAATTCATGTTCAACATAATAGGGATAGGTATAATGCACTTCATGGATACTATGAACTTTGATGTTCAACGCATACAAAGATGCGACATACATTACGCGGTGCCTGATGGGAGAATAATACCGTTCTGCACCCTTAACAACTTCCATAGGGACAGGATTGAGAAGAATCTTAAGATGGATGCTAAGGATTGGTTGAAGTTGAATCCAGGTAAGTTCATAACAGGCTTCGCCTAATACGCATACGGCTTCTAGATTTATTAAAGATAATTTTTTAATACCAGATGCCTATGTTTAATTATGGATGCTAGGATAATGCTCATGATTGGTGCAGTGCTTAATATAATTGGATACGCAGTATCAATGCTGGGTTACGCAATAATTGGCCCAATAGTCTATGGTGCAGGTATAATAATACTGGTGTTAAGCGCCTTCATTTCACCTAAGGGTAAGAGTAATGAGAGTAATAAGACCCCAAGTGAACCTGGGCCGAATGACATTAAGAATAGGGGTATTAGGAAGCCGGGTGAGGAGTATTGACGATTATTATAACTGTCGTCAGTGGTTCTAAGGGTGGTACTGGTAAGACTACTATAGCCGTTAATACGGCTACATTAGCGGCATATAGACTTAGGGGTTCATCACCATACCCGGTTGTGCTTCTTGACCTAGGTGTTGATAATGGCTCGGCGTCTAAGGTTTTACTAGGCTCATTAACTAAGGTTAATTACACCCTCTCAGATTACTTAACAGGTAAGATAAATAACCCGCTTTACGCGCTTTACCTTAAATCATGGGTTATTGGTAATGAGGAGATGAGACTGGTTTTCTCAGTGCCAGGTAGTATAGTTGAGGGTTTACCATTATTTAAATTAAGGTACATAATAAGGGTTATTATGGAGTACTTGAAGCCAATAATGATGGTGATTGATACACCCTCAGTGGGCTTCACTAGGCAATTCCTGGAACCTATATTAAGTGAATCAACGTACGTAATACCAGTTACCACAGTTGACCATAGTTCCATTGAGTCCTTATCATCAATAGTGGGCTTCATTAAGGGAATTAAGAGCAATGCAACTATACTACCGCCAATACTGAATATGTTTGATTACAAGTACCCTGTGGATCCAACAACAGGTAAGGAGTGGGTTAAAGTGGTTGAGGAGATTACTGGGATTAAGCCATACACTGTGGCCTACGATAAATTACTTTACGTTACTAGGCAGGCAATGGAGGTTGAGGTTCTTAAATTATCGCCAAGTGAGTCACCGGCATTAAGGGATATTATTAAATACTTTAATGAAGTCGTGTTACCGCTTACCACTAAGCATTAAAGTAATTTAAACACAACCTAGCATGGTTAGTAATGATAATGCTGGCGCTATTTATTGCAGCATTAATGCAACCTCAGTTGGTTAACGTGACCCCAGTATCCTTTAATATGACTATTGGTTCAGGAATGCCCATGTACGGTTTATTAATTAATCCTAATTCATCATACGTAATCTACCTTAATGGACCGGGGGTGCTCTATATGGTGGCTAATTCATCATTAGTAGTTATGATTCATAACATGGTTCATGTGGTTAATGGCAGTGCTTCACTAGTCATTAAGCAGGGTGAGTCGCGTGTATTATTCATTAATCATAATAATTACTCAGTTTACTTATTCTACATGTTTCAATATAATAGTTCCAGTGAAGCATTCTACTCCTATAACCCAATTGGGGTTGCTGACTACGGTGTGGCGTTATATTATGGTGAACCATTATTGGCTTACTCCTATGAAACAAGTGAAGTATTGGGTGTAGCCTTCATTAGGAGTCTTAATGTAACTGATGTTAGGGGTGATTGCGGGGTTAAGGCTGGTGATGATTATGCTGATATTCAATTGAATTCAATAGTAAAGGCCGGTGACGGATACTATATAGTTCAAGATGTTGTTATACTTAATGGAACTGCAGCATCAATTGTTGATAATGTGTGGAACATAACATCACTCAACGCCACCTTAAGTAATGTAATGGGTCTGGGATCCATAGGCGACTTCAATGGTCAACAATACTACGCGTACAGTAGGGTTATAGGTGAATTAAAAACACCCTTTAACTTAACGTTAGCCATAATGGTTAGTGGGGTTAATTCAGCTCACTTAAGCTTCGGTTATGGTGTTCAAGGGTCATTAATATGGTTTGATAACGTTACATTGATTAATGCAGGTAAACCAAGCATCATCGTTAATGGTTCAAGTTACGTTGAATTTGGTATACCTATTGACACTGAGTTAGTGTTAACTGGGCCAGTGTGTGGAATATGGGCTGTGGTTAAAAGTGTTAATGCAACCTTCACGTTACTTCATAGGGTTAATGAATCATATTACCCGGCACCGTACACGTGGGGTATTGGTACATTAACAGGTGAGGCTGTAGCTAATGCATCAGCCCTAGTGAGTAATGGTGTTAACGTTCAGATTACTGGCAGCGCCTACGAATACCCTGGACCATTATACTACTATGTGCCTGTCTTCATATCATTAATTAATGGATCGGAATTTATAATGGTTCCTAAAGGATACATGCTTAATCTAACCCTAGGTAGATTAATTACCGGTAATTCATCAGTAATTAAACGCATTGAATTCGTGATTAATGAGACGCGTATTATTAATTCAAGTAGCGTAACTATTATTGTTAATGGGCCAACTGAGGTAAGGGTAATTTATAATCAATTATTTGAAGTGAAGTTAATTGGGTTAAGCGGGAATGAGACGCCGTTAGTGTATTGGTATCCTAAGGGGTATGTGCTTAAACTTAAGGAACCAAGGTACTTGGGTTTAATGGTGTTTAGAGGCTACTTACTTAACAATGGTACGCTAGTTAAGTATCCTGAAGCTACATTGATAATTAATGGTTCATTAACAATTAAGGTACTGTGGGGTAATGAAGTGAGTATAGGTACCTTAACGGTAATGTACCTGGTGTTTCCTGTATTATCATTATTAATGATTATGATATTGATTATGCTTACCCTAAGTGATGAAGGTAATCGTCATTAGGTAATGTGGCATTAATTTAAAACCGCGGGTACGCTTACTGTAGGTTAATGATTATTAGGAATGTTAAGGAGGAGGAGTGGGATGAATTCATGAGACTACTTGAAAGGAGTTACGGTTTCCCAAGTGGTTTCTTCCCTAGGCATTACCCTTATATTTATAGTGATGCGTGTAGGGATTTATCATCATTCTATGTTATTGAGGATAACGGTAAATTGGTTTCCCACATTGGTTTATTTAAAATGAAGGCCATTAGCTTCGGTGTCAGTATCATAATGGGTGGCATTGGGGGTGTTGCCACATTACCCGAGGAGAGGGGGAAGGGTTATATGTCTGCTTTACTTAATCATGTAATTAATGTAATGAAGAAGGAGGGAATACCATTATCAGTGCTTTGGGGTGATAGGCAAAGGTACGGTGCCTTCGGGTGGGAGGTTGCTGGTCAAAAGCAGGCATTATACATTACTTCACGTTCAGTATCCAAGTCAGGAATTAAGCCCATTGAAGTTAGTGAAGTTAAGTGGGATGATGCGGTTCCATTAATGAGAAGACACTATGAATCAATACCAATAAGGGTTGAGAGAAGGTGGGAATGCTATAAGAGTTATGAAAGCCTGGATCCAGCATCATTAGGTGAACCACCATTGAGGATTTGGGTTAGTGATGATGGTTATGTAATTAGCCAGGGAAGTGGTGCGGCAAGGGGAGTCTTAAGTAGGCCCAATATAGTTGAGGTGGCTTCCTTAAGTAATCGTGAGGCGGAGTTGGTGAGTGGGTTCATGAAGGCTGCATCAGTTAATGAGGCTGTGGTTCACGTTAATGCATATGATGAGGCTAGACTTGGGGAATTACTTAAAGTAACCTCATACTATGTAACCCTTCCTGAAGGGGTATTTAGAATAAATAATGTTTATGCATTACTCAAGAGTTTCGAACCATTGTTAAGTAGTAGGGCTCAGGAACGTGGATTAAAGGATTATGAAGTTACCCTAGGGCTTAGATTCAACAATGAGCTTGATAAGGCCACGGTATTCGTAAGGGGTGGTTCAGTGGAGGTTACTTCAAGTGAGGGGAGTGGGAATTACATTGAATTAAGTGAAAGGGATGGGGTTAGGTTAATCTTAGGTGGACCAATGGGTTACGTAGCTAAGAGGCTTAAACCATTGACTACGTTACTACCAATACCCATTCACATTCCGCTTCTCAACTATGTTTAACCCTATATAGGGCATTATTAGATTGAGGGAAGGGTTTTTAAGCGATAGGGTGTTAAGCGGTAATTATATGTCTAATGAGCCATCGGAGCTAATTAGTGAGGAGAGGAGGAGGGCAATCCTGGTTAACTCATTCCTGGGATCATTAATGGCTTCAATGACTATGTCAGCAATAATAATAGCGTTACCTGATGTATTAAGGGGTATTGGTGTTGATCCAATGTCACCACTTGGCTTTACATCAATGCTTTGGTTAATGTTCTCATACCCATTAATGGTTGCTGTGGCTGTACCAATAGTGGGTAGGTTATCCGACATGTATGGTAGGGGTAGAATGTTCACGATAGGTGATGCAGTATTCACAATACTCTCAACGCTACTAGGCTTAGTGCCAGGATATGGATTAGTGGCAGCATTACAGATGATTGCTTACAGGTTTATTCAAGGCTTAGGTGGATCCATGATGTTTACGAATAGTGCCGCAATAATAACCGACGTCTACCCACCCCACAGGAGGGGTGTCGCTATGGGTATTGTCAGCATAGCCTTCAGTGCAGGTAGCATAATAGGCCTAGTTATAGGCGGTGTATTAGCTGTAATTAACTGGAGGCTGGTTTTCCTAATTAATACGCCAATAGGCATAATCAGTACCATATGGGCTTACTTAACGGTATATAAGTTACCGTTAGGCATTAAGAAGGTTAAGGTTGATTACATAGGTGCATCAATGCTTGCTGCATCACTTGTCCTTCTCCTTCTAGGCATAACATTCGGTATGCTGCCTTCGGGGAACTCATCAATGAGTTGGGGGAATCCAACCGTATGGGGACTAATAGGTGGTGGATTACTGCTCCTGGCTTTACTGATACCGATTGAAATGAGGATTAAGGAGCCTATACTTAGGATTAACTTATTTAAGATAAGGCCATTCACGTTCGGTGTATTAAGTGCATTATTCCTGTTCCTAGCTCAAGGTGCAAACGTATTCGTTTTATCACTACTACTGCAGGCAATATACCTCCCAATGCATGGAGTACCTTACTCTGAAACGCCACTATTGGCTGGCATATACCTAATACCGAGTAGTGTGGCTAATGCCATATTTGCCCCATTGGGTGGTAGATTAATTAATAGGTTTGGAGCCAGGGTTGTTTCAACAATCGGTGCAATACTACTGGGGATTAGCTTCGAGCTGCTGACTACGCTTTCAATGAACTTTAATTACACTCTATTCGCAGCCGACTTACTCCTAATGGGTGCTGGTTCAGGCTTATTCCAGTCCCCTAACTTAGTCTCAATAATGAGTTCAGTACCCCAGGAGGATAGGTCAGCGGCATCTGGGTTAAGGGCAAGCATGCAGAACATAGGGTTATTAATGAGTTTCGCAGTATTCCTAACACTCATATTAGCTGGATCAGCGGCATCATTATCATTATCACTAAGTAAGGCGTTAATTAACGCTGGTGTTCCTCAAAGCGACGTAGCGGCATTATCAAGAATACCCCCAGCCTATGCCTTATTCGCAGCATTCATGGGTTATGACCCAATAAAAGTCATGCTTAGTGAAGCTGGTATTCAATTACCTAGTAGCATTTACGCCGCTGTGACTCACCCATCATTCTTCCCAAGCGCCATAGCCCCAGCTATGGCTATGGGTTTCGAGTACGCCTACCACATAGCCGCTGTAATGGCGTTTGCGGCGGCGGTGTTCTCGTACTTAAGGGGTAGGGAGCATATTGTTCATCAAGTTAAGTTACTGGAGAGTGAAAACGGTAAGAGACCTTTCACTGAGTAGTAATCTATGGTTAAATTATGAATTCACCGGTGTTACTTAGTGTCTTGTAACCCGGTATTGAGCTTAATCTCCTCTTAAACTCCTCATCCTTAAGTACACTTATGAATACCCTTACACTATCTTTACTTAACTTACTTAAAGGTACTGCGAAGTCGTATCTCTCCCAAGCCAGTGGTATGAAGTCTAGACCATACATTTCAGCAGCTGCCCTAATACCTACCCCAGCCTCAGCTCTGCCTTGAGCAATAGCGGCGGCTACGGCTGTATGTGTTCTTGCCTCATGGTAGTAGCCTGGTATTGATTTAGCTAACTCCTCGAAGCTCACCCCATTTCTCAACGCATACTCCTTAAGCAACTTATCGAATAGGAATCTTGTTCCAGCACCCTTATTTCTGTTCACAATCCTAAGTTTAAGCCTAATTAAATCCTCGAAGCTACTGATTCCTCTTGGATTACCCTTAGGTAGTATTATGCCTTGTTCCCTCATGTAACCTGCCACTAGCCTTACCTTTCCCTCACCATACTTCCTAACGAATGGTTCATTATATTCACCTGTCTCCTCATCTATTAAGTGAATACCAGCTACATCAGCCTCCCCTCTAATGGCTGCCTTAAGCCCCTCAAGGGAACCTATGTTAATGACCTTAGCTGTAATCCAATCAGGTAGTAATGGTATTAATGATGAGTCTAAGGCCACGTCGTGACTACCCATTATGTATAAGTTAGCTGGCTTATACTGATGGGTAAACAACCTAACGTTAACCCACTCCCCCTCCTCCAGGAATTCCCTATTTTCAGGAATCTCAATGTAACCCTCAGCGTAGGCTAAGGTTGTTATTGCACCTGACTCAGCTGGTAGAGGGTATGCCTTAACACCACTCTCAGTCTCAACTAGGCTAACTGGGTTAAGGCCCCTCCTTCCCCTCGCCCCCTCAACCCTAATAGCCATTTGAGCCCTAATGACCGGCTGGGTTAGGCTTAGGCACTGCATCTTAGCTAGGATTGGTTTAACAATTATATTGAATATCATTAATGCGCTACTTGGGTAACCAGGTAGGCCAACTACAAGTTTGCCCTCCTTACTAACGGCGACAACGGTTGGCTTCCCCGGCTTAACATTAAGGCCGTGAACAATTACACCAGGTGGACCAATTCTATCAAGTACCCTGTAGCTTATATCTAATGCACCAGCTGACGTACCCCCTGAGAGTAGGACTAGGTCAGCCTTGCTTAAGGCATCCCTAATAATCCCCTCCATCTCTGCTTCATCATCCTTAACAATACCCATTAACAATGGTTCACCCCCAGCCTCCCTGACGCCGTGGGCAATAGTGTAAGTGTTTATATCATATATCTTACCCATGCTTAAGAGTGAACCTGGCTTAACCAGTTCATTTCCGCTTGATATTATGGCAACCCTAGGCCTTTTAAATACAGGCACCTTATCAATGCCCACTGCAGCCAATACACCAACCTCCCTCTCCTTAATTAATGTGCATCTTCTAAGAATCAACTCCCCCATCATTATGTCTGAGCCGGCTGACATTACGTTATCCATAGGTGTTACTGACCTATAGATTGTTAATGTTCCATCATCAACCTTAGTGTACTCGACAGGCACCACTGCATTAGACCCTGGGGGTAATGGAGCACCTGTCGCAATCTCCACTGCACTCCCCTTCTCAACTAATGGTAAATTGGAGTCACCTGCATTAATACTTAAGTTACTTAACCTGAGCTTAACAGGGTGTAGTTCATCAGCGCCAAAAGTGTCCTCAGCCCTAAGGGCGTACCCATCCATGGTGGCTCTATCGAATGGTGGTACATCAACCTTAGCGTAAACATCCTCCGCTAAAACTCTCATGTATGAGTCCTCTAAATTAACGTACTCCACTTCACTCCTCTTAATGAATCCACTTATTACTGCTAAAGCCTCCTCAGGGGTCTTTAGTTCATGAAAAATCACCCTCTTAGGCATGCTACGCAGCAATTCACTGCTCTTTATAAATCATTTCAGTTTAATTATGGACTCTTTTCTTCCACTTAATACGGGTTCATTAATGGTTCTTAGAATCACTAGGTACACTAATGTTATCCTTGAGTCCAAGTGAATTTAAGTAACTCGGAGGCAATTTCAGTGAGAGCCCTAGCTGCGTGTAAAATTCCCATGGCTCGCTCAAGGTTATGAGGGTGACCATGTTTAATGAGTTTAATTAATTAAATCAATATAAGTTTTCGTTAATTGCCCCTACGGAATTAATGCGTAATAACCTTTGCTAGTGATGTTAAGCCAATTAGGAGCATTATTATACCAATGAATGCTATTAAGCCCCCTATAATGAGTAACGTGAATAATATTAGTACGGATGCAACATTAATGGCATTATATGAAGTATAAGCCACAGGTACATATGAAGTCACACTAATTGCCAGTGCCAGTCCAATTATGGCTGCTAATGAACCAGTCTTCACGATGCCGTTTCCGTGGTCAGAACCTAATTTATGAAGTATTGCGAAAACCAGCAGCCAGCCAATTAGGTTAATTAATGAACCAGCGGTACCTAGGTATGTTAATGAATTAACCTTAACAAGTAACGCCTGCATTGTGAACCCTGATATATTACTAACCTTATACGTGTTCTCAATGCTTTGAATGTAATATATGGCTCCGGTTATGGAGAATGGTAATGAGATTAATTGAAGTATTGCACCATATGCACCAAACCTATAGGTTCCCTTTAATTCAGATAATCTCCTGAACCCAGTATACTCTAATACAGCCACTGCTACGGCTAATAGTGAATTAAGGGTTATTATCACATAAAACGGTTTCTCTAGGTTAATGTAGTATGATTGAGATTGATTAATGACGTAACCAGCTATATACAACATGAAGACAATCACCAGTAGTATTGAGCCAAGTAGGTAAATTAATATGGCGTTCCTAATCATGATTACGCTACTACTGTTCATCCTCATTTATAAAGCCTGGATGATTTTTTAAGTTTTCTCACTGAACCACATGAATCTTATTGTAAGGTTTAAAGCGTAATGATTCTCTCCTTAAGGTACAATGGGTTAAAATTTAAAACCACCATGTTTAAAGACTATTATGAATGTGGGTATATTCTTAGCGGCATTGGGGGTGAGTATGCTTGAGCTTTCTGAGGCTGGTGCGGTGACTGCTGTTTACCAAGGTATATATAAGGGTATTAAACCAACGCTTTACGCTGTAGCCGGGGTATTACTGGTTCTTGTACCTACTTTCACAGTGGGTAGGTATATAGTGTATCTGCCCCTTGATTATGTTCTAGCGGTTTCAGCGGTAATACTGTTCTACTTCGGTTACAGGCTGCTTAGAAGTGCAAGAAGGTACTTTAAGGGGATTAGGAGGGGTAATGTTGAGGAGGAGAAGAGTGATTTAGCCGTAGTCTTCACGGTCTCTGCTGTTGAGGCCTTTGAGGCTGCCTTAGTATTAATAGCATTAATACCCAAGGGCTACTTCTCAGCATTAACTGGAACACTCATTGCATCTATTGTAGTTGTGGCTTTAACCATAGCGCTTAAGGACCAGATATCCAGGATAAGGTTACCGCATCTTAAGTATGTGTTATCAGCATTACTCTTTAGCCTTGGTACACTTTGGGCGGTGGAAATAATCATGCCGATAAGTGACCTATTCCTATTGGCATTCTTCTTCATTTACCTAGCAGTTAACTACGGGTTACTGAGGATTTAATATTGACTTAGTCTTAGGAAAGCTTAAAAATAGTGGTTGAGTAAAAATATGATCCTGAGGGCTAGGCTCCGCATAAGCCTCGCACGCGGGAGATCCCGGGTTCAAGTCCCGGCCGGTCCACTACACTCTAAAATTAATCAGGTAACCTAGCATTATCAATTATTAAATTCTGAGCATGAGATTCAAGTGTTAAAAAGGCAATGTGAAAATTACTTCATTTAATCAGCTTAATAAGCCGTTTACCCGCTACTCAAATTTATCTATAGCCATGAATGTGGGTTTAGTAATGAGTTCAAGTATCTATCCTTACCATGGGTTTAAGTGCGTCTGAGTTACCTTGAATGCTTGAAGCATTTAAATAGACACAAGCCCTACTACAACTTGCCTACCCCTTAGGGTTAACTGAAGCTCATTATTAGTAATACTTATTGATGCACCAGTTACAAGGTCCTTAATTGATGCATTGCCCACATTAATTACATTCTCATTAATTCTCACATTAACTAGTTGATCACCGTAGGAGTGATTTATTATGAAGAGTAAATAATCAGCACCACTCCTCATTATTCTTACCTCAATGTAACCCTCCCTGGTTGACTTAACTTCAACAGGTGGTTGAACCATGGCAATATTCATGATGCCTTCTATTAATTTTCCAACACCACTCCCTGGTCCATTAGCCTCATAGGATAAACCAATGCTTGTACCCACGTAGATTGCCTTCCCTTTACCATAATCATTAATGGTTATTGAAGGTTTACTTAAGTTAAATTCACTAACCCCTACTTCATTAGCCTTTGAATTAAGCCAGCTAACGTAATTAGAACCAATTATTAAGTCACCGGTCTTTAAACCAGGTATTAGATTACTAGTGATTCTTAAGTTCACCTTATCCACACTCATGTAGCCGTCCTCATAACCCCCAATAACCTCACTTAACCCATACGCCGGTGTACCTGAGTCAATGTAACCGTCACTCCTAATCGCTGCGAACCTTGAATCAACCAGTAGTAATCCACCATTACTTACAAAGTTCCTTAAACCTAGGGCAGCCTTAAGGGTCATTACCAGTGATAATGGGGCTATAAGCACCTTGTACTTACTAATTAAGTTTCCTTCAACCTGTCTAATGGATACTAAATCCACATTATAATTACTATTGAAGAGAACCCTATAAACACCCAGTATTGACCTTGATAATACATCACTACTATGCCTTTGAGCAATCCAAAGCCACTTATACGACTCAATATTATAAAGTATAGCCACACTTGAGTCAATTAACTTAGCCTTTAGGAATAGGTCACTATTCTCGTAAATCACCCTGGCTGTTTCCCCAGCCTTCCTAGCCCTATCGGTTAATGAACCATCAGGGTTAATTAACCCATACCCACCTGACTCAAAACCAAGCATCATAGGGTACCAGTGATATATGTTAATTGCCTTAGCCTCATGTGCAATCGCCTGCCACATCCAAAGAGCCACATCATCAGGTGTCACTGGTTCAACCGCCTTAAGCCCACCAACACCTTGACCAGCTTGAAGCTCCCCTATCCAGTATGGTTTACCACTGGCTAATGCCGCTGACCTAGCTGCATCAAGTACTAGTGAGTCAAGAACATGGTCAACCTTAACCCTACCTGCGTGCTTG
This sequence comes from Caldivirga maquilingensis IC-167, assembly GCF_000018305.1. NCBI lineage: Archaea > Thermoproteati > Thermoproteota > Thermoprotei > Thermoproteales > Thermoproteaceae > Caldivirga > Caldivirga maquilingensis. The sequence continues at coordinate 94,379 of NC_009954.1, read as the reverse complement.
GGGTAAAATGATGTACCCCATGCATCAACCACACTGGCCATTTCCCAATCATCAGGTTCACCGAAGAGTGGATTACTGAACACTGAGGTACCGCCATGACTATGACTAACCACTGGGTGATTATTATCAATACTCCTAATTACCTTAACCCTCCATTCAAGGTCCTCCTTAAGCTTAACTATATTGAATGTTAACCAATCAATGTTATCCCTAGCGAAGTGAAGGGAGACGAAACGCGGTGGTTCAACATCATTAAACTCCAGGTAACTCCTATGCCAGGCCTTATTCAACGTGTTAACGTTGCCGTATATAGTCTTTAACCAATCCCTGAACCTACCCTTAGAGTAATTGCAGTAGCAGAATAATCCACGCCAACCAGTGGGTTGGTAAATCCACTGAATAACATTGGGTTCACTCCATAAGTCCCAGACATAGAAGTTAGGGTACTTAATCACTACTTGAGCCAGCTTCCTCATGAATTCCTCAGCCCTAGCCCTAACACCAGGGTGGTCAAGGCAAACCCCAGGGCTACCTTGAGGCATGATAACGCTGCCTGACTCAGAGACGTATAGTGAGTCTGGGTGAAGCTTAGGTAACCAATCGGGGGCGAATTCAAGGTAAACCTGAAGAATAACCCTTAAGCCAATGTCGTTAGCGGTCTTAAGCAGATTCTCGACTCCACTGAAATCATACTCCCCGGGTCTTGGTTCAGAATCCCTCCAGTTAACCCAACCCCTAACATACTTAAACCCAGCCTCCTTAATGTTCTTTAAATCCCTCTTAATGGTTTCCTCATCAAACAGTGGGGTAACGCTACCTACACCATACCATACGGAAACCGGAAACGACATTAATCCACCAATAAGTTAAAATTAATATGCGTTAACTACAATATGTTGCAATTACTGCTTAAATACACGAGGCTTAATTAAGGATTAATGAACATTGGTAATACGTATGGAACCGGGGAATCTAGGCCTCGGTTCAGTTCAGGTGACCCTTCATGAGTGTTCCCAATGAGTATTGGCGTAACTGGGTGAGTAATGTTCAGGGAATTATTAATCACATCACCAGTACTCAAGTTCAGAACATTAACAAGGCCAGTGACATAATTGCTAGCACTATTGATAGTGAACATGCCTGCTTCCTCTTCGGTTCCGGGCACGCGGCAATACCGGTAATGGAAATGTTCCCCAGGTATGGTTCAACATTAGGCTTCATACCAATAGTGGATTTACCCCTAGTATCATTCCTAAGGATGGTTGGGGACTTAGGTTATCCTCAATTCGACTTCATAGAGAATTCACCTGAGTATGGGCGTAGGATAATGGAGAATTACAGTGTTCATAAGGAGGACTGCGTCATCGTGTTCTCCCACTCAGGTACTACACCAATATCCGTTGAAATCGCAGTGCAATTTAAGAATAGGGGTGCACCGGTGATTGGGGTAACATCACTTACTCACGCTAATTCAGCTAAGCCGCGTCACCCATTAAATCTGAAGCTACATGAGGTGGCTGATGTAACCATTGATACTGGTGTCCCGGCTGGTGACGTATCATTAATGATTGATTTAAGGGGTAAGAGACTACGCGTCGGGCCTCTTTCAACAGTAGCCTTCACCATAGTGGCTAACATGCTTCTTCTAAACACAATAGAGAAGCTAATCAATAAAGGCCGTGAAATCCCCATTTTCCCAGTCAGGGGTTTTGATGCTGATGCGGATGCTAGAATGAATTCAATACTTAGGAGGCATAGGGAATTGTATATTAGGCATATAGCTGCTGGTGATTAGTTGAGTGGTTGATGTAACTGTGGTTATTGATATTGGTGGATCTAAGATTGCATCAGCGTTAATTTACAGTGATGGTAAAGTTGAGGATTATAGGGTTCAAAGCATTGACGAGAGGGGAGGTGAATATGCAGTGAATCAAGTTATTGAAACTATACGACACTACATTAGTGGTCTTAGTGGAGTTAACTTAATTGGTGTAGGAATCAGCATACCTGGAATAGTTAGGGAGAATGGGTTAGTTTGGGCACCTAACATAAGGGGTTGGAGGAATATTAATGTTGCCTTAATGATTAAGAGGAAGCTTAATCTAAGTAACTTAACCATTATTGATGATAGGGTTGCCAACATTATGGGTGAGTATTGGCAGGGGGCAGCCAGGGGGGTGAGCAATGCAGTGTCATTAATGATTGGTACCGGTGTGGCTGCTGGATTATTAATTAACGGTAAACCATTAAGGGGGAGTAGTGGTGTTGCAGGGGCAGTGGGTTGGTGGTTACTGAGTAGGAGAATACCTAGGCATAAATCATCAAGAGGATTCCTTGAGGATCAGATATCAGGCCCAGCATTATTCAGGAAAACATACAGGTACTGCCTACGTATACGCGATGAATCCTGCCTCAACATTATTAGGAACTGTAACACACACAATGCCCACTGCATTTTCCAAATGCTTGATCAAGGGGTAGCATTAATTAAACCGGTGCTAGAGGAGGCGGCGACGATAGTGGGTATTACTGCGGCTAACTTAATTAGTCTAATAAATCCTGAGGTATTAGTATTAAGTGGTGGTGTGGGGGTGGAAATTGGGAGAAGATTCATGAATACTATTCTGAAGTCTGTTAAGGTAGCTCAACCACACTCCCTTAGGAGAAGCAGAATTGTAGTTTCACAGTTAGGTTACTTATCTAACCTCTACGGCTTGGCCCACTGCATAATGAGTAGTAATAATTGTGCATGAGGAGGATGCGGTAAAGATGGTGAATTAAGTCAATTATCTTGTTGATTTAATTACGGTGATCCAAGCATCTTTGCAACATCATATATTAAGGCTGGCTTCCAGTATATTGAATTACGTTCCCTAATTATCCCCACTATCCAAATTATCACGAAGACAAGCCCTACCAGTATGCTTAAAGCCTTAATGATTATGAACAAGGGTGGAAGAATCATTGTTGCTAAGGACAATAAGTCAAGTATTACCGAAACCACTATTATCACTATACCGAATGCAATACTTAAATACGACCAATGCTTAACGTAATTAGATTCAGGCCTAATTATGAACCCCAGTATTCCACCAGCTAATGGTATTATCCAAGCCACTAAACCCCAATTAAGTTCATCAATACTAACCTGAGACATAGTTTAAACCCTAAAATAAGTATTTATAAATATAGAGGCTTCTCAGTAGGAGTAACCTAGTGCACGGCTTCAATAGGTCAATGCTAGTTTACCCATACTTTAATGAAGATACTCACATAGATGAATAGAAGAGATGAAAGAAACCTTAAGCCTCATTTATTTCTAGGGAGTATTTTTGAATTCTGAGGAAGGCAGTGATGCAGTAGGTCTCCTTGAGTCTCCTGACGACTATTCAAATGAGGGATTAGATTACATTGTAAAGTTTTTAAATTACTAATGCGTACATAGGCTATGTCCCTGAGGAAAATGAGAATAGGTGTGTTGGGTACTGGTGAGGTTGGTCAAGCTATTGCAACCAAGCTTGTTGAATTAGGTAATGAGGTTCGCATGGGTTCACGTAGTAGGGATAATGAGGCTGCTAGGAATTGGGCTAGGAGTAATGGATCATTAGCATCCCATGGAACCTTCAGGGATGCTGCAGAATTCGGCGAGATAATCTTTAATTGTACTAATGGCCTATACTCCCTAGATGCCCTTAAGTCAGCGGGTTATGAGAATCTTAAGGGGAAGATAATCATTGACGTTGCTAACGCCGTAGACTTCTCCTCAGGTGAACCCACTGTGATTATGCCTGAGGGTAAGTCCCTGGGTGAGAGGATTCAGGAGGCCTTCCCTGAATCCAAGGTTGTTAAGACCCTTAACTTCGTTAGCTATAGGTTAATGGTTAATCCTGGGCTACTGGGAGGTGAGATTGATATGTTCGTGAGCGGGAATAATAAGGATGCTAAGCAGCTTGTCACCAGCATCTTAAAGGAATGGTTCGGCTGGAGGACTGTGGTGGATTTAGGTGATATAAGGGCTGCTAGGGCTATGGAACTACTGGTACCGCTATGGTTTAGGTTATGGGAAAACACTGGTACTGACTTATTTGGATTTAAGGTAATTATTAAGAAGTGAGTGGCACTAGCATCAGGTTTAAATTATGGATTCAGTACCTACACATGTATTGCCTAACACCCTTAACATTGGTACTGGTGGTGAATAAGTAACCCTCATACTCAAGGGGTGGTTCACCCATTGCAGTGCTTATGAATAATGTTGATAAGTCACCTCCACCAAAAGTGCATGAGCTAGTGTATCTTGCGTTAACTGTTATTGAATTAATAATAGTTTTATTAAATGGATTAACCCTAATAACCCTACCACCACCCCATAATGCAATCCAAAGGTAACCACTTGAGTCAATAGTCATACCATCCGGGTTACCCTGTAGGTTTGACAAGTCGATTACATCCCTTAAACCAGTTAATTCACCATGCTTAACATCATAACCGTATACCGCCACCCTCCTAGTTGGGCTATCTATATAGTACATTATTGATCCATCAAGTGACCATGTTAAGCCATTAGAAACCATAACCCCACTTAAAAGTCTCCTAACACTTAAATCATGATCAATAATATAAAGCGATGCTTGAGGCTTCCTAGGCATGGGCATGTACATTGTGCCAGCAACTAAACGTCCAAATGGATCACACCTACAGTCATTAAACCTATTATCAGCACCTTCATCAACATTAGCCAGGGTCTTTAAAATGACACCATTATTAGGATTAACTAGAATCACCTTATTCTTAATTGTGACGACTAAATTACCATCACTGTTAAGTGCGATGCAACTGGGCATTGGGCCAAGTTTAATTGAATTAACATAACCATCCTTAGGCTTATACATGTGTACCCTATCCCCATTAATATCAACCCAATACAATGTTTCATTAACGTGATCCCAAATAGGCCCTTCACCAAGCCTGGAACGAGGTAAGTTAATCAACGGTGTTGCGGATTCTGAACTCATATTGATCAATTTTACTGCCTTCACCTAGTTTTTAAATTGTATACCCACATGAATTAATTAAATGTAACACCTAAGATTATTCCCTTGGGCTTGAAACACCAGCTCTATTGGTTTATTGAACTTCAGTAGAGGACGTATAATCATTGAAATCATTTAGGTTTCGTAATACTCTTTAATGTACCCTTCATGTAATCCTAGGTAGGCTATGTAACCTGTAAATCCCTTAATCTCAGGTTTAGGTGATTCCTTACTCATGCAATATATTGCTTGAATCAATTTGAATTTAGGCTGCTCTCCTTTAATCTTTTTAACGGCAATTCCATTAATGAAAAAGAGGCGTTATGCCTTAACTTAATTATTACTGCATCATTGATGCATGTTCTTCTTAACATTGGATTCCACGTTTTTATACTTAGTTGCATACGGAATGGTTTAAAAAACGCATTGTGAAGCATAGGCATGCCGGAGATAAGTGAAGTGGAGCCTATAATACTATATAACCCTAGGCCTGATGACCCAGCGCCTTGGGCGTCATATATGGTTTTAGTTAGGGTTGTTACTAAGGATGGTGGAGTTGGTTGGGGGGAAACTCTTAGTTCGATTAGAGTTAATGCATTGGTTCAATTAATTAAGGTATTATCCAGTGTCATGAGGGGTAGGGATGTGTTTAACCTTGAGGGTAATAGGCTTGAGTGGTATAGACAGGACTTCAATATGCCTGTTTCCCTAGAGTCCACAGCCGCCTATAGTGCTTTTGATATTGCTTCATGGGACATAATAGGTAGGGAGCTTGGTGCACCGGTGCATAGGTTGCTTGGGGGCTTAACTAGGGATAGGGTTAGGGTTTATGCTAATGGCTGGTATTCAAATGCAGTTAAGCCTGAGGATTTCGCTGAGAAGGCTAAGGAGACTGTTAGGAGGGGTTATACGGCTCTTAAATTCGACCCCTTTGGCCCATACTTCGACATGATTGATTCGGCAGGCATTAAGGATGCCGCTGAGAGGGTTAAGGCTGTTAGGGAGGCTGTTGGTGATGGAGTGGACATACTCATTGAAGCCCACGGTAGGTTTAACGCTGAGTCAGCAATTAGGGCAGCGTGGGCTTTGGAGCCCTATAACCCATTATTCATGGAAGAGCCCGTTCACCCAGAGGATATTGAGGGCTTAATTAGGTTTAGGAACAGTACTAGAATTAGGGTTGCCTTAGGTGAACGCATAATTAATAAGGGATACTTAATTCAATACCTTAAACTCAGCCTTGTTGATTACCTACAGACTGATGTGGGCAGATTCGGTGGCCTAACTGAAGCTAGAAAGGCATCAATAATGGCTGAAGCCTTCAGTGTACCCATGGCATTTCACAACGCTAACGGCCCAATACTCCACGCAGCCACAATACAGCTTGATGCATCAATACCCAACTTCGCCGTTCAGGAATCATTCTACGATTACTGGCCCCAGTGGAAGAGGGATCTTGTGGGTGACTCAATGCCTGTGGAGAATGGTTACGTTAAGGTTCCCACTAAGCCTGGTTTAGGGGTTGATGTTAATGAGAAGCTTATTGAGAGGCTTAGGATTAATGAGACTGAGATTACCATTAAGGGTGGTTTATCGTGGATTGTTAAGGGGACCACTGGTGGCTCCTAGTGAGACTACGTGGGCTTAAAGGTATACGAATTGGAATTAAATGAAGATAATGTTATTAAACCAAGGCAGGTAACTAATGTATGCAGCGTCAAATCCCAGTATATGAACCAGCGACCGGTGAGGTTTTAGCCTATGTACCGGACATGAGTATTAATGAAGTTAGGGATGCAATAAGTAAGGCATATGACGCATTACCCAGGATACAGTCGATACCGGCCTACGAGAGGGCTAAGCTACTAATGAAGGTTGCTCAGGCTATTAGGGCACGTAAGGAGGAGTTAGCTAGGTTACTAACAAGGGAGATTGGTAGACCAATTAAGAGCACTAGGTTAATCCTCGAGAGGACGGCTAGGATTTATGAATTAGCAGCCCAGGAATTACCCCATGTCTTAACCGGTGAATTCATACCCCTTGAGGCTTATGATTACCCGGCAGGTAATGAGAAGAGAATAGCCTTCATTAGAAGGGAACCAGTGGGTGTGGTGGGTGCTATAACACCCTTTAATTTTCCACCAGACAGTATGGCTCATAAGGTTGCCCCAGCCTTGGCAATAGGTAATACTGTGGTTCTTAAGCCGAGTAGGAATTCACCATTAACGGAAACTGAGATAGCTAAGATAATTACTGAGGTGGGGTTCCCTGAGGGTTCAATTAACGTGGTTACTGGTGATTCATCAATGATTGGTGATGAATTCGTTAATAACCCTAAGGTATCATTAATAACGTTCACTGGTTCATCTAAGGTTGGTCTTAATTTAGCCAGTAGGGCAATATTAATGGGTAAGAGGGTTATTATGGAGCTTGGCGGTAGTGATGCAATGATAATCCTGGAGGATGCAGACTTAAATAAGGCTGTCCAAGCAGCCACAGTGGGTAGGTTTGATTACGCTGGGCAATTCTGCAATGCCACCAAGAGGTTAATAGTGAGGGATGAGGTGTATGATGAATTCATTAAAAGGCTTACTGAGAGTGTTTCGAAACTTAAGATAGGTGATCCATTAAGGGAGGATACTGATGTTGGTCCATTAATAAGTAGGGAGGCTGTGGAGACTATGGAGTTCTTCGTTAATGATGCTTTAAGTAAGGGTGGGAGAATCATATATAGGGTCAGTGGGGTTCCGGAAAGGGGGTTCTATTATCCACCAACAATACTGGAGGCTCCGTTTAACTCAGCGGTGTGGATTGAGGAGGTTTTCGGCCCAGTATTACCTGTTGCTAGGGTTAAGGATGATGATGAGGCTGTTGAATTAGCCAATAGGACTGAGTATGGGCTTGACGCATCAATATTCAGTAGGAATTTCTCAAGGGCATATAAGTTAGCCACTAGGATTAAGGCAGGAACCATATTCATTAATGATACCACTAGGCTCAGGTTTGATAACCTACCCTTTGGTGGATTTAAGAAGTCTGGTATTGGACGTGAGAGTGTTAGGGATACTATGATTGAGATGAGTGAAGTTAAGGTTATATCTTACACATTAGATTGAAGTTAAGCCTAATCCTCACGTGTTAAATTAGCATTATAGTTTATAAACCGGACTGCGTCTGTGTATTGATGCATAGAGTAAACATTATTGCAGAGTACGGTAATAGAACTGAGAAGGATATTGAGATAACGGTTGGTTCACTCCTATTGGTTCAGCAGGATTCAGGAAGCATATCAACAATAGCCCTTCAACCATACTTAATAACCACGAGTAACTACGTTAAGAAAATCACGGCATCATACGGCAGTAACATAGCCTACGCCTTACTCATTAAGAATAGGGAGGATGTATTCATAACAGTTGCCAGTGACCACACAGACCCTGATGCTGAGAGGTGCAGCGTAATATCAGGTAAGCACACTTACCCTAAGGTTATCGCCCGTAGGGCTTGGTCACTTGAGAATATTGAGGATCACTGGGATTTAATTGAGTTAAGGAATATGGCTATAATCAATGATGAGAAGAAGATTGCTCAACAATTCACTGGGAAGGAATTACCCCAGCCCAGTATTGTACTTGAGATGATTGAGGATACCGTGGAGGAGCCTAGGAACATGGTTATTGTGGTTGAACGTAGAATAATGCCTGAGGAATACGTGGTCAGTAATTACTATGAAATATCAATGATTGATAATTCAAGTAAAAGAAGCATTGAGCATTACTATTGGGTTGATTAATTTCAGAAATATTTATTAGCCCTAATTAGGCTAAACCATTATGGTTAATAAAATTACGGTATCTGGAGTAATAGTCTTAGTCATAGGCCTTATATTAGCTATAATAGGATCCGTCACGGCAACTAATAGTGCCTTAAGTCTATTTAATCAATTAAAGAATGCTCCACTATCATCATTAAGTCCAGGAAACTTCATTAGTCTTTCAATCTACCCAACCTCAGTACTCATAATAGAGTCCAGTAACGCATCATGTATCTCACCAAGCCCAGTACCGTACGCCTCCAGGACAACAGCCAATATAACCATTATAGTTTATAATCAAACATCCACGATAAACATAATGAATAATTGCACGTTTAATATAATGCTTAGGTATAAGTCCTTCTCAACCTCAGCGGCAAGTAGCCCATTCATAACATCAGGTTACCTAATACTCCTAGGCGGCATACTATTCATACTAGGTATAATCACTGCAGTGGTTGGTTTTGTGCTTGGTCGTAGGCGTAGGGCTAATTCATGATTAATTCACGTAAAGTGTATTGATGCGTACTCACCTACGTCAAGGTAAAGTTCATTGCACTCATTGGTTTCATAATCCTTAGCCTTAATTAAGCACCCGTTTCTCGCCCTTGGTTCATATGTGATAGGGTTATTGGTGTTGTTGGCTATGAATACCACACCCCAGTTGCTTGACTTCATTATTAATTCAACAATCAGTGGTTTAAGGCTTATTACTGGTTCAGTATTCTCAACAACTAATCTACCACCCTCAACCTGAACGGTGCAGTTGGAGACCGTGTATGGGGATTCAAGGCTCTTAAACTGAGTAATTATGCAGGTATTATTCCTGTACCTAACGGTAACTAATGCCCAATCTGAAACATTCAGTATACTGGTGGATAATATGAGACCCCTATGCCAGGGTGTAATATTCAGGAATCCCCTCAACAGTATTCTAAGTATCATTAAGGGATTACTAATGACCTCAGGCGCCTTAAGCTTAAGTAACCTAAGGGCCTTGTCGTATAATCCATATACAGTAAGTGCGTAAATTAACCCTGGTAAATCTAATTCATTACGTTTACCGGTAACAGCATTATAGTATAGCTTAGTGAGGAGTCTAATGGCATCATTATGCTTAATTAACCTTAACTGCAGCTTATCAAGGTCACTAGGGCACTCCCTTAGTGCTCTTTCCCTCATTAACCTTAATTCACTTAAATTAAAACCAGCGGGCCAATTTAATAGAAGTATCTTAGCCAGCGGGTAGGCTTCACAGGGGTTTAGTGAGTTAAGGTTGATTTCAGGCATTGGACCAGGCCACATGAGTGCATTAGCTAATAAGCTACCGCTCTTCACCCCAATCATGCTTAACATTAATTCATCAATAGCATTAAGTGGTTTAATTTCATTAATTTTCTCAATAACATGCAGTGCGTATTGGTTCAGTAACTCATTACTGAACATTAATATGCCTGGTTCAAGTATGGTCATTAGCGACCTTTACCAATACTCCTAGTTGTTACCAGTAGGTAGGCTAATGCGGCTATTATTATGATTACTATGGTTACTATTATTATTATGTTCTCAGGGTAAGGTACGACGAGTAATGATGATCTACTCGTTAATGCATAACCCAGGAAACTGAAGATAAGTGAGTATGACCCAAGGACGAATATTATTAGTAAACTTAATTTAACTATGGTGTAGTATGATTCCCTATCAGGCTTTTTAGCCCTCTTAAATATCCACGCAGTATCCTTAAGTAATCCACGCAGCTTCTTACCTAAATCACTGAACGCCACATGAGGACTCCGCACTTAGGTTAAATAAGCTTTATGCATTCAAATAGAATCATAAGTCACTTCACTGGGATGTGATGGCAATACGTGTATTACCAACCTAACTTGAGCGGGCATGCTTCACTTAGGTAATTATTCTACAGAATGTTACCCATGATTCATTGCATGAATTAATTTTAGTGAGTTGATTAGTCACTTAGAGTCTTAATGATACTAACGCAGTGCGCATTAAATACTATTGATTAGCCTTCTTCACCTTTATAATATTATTCTCATACGATACCACAGTAACCCTATCACCCTCCTTAACATCCTCCAGTGCTATTGCCTTCCAGTACTCTCCCCTAATCTTAACAATGCCCATTTGCCCAGCCTTAATATCCTCAGTAGCTACTCCAATTAACCCTGTTACTGGGTAATATATTACTGTTGATATTGGCTTAGCCCTAACAGCCCTAACTATTAGCATTACTATCCAGGCTGATAAGCCTCCAATCCCTACTATTTCACTGTAAAGTATTATTCTAAGTGTTGTTGGGTTATATTTAAGTGCATACTGGGGTGGCGTGACATTTGGTATGAGTAGTATTAAACCCACTGCAATAAGCACCGCACCAACGGCTATTAATACACCATGTAACTTACCCCCACTATGCCACTCAAGGGCCATTAATAAGGCACCAGTCACCATTAAGCCTAAGCCAGCGTAGTTTATTGGTAAGCCAAGTAAGGCTAATACAACTAGTAATGCTGCACCTATGCCAGCTAAGTATACGTGGGCGGTTATTAAACCTGCCAGGATAAGCAATACACCCAGTATGGAGAGGATATTCTCAATCACTGAGTTTTGTAAAGCATCGTAAAGTTGGTAACTGATGGGTGGCGTTAATTGAGTTATAGTCGGGTTCTCCATTATTAACGTGTAGTTAACTCCATTAACGTTAACAGTGGTACCATTCATCATGGATAATAACTGATTAATATCACTTGCAACATAATTAATAACACCATACCTAAGCGCCTCCTCAGGCCCTAGATTAGTGTCATTGTATACGCAGGATGCTGCGAAGGTAGTGTTCCTACCCCTGAACTCAGCGGCCTCAACGAAGTACTTAGCCACTGCATTAAGTATCTTAGGCTCAGTTATGAAAACCTCCTGCCCAGTAACCTCATTGATCTCCACTGGTTGACATGAACCAATTACGGTTCCTGGAGCCATGGCGGCTATTGTAGTTGAGAGGAGGACTAACGTGCCCCCTGACCAGGCATATGAGCCCACTGGGTAAACGAATCCAACAGTCACTACACTTGATGTTTCAAAGAGACTAACTATGTTTAAGGCTGCATCAAGCAAGCCACCTGGTGTTTCCATGTATATGACTAATACACTACCAGGTGGGAGTTGATTAATAACGCTCTTTAATTCGTCATAAGTATTATCAGTTATCTCTCCATTCAAATTATAAGTGTAGACCTGGGTTACCTTAATAATGCCGCTGGATGCTGCATGAACAATCATGGGTAATGCTAAGGTGAGTATAATTAATGCAAGTAATAGTGCCTTCACTTCACCTACACCTTTACTTAATTTTAAGTACATGTATTTAACCCTTTTTCAAAGCCCTCAGCTGGCACTTGATGAACCCTGCCCCTCCTGTCCTCCCCTAGCCTTCAATGCTAAGGCTGCGGCTGTGACTGGCTCTAGGTTACTTGGAACGACTAGTATTAGGTTATGTTCCTTAGCAACCTCAAGGAGAGTATCAAGTTGCCTGAGGGTTAAGGCTGTTGGGTTCTTAACATATGTTTCAGCTGCCTTAAGATACATTTGAGAAGCCTCGTAGTCGGCTTGGGCCAGTATTACCTTAGCCCTCCTCATCCTCTCAGCCTCTGCTTGGGCAGCCATGGCTCTAACCAAGGTGTCAGGGAGCTTAATGTCCTTTATAGCGACACTGGATATTTTAAGCCCCCAGGGCTCCACATGTTCATCGACAATTGATGCGATTCTCTTAGCAACCTCCTCCCTCTGGGTTAGGAGGGTGTCTAAATCCACCATACCCACCACGTCCCTTAATGTTGCTGCAGCTATTGTTGCCGCTGCGCTCCTATACTCCTGTATTGATAATACCACGTTCTTAGCGTCAAGAACCCTTAAGTAAACTGATGCATCCACTGAGACTTCAACATTATCCCTGGTTAAAGCCCTTTGTGAAGGCATATCAAGCATTATAGTCCTTAAGTCTATGGTTATTACCCTATCTATGAAGGGTATAACCAGTACTAAACCAGGTCCATAAACCCCCTTAAACTTACCCAACCTAAGCTTAACGAGTCTTTGATACTCTGGAACAATCCTTATTGCTGAGGCTAATATAGGGATGACTATTATAAGCACTATTATTGCAATAACTATATCCACAATTAAGGAAATTGTGCTCATAGGTTAACTTAATTCTAGGATTTTAAAACTTTTAGTCAATATACGTAAACTATTTAACAATAATAGCCAGCAGTGGTATGTGGCTAAGAGTATATTTGATCTTATCACTGATATTAATGGAGTAAAGAGGGGTAAGGTAATGGTTATTCGTGAATTATTAAGGGTGCTTGAGTACGTTGATTCTTCATCAAAGGGTAATGTAGTGTACATAAGTTATAGACGTATAATAGGTATTATTCAGCATCATAGGAAGTTAAGTAATGAGGATAAGTCAATGATCAAGAGTACGCTTAGTAGTATTATTACTGATGTTAACGCGAGAAGAATTAACAAGGATAAATGCATTTACGTAGTGGATAAGGGGGCTTTATCGTTAATGATTATGAGACTTAAGGAAGCCTTAAGTGAATGAGAAGCAATACTTAAATAAATCACCTCATCGACTTAAGGTAATCATGCGGAGAAGGCTGGGGCTGAGTTAGTGATGATTATTCAGCCGCCTAAGTTATGATAATCAACAGCAAAGCTTTAATTAAACCTAAACCATACTTAATAGTGCTCACTCAAACGCACGTGCAGGTTGGTATTGTTGGGAAGCCTAATGCCGGGAAGTCAACCTTCTTCGCTGCATCAACCTTAATTGATGTTAAGATTGCGCCTTACCCATTCACTACAATTGAACCTAACGTGGGTGTGGGTTATGTTACAATACCATGTGTTTGCAGGGACCTTGGGGTTAAGGACAATCCAAGGAATTCAATATGCATGGATGGGACTAGGTTAATTCCAGTGGAGTTAATTGATGTGGCAGGCCTAGTACCTGGTGCATGGCAGGGTAGGGGTCTTGGCAACCAATTCCTAGACCACCTCAGGAGGGCGCCTGTACTGATTCATGTTGTTGACGCCTCAGGTGGTACTGATGAGGAGGGTAGGATTGTTAAGCCTGGTACTCATGATCCCCTACTTGATGTTAAGTTCCTTGAGAATGAGGTCGACATGTGGATGCTTCAGATAGTTAAGAAGGAGTGGGATAAGGTGGTTAGACAGGTGGAGTACTCTAAGCAGAAGATCGAGGATGTACTCTACAGTATGTTAAGTGGATTAGGCATAACTAGGGCTATTATTGAGGAGGCTTTGACTCAATTATCATTAATTAATAAGCAACCGCATTTATGGGGTGAGGAGGCTATTATGGGTCTTGTAAAGTATATTAGATCCATCGGTAAGCCCATGGTTATTGCAGCCAATAAGGCTGATATACCTGAGGCTGAGGATAACATAAAGAGGATGATTAATGAACTTAAGGGGTATAGGGTAATACCAACTAGTGCTGATGCCGAGTTAGCGTTGAGGAGAGCGGCCAATAAGGGTTTAATAAAGTACATTCCCGGGGATCAAGACTTCACAATAGTAGGTAACCTAATGCCTGAGCAGGTTAAGGCCCTTGAGAGAATTAGGTCAATTATGAGGAAATGGGGTGGAACCGGGGTTGTTAAGGCCCTTAACACAGCGGTGTTTGATGTGTTAGGCATGATAGCTGTTTACCCAGTGGCCGATGAGAAGAGGCTAACTGACACTGAGGGTAGGGTCCTACCTGACGTATACCTGCTTCCCAGGAACGCAACTGTACTTGACTTAGCATCAGCAATACACAGTGATATTGCTAAGAGGGCTATGTTTGCTGTAGATGCCTTAAGTGGTAGGAGGATTGGCCTTAATGAGAGGCTTCAGCATAGATCTATTGTAAGAATTGTGACCACTAGGTGAGGTACTAATTATAGGGCTAAGTGACTGAAATTAAACGTAGTATTATGGTAACTATTCTATCTATTACCTAAATTATTAGGCTGATTAACCGTTAATTCACGTTAATATATTGTTAAATTGATGATAAGGTGTATAAGTAGACTACGGCAATGGGTGTGAAAGTATGAGCAAGGTTCATTCAGCTATACTCGAGTTTGAGAAGATGGTTAAGGATAAGGAATCGTACTTAAAGTTCATTGATGAGTGGGTTAAGTACTCTTGGAAGTGGGCTAGGGAGAGTAAGTACGTTACAGTGTTTAAAATCCAAGCCTCCATACTTCACGCTATTCGAGAATACTTAGATTCCCAGGGTTTCACAGAGGTTCTACCACCAATAATAGGGCCTGTCACCGACCCTGGAATAAGGGGTGCTAAGCAAGCCACAGTGGACTTCTATGGTCATGAGTATAAGGTAATGTCCAGTGCAATACTGTATAAGCAGTATATGGCTGCAGTGCTTGGTAAAGTATACTTCGTGTCCCCAAACATTAGGTTTGAGCCGAATGATAGCGTATTCACTGGTAGGCATCTTGTTGAATTCTTCCAAGTTGACTTAGAGATACTTAACGGTACACTTGATGATGCTATGAATGTTGCCGAGGGTTTATTCATGTATGTTACTAGGTACATTAGGGATGTTCACGGCAAGGACCTTGAGAAAATGGGAAGGGAACTACCGCATTATAAGACCCCCTTCACCCGCTACACTCACGCGGAGGCTGTGGAGCTTGTTAATAAGCTTGGTTGCAGTAACCCAAGGAATACTGAGATACTTTGGGAATGCGAAAAAGTGCTTTCAGCTCACCACGATAGTCCACTCTTCATCTACGAGTACCCTAAGGGATCCAGGGGATTCTATAATAGGGAGGATCCAGGTAAGCCAGGTTACTTAAGGGACTTCGACATGCTTTACCCAGAGGGCTTTGGTGAGGCTATTTCAGGCGGTGAACGTGAGTATGAGCCTGTTAAGGTAATTAGTAGGATAAGGGAGGCTGGGGAGGATCCAAATAAGTACAGGTGGTTCCTTGAAATGCTTAAGGACTTCTACCCATTAAAAACCGCGGGCTTCGGCATAGGTGTTGAGAGGTTCACTAGGTATATTTGCGGCCTTAGGGCTGTTTGGGAGGCTAGACCATACCCTAAGGTAGCTGGTGTAGGACCGGCGCCATAGGTGGTTTAATGTTTGAGTGGTTTGCATTAAAGGTTAGTGAACTTGCCCTCAGGGTGAAGGCAAGCCTAATAATGCTTAGAGGTATTAGCGACTTCATTAATGATTACCCACTGGATGAGATACTGCTTAAGGCAATTAAAGGTAAGGAGGGTGTTTACCCATTTGGTGAATTAGCATCATATGGGGCAGCTCTACTAGGGGCACCTATTAATCGAAGGTCATACCCAAGGTTCCTAACAATAGATGACTTAATCCTTGTTCCACCAGCCTTCACTCCAAAGAGACTTGAGAAGATGGCTGAGTTACTTAGGGAACCTGTATTCACTGATGTTAACCTTGAGACTAACATAGGTGGCTTAAAGTCATCAATGCCCCTTGTAGTGGCGTCAATGGGGTCAACCGACATAGCCAGCAGGTACAGTATAGTGATAGCTAAGGCTGCGGCAAAGGAGGGTATCCCATATGGTATAGGGGAGAATGTACACACTGTTAGGGGGTATGATAAGAGGTTGACTCACGGGCATCCAAGCTTCAAGGAGAGGGTTATGGCGTACTTAACTAATATTGATAAGTACGGTGGCGTCTTCATTCAGCAGAACGTTGAGGATGCGTATGATGAGCATTGGAATAAGGTGTATAGTGATAAGGACCTTGAACCATACATTGATGAAGGTAGGGTTGCCTTCGAAATTAAGGTTGGTCAAGGCGCTAAGCCAGGTTTAGGTGGGGTAATAAAAATGAGGAGGGAGGAGGCTATTAAGGTTAAGGAGAAGTACCACTTCCTGGAGGATCCTGAGAAGACGAGTAGGAAGGAGGTTGAGAGGTATTCAGTACCGGGAACATACACCGCAGACATATTAAGGGGGATGATTAGGTTAATGAAAACGAGTTACCCAAGAGCCAAGGTGTGGGTTAAGGTTGGCCCCTATAGGGATGTACTAGATGTCATTAAGGTTTCCTACGAGGAGGGTGCTGATGCCGTGGTGATTGATGGTAAAGAGGGTGGAACAGGCATGGCTCCCTCAGTGGCCATGAAGGAGTTGGGTTACCCAACCATAGTGGGTTTAATTAAGATTAGGAAGGCTAGGTTAATGGGTATTGATGATAAGGTTAGCCTACTGCTTGCAGGTAGGTTGTTTAACGGCGCCCATATAGCTAAGTCAAGGGCATTAGGGGCATCAGCGATTTACGCTGGTAGGCCATTCATAGTGGCCGCCATGGCTAAGGGTGAGGTTGGTGTTAGGAATTTTATTGAGGCAACCCGCGTGGAGACGCAAATGGTTGTTTCAGCATTAGGCAAGTACGATATTAAGGACCTGGCCCCGGAGGACTTGGCTTCACTTAATAAGGACTTAGCCTCAGCCTTAGGTATACCCTACGTTTACTCAAGCGAGTACTAGGGTGTGTTAACTATAATTAATTTATTGATTATTAATAACTTGCGAATGATTTAAAAAGAGGACACTCAAGAATCCACCAATGTGGTTAAGCGACGAGTTTCCAAGGGACCTAAAAACCCTTAGGGATAGGAAACCACTGGTACATCATTTCATGAACTTCGTTGTAATGAATGATGCAGCCAACGTCACCTTAGCCATAGGTGCATCACCAATAATGGCTCATGCAAAGGAGGAGGTTGAGGAATTAGCCAGTAAGGCTAATGCACTATACATAAACATAGGCACACTAGATGAGTATTGGGTTGAATCAATGATAATTGCAGGCAAGGCAGCTAGTAGAAATAATGTTCCAATACTCCTAGATCCAGTGGGCGCTGGGGCCACTAGGTATAGGACTGAGGTTGTTAAACGCATATTAAGTGAAACTGAGGTATCAGTGGTTAAGGGTAATGGAGGTGAAATGCTAGCCCTAGCCGGTGTAACAGGTGGCGTCAAGGGGGTTGATTCAATAGTCAACGCAACAATGGATACGGCGGTTAAGATTGCTGAGGAATACGGTGTAACAGCAGTGATTACTGGTCCATGGGATTACGTATCAGATGGTGTTAGGAAGGTCATTGTTAAGAATGGTACACCACTACTCCAATACGTAACCGGCTCCGGCTGCATGGTTGGTTCAGTTATAGCAAGCTTCATGGCGATTAACAGGGATTTCGTTAAGGCTTCAGTAGAGGGACTGGTTGCCTTTGAAATAGCTGCTGAGAAGGCTGAGGCTAAGAGTAAGGCACCTGGTACATTTAAACAGTACCTAATTGATGAGTTATTTAACCTAACCGGTGACGATTACGTTAAAATGGCTAAGGTAGAGGTGGTTCAGTGAGATTACCTAAGGGCATATACGGTATAACTGATGACTCATATAATGTTAAGAACCATGTGGATGCAGCCAAGGTGTTCCTAGAGGGGGGTGTGAGGATAATTCAGTATAGGCGTAAGGAGGGTAGCATAAGGCAGATGCTTAATGAGGCTAAGGAGATTAGGAAACTGTGTAATCAATATGGAGCAGTAATGATAGTTGATGATAGGGTTGACATAGCGGTACTCTCTGATGCTGACGGCGTCCACGTGGGTTTGGAGGATGCACCAGTGGATGAGGTTAAGAGGAGGTTTAGTGGAATTATAATCGGGGCAAGCGCAAGCACTGTTGATGAGGCTAAGGAGGGGGAGAAGGCTGGTGCAGATTACTTAGGTGCAGGCTCCATATTCCCAAGCCCCACTAAACCGGACTACAGGATACTTGGACTTGAGGGATTAAGAAGAGTCGTCCAATCCGTTAGTATACCGGTATACGCAATAGGTGGTGTAACCTTAGAATCCATACCAGCCATAAAGGCCACTGGGGCTTGGGGTGCCGCAGTGATTTCAGGAATATTAGCGGCAAAGGATCCCTTGGAAATGGCTAAGAGGTTTGTTAAGGCTTGGGATGAGGCTTAATGACTCCATTACCCAATGCTTAGAAGTGGTGATCCTCATTTAATTCACCTGACTTGAGGGATAAGGTCTTAACTACCTAGATTTTAAGTAAAATTAACTATAGTTTATGTATTTAGGTTGGGTTAAATGACCCAGTTAATGCCCTTTAATGACGCCCTAATAGCCTCTAATGAGTCATTACTTAAGGTAACCTCCTTATTAACCATTGGATGAGTAATCCTAAGTTTAACACTATTGCTTGATTTAATTAAATCATCAAGTCCTTTACCAGTGACCTTAAGGTAATGAATACTCCTTGGTAATGATCCTGGTGCGTAATCCTCAGGATAAATTGGAGTCGCCTCTAATTCAACGTTATTGATTACTAGTTTAATTGACTTCTCAATACCATTGTACTTCGGTAGTAGGTTTCTTAATTCATCGTAATTATTTATGTTTATGAAAACCGTGATAGTTAATTCATTACTTCCCGGCACCATGGGAGCATATGTCTTAACAGCCTCCCTAACAACGTTAATATCATCAACACCCTCTAAGTAAGCCGTCTCCTCTATTTGGAACCAGACTGTTGCCGCATCCTCGAAGAGTACGGTTACCCTTTCATTGATTGGAACATACCTACTCCTCTTATACTCTGAGATAAGCCTGTAAACCTCCTCCCTGATTGATGAGTATTGGGAGGGGGTGTATATTTTTGAAATAAGGTTCATTAATCTACTCTGCATTTAAAATTACCCTCAATTACAGTCTACCTAATGTTTCGTCCTCTACCTCAGTTTTAACTCCAGCTGACTTATAGTACTTCTCAAGTGCCTCATTAAACCTGTTTGCGTGGAATCTCTCAACCTTAGCCACAGCCTCAAGCCACTCAGCAACCTCTAGGAATCCCTCCTCCCTGGCAACCTTAGCGAAAGCCGGGTACATTTGAGTCCACTCGTAGGTTTCACCATATATTGATGCCTTTAAGGCATCTTCAATGGTGTTTATCTCAATCTCAGCCACTGGATCCACACCT
This sequence comes from Caldivirga maquilingensis IC-167, assembly GCF_000018305.1. Lineage (NCBI taxonomy): Archaea > Thermoproteati > Thermoproteota > Thermoprotei > Thermoproteales > Thermoproteaceae > Caldivirga > Caldivirga maquilingensis. The sequence goes on along the minus strand of NC_009954.1, from coordinate 74,428 downwards.
AGGTACATTAAGTGACCAAACGCATGCCCGGTTTCAGCATTAGCTGTTTTCTCAAAGACCTCGGCGATATCATTAAGCCCCTTCTGCCTAGCTAGCCTAGCGTAATATAGGTATCTTCTATTTGCCATTGATTCACCTTGGAATGCGGCCTTCAGGTTTTCATACGTTTTCGTACCCTTAGGGATTTTATTCGCCATAACTGGAGTACGGAATAGCAGTTTATAAATATTTCGGGTTAGAAGTATTATTAAACTACTTCCCCTCCATCTTAGAGCAGTCCCCATTAACAATAATGTTTAGGTCCTTAACCTTAATCCCCCTACGCATTAATTCATCCATAATCCAAGTTAAGTCAACATCAATATCAATTATTTGCCCAGTGTTCTCACATATGACGTTTAAATGCGGGTGCTTAGCTATTTCGTACCAGGTCTTACCATTAGCTTCAAAGGACCTTAGAACACCAAGCCTGGTTAATGTGCTTAAAGTATTATAGACAGTAGAGATACTTATACCAGGTTCAATATCCCTTAATTTATCATGAACATGCTCAATAGTGTAGTGCCCACCACTGCTCAGTAACTTAAGTATGGCAATCCTCTGCGGCGTCACCTTCAATCCTCTACTCCGTAGGAGATTTGCCAAGTCTTCACTCATTCAGTGTGGTTTTAACATATAGGGATATAAATATTTCTACCTAGGAATATTTTCCACATAGGCGTTAACTTAAATAATCCAGCTTCACTCAAATTAACCTAAAGTGAGTTACACACTTAAAGGGTGGTGTTAATCAGCAATGTGCTTAATGCGGTTAATGATAACATTTACTCAATACTTGTTGGAGTACAGAGGTTTAGCCTACTTTACGCGACCTTATATATACCATTAGCCTTCAGGGAATCAACATACCTATGGGTTTCATTGAGCTATGCGTCATTAGCCATTGGCGGCTTCATAGGCTACTTATTTGGATTCAAGAAATGGTTCATAATACCCACGATTATATTATCAGTATTAACCATACCGTTTAAACAGGCACTATTACCATTACTTGCCTTCCTGGGTGCACTTCACTCAGTAATAGTGCCGAATGCCTACTCGCTCTTCGGTAATCGTGGTGTTGCTAAATCCTACACGGCATCATCAGTGGCCTACCTGGTGTCGGGTCTAGTTATCTACTTCACGAAGACCCCAATACCACTACTGGTGACAGCATTGTTAACCCTACTCCCACCAATTAACCGTGAGGCTAAGGAGGTTACTAGATACATGGTTAAGTTCGTAGTTAACCTAGACTTCTTAAGTGTTATACCGTATACAATAGTCACGTTCATAGTGGGTGGGTTATACACCGTCTACTTATCAACGATACCGAGCTTCGGTGACTACGGGAGACTGATCCTGGCATTATCCGCTGGTTTAATGGGTGTACTTAGGTGGGTTTCAGACAGATACGTTGATAACGCGTTATGGGTTAGCGTAGCTTTAACCGGTGTAGCCTTCGTGGTTTACACTATTTACCCAAGTATAGTAACTGCATTAATCTTCATTGCACCCTACTCCCTAGTCTACCCATTAGTAACTATGACTGCTGGAAGGGGAAGTAAGGACCCTGTCACCAGTATTAATGCTGCCTTTGCAGGTACCTCAACAGGGGAGTCAATTATGCCATTCTTCTTCCACTACAATAAGTACCTTGTCCTAGCCCTCTCCGCAATACTGGTTCTTCTACCTTTATCCACTAGGCTACAGCGGGAGGGGAGGAGGTTAAGTATTATGGCTAAATAATCTCCAGTAAATCCCTATCGCGCACAATCTCATGAACCACAGTGTACTCGCTTGGTGTACCTATACTGAACCAGGTCTTCGGCCCCACTTCCATAGCCATTACCTTGGCTTTACCTTGTACCATTTGCTTAATGGCATCGGTGAATTCAATGATTGGCCTACCCTCATCCTCAATCTTCCTTAACGTCTCAGTTAATATGCTGTACTTGAATAAGTACACTGCTGTTAAGGCTAAGTTTGACTTAGGTACCTTAGGCTTCTCCTCAATCTCAGTAACCCTGTAGAGGCCTGTTCCCTCCTCAACAAACCCCTGCAGTACACCGTACCTGCTTGGGTCATTAACCCTCCTAACGAATACTAATCCATCAATATTACTATCGGCGGCGAATTTAATGGAATTCATTAGTATTGAGCTTTCATTAATCATGAATCCATCATCAGAATGAACTATAACCCAATCAACATTATTAAGGCACCCTAACCCCCTATATACGGCGTCACCGAAACCCCTTGGTTCATCCTGGATGGTGAAATCTACGTTAAACGTACCCCAAAGCGCCTTAGTGTATTTGACTATTGCATCATCATCGCTCCTCCTGGTTATGCATATTTTACTGCAGCCAACCCTGGTTAGTGTTGTTATTATTAGGTCAAGCATAGGTCTTATATGAGTAATACCATTTATCTTAACGACAAGGGGGAGCAGGGCCTTTGGGAAGATAAGTGTCCAAGGTCCATCCCTAGTACCTAAGCCTGCAGCCGTAACCACAGCACCAATATTCATTCATGGGTTATTAACCCCGCAAAATATAAACTGCACTCACCACAGGTGAGTAAATTCACTTGCAATTAGCTAATACTCACCATGTTACAGGTTAATTCTTAATCAACATAAGGGCTAGTGCTGAATGAAGAGGATTATGCATGGTGAGTAGGATAGGTACCGTATGGTTTAATGCTTACCTTGAACGTTGACGGCTTCCCTTTATTAACTCATCAACGTATATATTCAATGCCGCGAAAATAACCGTTAATACTGATATTACTATTACTGCAAGCATTATGGGGCTCATGTTAGCGCCATAATGATAACCATTGGTTAGTAGCATTATGAACCAGGCTAGGAAACCTACCATGGCTCCAGCGTACACTACATTATAGTACTTTGTTACGGATACTATCACCTTAAGGTAATCCATACTTAACCCATGAACCACAATCTTTTAAACATTACTCACTAAGATTAATCCTAGGATCTATAGGATTCTAGGTTCACCACCTGGATTTAATCATTCCCCCTAAATGCTGGTATTAAAGGAGCATAACTCAATAATGTGTATCTCTTTAATTTATCATAGAGTAATACAGTTACGGGTCTTTAATAGAAAGGGCATTATTACACTATGTTTTAGATTAATTGCCTTGCGGATTCCTGTATCTGTCTCAGTAATCTTTCCCAGCCACCATAAATTGTCCAGCCACCATCAACAGTTATTAACGCGCCGGTCACATATGAGGCTAATTCTGAAGCTAGGAAGACTGCTACATAGGCAACCTCCCTAGCATCACCATACCTACCCATTGGTACCCTACCCTCGATATCCTGCCTAGTGTACTCACCCCTAGCTATATTAACCTCCTGGGCTGAGGACCATATGTAACCGGGAGCTATTGCATTAACCCTAATCCCCAATGGAGCCCACTCCACGGCAAGAACCCTAGTTAATCCAACTAAGCCAGCCTTAGCCGCTGCGTATGCTGCGCGCTTAGGTAAAGCCACTATTGGACCAACCATGGAAGCTATGTTAACTATTGATCCCTTAACCTTCTTAGCCACCATGGTTCTGGCAACTAATTGAGACATGTAGAAGGCACTGAATAAGTCTATTCTAAGTGTCCTCTCCCAGTCATCAATACTTAAGTTGAGGCTGTCACGTATCATGTTTATACCAGCATTATTAACAAGTACATCTATCTTACCGTACTTATCCACGGTCTCGTTGACTATTTTCTCGCAATCCTCATACTTACTTACGTCACCTGCCACACCTATTGCCTCACCGTCACTGACATAATCATTAAGCTTCTTCACCACGGTTTGAACCTCATCAGCACTTCTAGCATTAACCACCACTCTAGAGCCCATTTCCTTAAACAACTTAACTATCTCGTAACCGATCCCTCTAGTGGATCCGGTAACAATCACTACCTTACCCTTTAAGTCTGGGAAGGCTGCCTTATATTGTGTTTCATTACCCATAGGTATCCTTCATGAATCGATGCTAATAAGTTTTGCACCGCATATATAAGAGGCATTAATTAGGTGCGGTGTACTTTTATCAATATAATTACACGCAGTGTAATTAGGGCTTACTCCATTAATCATGATTACTCCCCTAAATGCAACTACCACTGCTTCATGCTGTGTAATTAGTAAGGGTGCATTCACTAACGTAATTAATCCACGTAGAGATTCAGCTATATTCATGTGAATAATGCTTAAATTCGCTACTAAGTAACCAGGGTGATGAGGCAGTACATTTACATTACAGTAATGGTAATAGCCCTAGCAGTGGCCGTATTCTTCGTGTACATGTACCTTACCATGAAGGCTACCTTAGGTACGGTTAATTCAAGGTATAGTAACTTACTTGAATCCTTAACTAATCTTCAACTTATTAATAATAAGTACGGGCAATTACCCATGATTAATGTCTCTGCAATTTACGCCACTGAAGATGGATACGCTATAGTGTTTACGATAAGTAACCCTGAGAATTATACGCAATTCCTATATGACTTAGATATAACAATGCTACCTTACTCTGCCCGTACATATTACGTGGGTACTGTATCAATACCACCCTTAAGCACCATAACATACCCAGTGTTCGTTTACTTCAATAGCACCATATTAGCAGTAAGCACTATATATAATTTCAATCAGGTGGCTGGTGGTTCAGAGACCATTAGAAGCACTGTTATAGGACCTGTGTACTATGCATTAAGTACCTTACCTGGCTCCACAATAACCCTAAGCTACACCCTGGTTAATGGATCAACGCGCACTTACTCATACATAGTCACTAATTTCACCACGCTTCAAAACTCCATTTACGCCTATGCCGCAGCCAGTGATTCATGGCCATCTGAAGTGCTTTTAACCTACCTGGCTCCATTACCCTTCTCTGTAATTGGTTATAGGCTTATTGCACCCAATGGAACAGTATTACTAACATGTACCTCAATTTCGAAAACAGCCTTCCCTAATGGAACCAGTGTCAACTATATTCCCACCCCCATTGGTCAATTATACCTACCCCTCTATAATGCATCAGCAGTAACTACAATACATTACTGGCTAAGCGGCTACTGGGATACATTTGCTTACAATGTCACAGCCGCATGCATGGGTTCCTTCATACTATTCTCAATGCCCCTTATTCATTACCAACTACAAGTAACCTACATTATCAATGGAACACAGGAAACTGCGGTAATTCCAATAACATACACGACTACATCAATGTTAATTTGGAGTTGAATCCTTAATCATTATTATTTGCTTCATAAATCAACATTACGTATCTTAAATCCTCATTATTCGCACTAGAATTGGAGGTATATAATGCAGTTAACCCTAATTCAGCTATTATTGACCTTAAATTAATTAACTTAAAATTATTAACAAATGCCATAGTGTAGATAGTAATCCTAGTGTTCACCAGGTTCATTAAAATACTCCATAAGGATCCTAAGTCAGGAATAAGGCTAGGGGTGAGAATTCTCTCAATTAAACGAATGCATGCTAGGCACCTCATCCCTATTATAACGCTATAGGGGTTAATAAATTTTATTCAATATATAGTCTTATTATTTACTACTGGATTTAGATTTTATTTAAATTAAGCCTCCTCTATGTTTATTTTATATAATTAACACGCAATGATTGTTATGAGGAGTTTAATGCGTTAATCAAGCTGAGGTAATTATCATTAGGGAATCTTAGTGATATGGTGTGTTAATGTTTTAAACCAAGCCTAGGCAGCATCATTAATGATAATTAAGGCGTGTGTAGGTAATTTCAAGGCTATTGGGAATGCATGCGTGGAGTTCAGTGAGGGCTTGAACGTAATTGTCGGTCCCCCTTCCAGTGGGAAGTCATCAATGCTTGAGGCGATTACACTCATAATGCAGTCAAGGGGTGAGGATGCATTAATTATTGAAGGTAGGTTATTAATGATTCATGATGTGGTTGATGTGTTAAGGAACCTGGATACCAGTAGTAGGGTTACTGTTAGCCTAAGGTTCAGTATTGATGATCAGATTTCAAGTTTCCTAAAGGATACTGGCATTAATGCTAATTCAGGGAGCATAACCTATAGTTACAGTTTTATTCACTCCTCAGGTAATGTTGAGCAGGAGGTTTGGCTTAATGATAATCTCTTAGTTACCTTCGGTAGGATTAATGATAAGAACATGATACTTAAGCCTGAAATCATAGACTTATGCATAACCCCATACCACATTATGCATGAAGATGCCTTAGAGACATGCAGTGATCCACCTGATTCAGTTAAGGTGGCTAAGGCCGTCTTATTCTCACTAAGACAGGGATTAAGAGATAGGTTCTTCTTCATAGGGGAGAATAGGTTAGCATGGTGGAAGAGGACCTTTGAAACAACAGTTGACTTACTACCAGATTACTCAGTGGGTGGTGATGCACAGTATACTGTTCACCAATTATCAAGAATGCTCACTGTACCAAGCTATAGGGAGCAGGTTAAGGAAATTCTGAGCGAGATGCAGTCCTTAAATGTTGAGGATGTAACAGCCGGCTTCATAGCACCTAATAGGTTAATGGGTTTCATAAAGGCTAAGGGATCATGGGGGGTACTCTACAATGCTGGGTTAGGGGTAAGGTCAATACTACCGCTTATCGTTCAATTAGTCCTAGCCCCCAGAGGCTCCACTATAATAATTGATGGAGTGGACATAGGGCTTAATGAGGAATCACTGGAAAACGTATTAAGTGCAGTGGGTAAGTATGCTAAATCTAAGGATCTTCAGATAATAGCCTCAAGTAGACTAAGGCCGAGGGTAAATGATGCAAAGGTAATTGAGTTGAATAATCAATGATCAATGTTTTTAATTCCTAATTAACTAATAGATAAATTGCATGTGCATCAATGCGTTCTTACTAGCGTTGATGCTGGGAATTAAGTAATCTCATTAATAATGAATCGGAATAAAATTTATTTAGCCTTTTAGTTGGGGTACGTTAATGAATAGCAAAGTAATAATCATAGTAGCAGTAGTGGTTGCTGTAGTGGCGGTAGTGTTAGTAACATCAATACTAGGTATAATACCTTTAAGAATTCCTGGATTAAGCATAGGTAAGTCACTACCCAGTAATGGTTTTGTTTATGTTATTGGTGCTTATCCTAATGTTCCTACTTTGGTTCGTGATGTTGTTTATGGTTATGGGTTGAGTGGTTTGGGTAGTGGTGAGGGTGTTGGTTCATTAACGCCTAATGCTGTTCAGTATGTTTTGAGGCTTGTTGAGGGTGGTAATGATTATGTGATAACTTACGGTAACCCCAAGGCCCCTGTGTGGCTTATTGAGTTCCTAGACCCAGTCTGCCCATACTGCGCTATATTTGATGTTTATAATTTCAGTCAGATAACGCCATTAATTGAGAGTGGGCGAGTCTACTATATTGCGGTGTACTTCCCCACTCATGCATTAGGCTACTACCAGGCTTATCAACAACAGCCTAATGCCACTGTTCTTCTTCAAGCATTCAATGATAGTGTCGCCTTATGGCTTCAATGGAAGTGCATTAGTAGTGTTAATGCCACTCAAACATTGAGTGCCATAAATGAAACATACATCGCCGACTTCATGTATGGTTTAGTACCCTACGTTGAGTATAATAATCAAGCATACTTAATCTACTACCCAATATTCTCCTACCGCCTACTCAACAGTACATACTACCCAGAATGCAAGGTAACGTTAAATCCCACGCAAGCAGTAAACATGACTAGTAGTGCATGGAGTCAAGTCAATAATATAGCATCATTACTCATACCTAAGAACCTCCAAGGCAGCATAGGAACACCAATGTTCATAATAATGAAAAACCCAAACAACTAACCCACACAAAACACAACACTAAAAACTACGCCGTATAGGCTTCTTCCTTCCCCTTAGCTTCCTCGTAAACATACCTGCCTCCCCTCATGTATGAGAGTACTGCTCCTATCACCACCAGTACTATGGATATGTATAGGGAAATCCTTAAACCCATCATGAATGGTGATCCAAGTACATTCGGTAGGAAGGTGCTTGAATCCAGGACCTTCATTATGCTTGCCGGCAGGTTAGCCGTTAGGGTGCTTGGTAATACTGATGCCGGGTCAATTCCCAGGAATGCGGCGAAGAGTAGGCTTGATGCAGGTATCTTTGAGAGGGAGGATGCTATGTCTGCGGGTAAACCGTAGCTTAACGCCATTTCATGAATCCTAACGGGTACGTATTGGGAGAAGATGCTCATTGCTATTGAGAAAAACATTGCCATACTTATCGTGGAGCCTACGTTACTGAAGGTTTGCCTCATACCATTACCAGCACCCCTATCCTTAGGGTGAAGTGCATTCATTATTGATGTTGTGTTAGGGGAACTGAATAAACCATTACCGAGGCCATTTAGGAATAGTATTAATTCAAATGATGTTAAGTTAAAATTATAAGGCAGGAGAGTGAGTAGGTAGAGTGATGCTGCAATTATTATCATACCCACTGTAGCCACTATCCTGGCACCATACTTATCAGTTAAGGCACCTCCTATTGGCGCCATTATTACCATTCCAATGAGCATTGAAAGCATGTATATGCCTGCCCAAAATGGTGTTTCAGCGTAACTGAAACCATGTAGCGGTAGGTATATGCCTTGAAGCCAGATTGTTAATAGGAACATTAAGGCGCCCCTCGCCAGTGATGAGAGGAATAATGCCATTATGCCGTAGGTGAATGGCCTCACCTTAAATAATGATAGATTAAAGAGGGGCGCCTCCTGCCTAAGCTCTATTGGTATGAAGGCAACCAGCATAATTACCCCGACTATGAATGATAATACTACGTATGGGTTAAGCCACCCCATTTCAGAATTACCATAGGGCATTAATGCATAGGTGAAGCCAAGGGATATTAACACAAGGCCCGCTGCTAGGGTTACGTTACCCCAGTAATCAATCTTCACTTTAATACCACTACTGCTCACCCTCCTTAACTTAAACACTGACCAAAGTGCCCCAGCCACTGCGAATGGTACATTAACTAGGAAGAGTAGGTGCCAGTCATAGTTCGATAATAAGCCGCCAAGTATTATACCTAGGAACGACCCTATTATGAAGGCTGTTTGATTCAACCCTAATGCCTTACCCCTCTCACCTGGTGGGAAGGCATCAGTTAATAATGCGGTACTATTAACCATTAGGAAGCCACCACCCACTGCCTGAATCATCCTAAATACTATAAGTAGTAATGCACCTAAATTACCTGAACCACTCGGTATCACTGAGAGTAAAATAGAAGCTATGGTGAATATTATGAACCCAAGCGTGTAAAGTCTAGTCCTACCATATAGGTCTGAGATTCTTCCAAAGGTTACGAGGACACTTGCCAGCACTATACTATACCCCATTAACACCCAAAGCAGATAATCAAACTCCCCGGGTAGGAATGGATTAATGTTCAACCCCCTGAAGATTGTTGGTAGGGAGATGAGGACTATGTACATGTTTATTGATGACATTATGACTCCTAGAGTTGTATTAGTTAATACAACCCACTTGTACTCCATTAGGGTCCAGTAAATATTTATGCAACAGAGACCCTTAAAAAAGTAACCATATCACATAATGTAAAAGGAGGGTATTGCGCCACATGGATTACTAACGCGTTCTACAGCTGATGATTAATGGACTTAAGAGTAAATTAACCATGCATAAGTCAGCGTTTCAAGCTGCTGCTCCTCAATATTAATTACCCATTTAAGTGGAGGCTTAATTATCTTTAAAATTAGGTTTTAGGTACGGTTTATAAACTGGCCTGGGTGTTAATCAAGTGGAGGGGAATGATATTGAGAAGTTCATATCAATGGTACTGAGTAGGGTTTACCAATACCTAGTTAACCACCGGGACGTTGTAAGCCCAGGTTCAGTGAGGAGTTATGAGTATGCGCTTAGGGACATTGTGGCTAACATACTTATTAGTGGTGGTGGGAATATTGAAGAGAGGTTAATTAGAGTTGGTGTTGAGAATCTTTACACATCAGTTAATGTTAACAATGGTGCGGATAAGCGTGAAATCCTTGAGGAGGCGTTTAAGTATGCCTTATCTCTCGTTAATGACTTGAATATGCGTAATGATGATGAAATAAACACTGATGAAGAGGGATTAGTTAAGGGTAATGTAGGTAAGTCACAGTTAAGTCCTAATAATGATAGTAAGGATGGTGGAACCGGGCAATTAATCAACCAGGAATTAGGTACAGGTAATGAGTCAAGTGATGATGTGGCTAACGTCATATATGATGTTTTCTACGGTAGTGTAGGTACCATGAATTTCATTAACCTGGCTCAATTACTTAACATGTTCGTGAACCCAATGGCGCACATTACTGAGAAGGTTAAGGTGCTTAGGAAGTTGGCGAGATACTTAGCTAGTTATGGGTTACTTCCACATCAGGGTAAGGGTGGTTCAAGGGTCTTTAAGGCTCTTGATAATGTGGCCCGTGAACCCACTATAGGTAATGCACTTAGGGTCTCCAGGTTCACTGAGCATTCTAATTACCCAACCTACATAACGGGGGTTAGGGAATATAGGATTGGTGACCCAGCTTATAGGATTGACTTGGATAAGACTTCAATGAATATGGTTAGGAAGACATTCCTCAATAAGCCAATGAGTACAAGGGATATTGTGGTTAGGGAGTACGCGGATGTTAAGTTAATGGATATTGTACTCTGTCTTGATACCTCAGGAAGCATGAAGGAGTTCAGTGGGGCTTACATGAAGATGGACATAGCCAAGGAGGCTATTGTAAAGTACATAAGGTACTTATCTAGGACTAATGATAGGTTATCAATGGTGTTATTCAATTTTAGGGCCGACATACTATGGGGTCCTCATTCAGTTAAGAAGTACATTAATGAAATGGAGGAGATGAGCAGGTACATTTACCCAGGTGGTGGTACTAACATAGCTAATGCCCTTGAGAAGGCTAGGATTATTTTAAGTAAGTCTAATTACCCTAATAAACACATAATATGTATTACTGATGGTAGGACTGTTAACGCAAGTAGTTGCATTAAGGAGGCTGTGAAGTTGAGACGCATGGGTGTGACATTATCAACAGTAGCTGTGGGTGATAATAGTGACTTTGACCTACTCATGAGGTTATCTAAGATTGGTAATGGCTTATTCATAAAGATAAACGACATATCAAACCTCGATAAGGCTCTAATAATGGATAAGTTGGGTCTATAATTAACTAAAACTTTAAACCAAGCTTCAGCTAACTCACCCTACTCACTAAGTTTATATGCCTCCCACGGACAGTAACCGTGCTTATGCTTACAGATAACCTACTGCGTAAATGCTGTGTGGAGGTTGGTATAGTGACCAGTGGATCCACTACTGTTTATGCACCGATTCAATTCTATAAAAGGGCTGAGGGCTACGCCGTGGAAGAGCAGTTAGCTGTGATTAAGGATGATAGTATTCATGAGGGGTTATTCTTCGGTGTAATAAGGAGGGTCACTAAGCTTGAACCAATAGTTAAGGATAGGGTTAGGAACCCATTCATAGATAGGCCGGAGATAATGGATCCATCATTACTAATGCCCTATACGTCAGCGATAGTTAGGTTCTACGGTATGCTTAATGTTCATAAGAATACAATGGATGAGGTAACTCAAGTTGTTACACCTGGTTCTAAGGTTTACGTGATTAAGGATGGTTCATTTCTAGGTAATTTCATTAAGGCTAATGGTAAGGTAATCATTGGTTCACATAAGTATAGTGGATGGGAGGTGCCGCTTGATCCAACGTACGTTCAATACCATATTGGTGTTTTTGGGGCAACCGGTATGGGTAAGTCAAGGCTCATTAGGGGTTTAATTGATGAGTTAATTAAAAGTGAGTATAGGATTATTGTATTTGATCATAGCGGTGTGGATTACACTACGTATTATAAGGATTACACAGTGGGGTCTAAGGTAATATCAATAAGCCCACCCACAATAGCCTCAGTCCTAGCGTCGAAGGCTAAGTTACCTTGGCAAAGCTACGGTGAGTACCTTGATGTTGCGGTGTTAACGTATGTAATGGGGGATAATGATAAGGGGGGTTTAATGAATAGGAAGTTTGAGAAGTGGAATAAGCAGGAATTCCTAAGGCACCTTAGGCAAAGCATGAGTAAAATGAGTGCCAGGGAGGCTACGGTTCATAAGGCAAGCCTCTTCATAGATTACTTCGTTGATGATGAGTTCTTCGAGGAGTTGAATAAGAGGTCGGTGAAGCCCAGTGATGTGGTTAGGAATTCCCTTGAACGTGGATTAACGGTAATCGATATGAGTCAAGACACTGACTTAGTTGTTAAACAGGCAATTGTTGCTGATGTTATAAGTGAGGCATGGGACATGGTTAAGCGCGGTGAAATCAATGTACCAGCTAGGTTAGTCTTCATAATTGATGAGGCCCAGAATTACGTGCCTGAGGACTCATGGACAATATGCAAGGATCCAATAGAGACAACATCAAGGGAGGGTAGAAAATGGGGACTCAGCCTAATACTAGCTAGTCAAAGAATGGCTAGGGATATCGCCGCCAATGTCAGGGCTAATATTGGTACAGTGTTCTTCAGTAGATTACCGACGCAGGGTGATTTAAGGGAATTAGGTGGCTACATGGATTTAGCTGATGTTAATGACTCAGTATTAACACAGTTAAGTGTTAGGGAATTCTTCGTAACAGGTCTAATGAATCCATTACGGAAACCATTGTTAATTAAGGTTAAGGAGGTGAGGTGAATTGTTTAATAATGAAGACCTCACCATAGACCTCTGGGTTGATCCACCCCTACTTAATGCATTATTTGAGGACGCTAAGAGTATTGCTAATAGGCTTAACTTAACCTCAGTTATGAATGAGGTTAATGAACTTAAGGCCAAGGTCTCAGGTAGAATAGGCCCAATACCCAATATTAGTGGAAGCAGGTACTTCGCATACGCCGTAGATTCAAGTTTCCCACCGTCACCACTTGAGTTAGTTGGAGGTGTCTTAACGGTAATAGCCTATGGTTATGTTGGCCAGGTTGGAGGTAAGTCAGATAGGTATGTTACAGGTGACATACTTTACGAGGACACTAGTGAAATCAGTAGGTCAATTGAAATACTGTCAAAGATAAGGGAAAGGGAAATGGTGATTAAACTACTTAAGGATAAGATGCAGGGTAGGAAGAACATAGACTTAGTAATACTTGATGGGGAGATTTACATTCACCCATTACCGTATAATCTACCCGCCTATGAGGGTGTTAGGAGGAGGGTTGAGGATGTATTAGAGAGAATGCTTAACCTTGCTGAAAAAACCAGAACAACCATAATTGGTGTCGTTAAGAGGGTTAGATCAAGGTACCTTTCCATTTACACTGGCCACTGCTTATCAACAAATGATAAACTCATGGCTAGCCTACTCCTCAATAAGGGTGAGTACATTAGCCTAGGTAATTACGGTAATTTACTGCCGCAGTGGCTTCAAGTTAATTACATGGATTGCGAGATTAAGAGGGGTATGAGTAGGGAGGAGGCTGAACGGAGACTCAGTGAGGGTGTTGAGAATTTGAAGAGGGTTTTCAGTGGAGATGGGGGAAGGTTAAGTGGAATACCTAAGATAGCGAACACGGAACTCATATTCTACAAGGCCCCAATAACTGCTGTTGCAACTAAACTAGAGGTACTTGACCTAGGTGGAATAGGTGCACCTAACATTGTTGGGTACTTATCATCACAGACAACTAACACAGGTTACCCGTATTTACTCGATTTAGTGGATACATATGTTAGGGTTGATTCCCGGTTACTTGACTATGTTAAATCACTTTTAACTAAGTACGCTGGGTTAAGTACAAGTAATGATAATGTCAGGGAATTAATTAATACGCTTCTTCAATTAACGAATCCCCAGAAGGCTTACCTTTATAGGCAGATGGAGGGTTAATGAAATTCAATGATATCAATGACTAGTGCCCGCAGGCTTATTCAGTATTCACTGCAGCTCATGCACCACTGCATATATTAAGGGGTACTACTTAATGAGTGTGATGCGTAGTGCGTTGGCTTGGATTCTGGTGACTGTGATTGCCTTAATTATCGCATTAATCATAGTTTACATACCCACCCATAGGTATAATGATGAATGCAGTAGGCTTATTAACACCCTTGAGTACACAATGCTTAAGGTTATTAATGCATTAAACTACAGTGAACCATATAATGGATGCGTCAACGGCTGTACCTCAAGATTCTATGATGCTTATCAACTACTTAAAAATAATGCCAGCGTATTAATTAATGAACTAGCTAAGGCTAAGTGCAGCGGCGTTAATGTAAGTCAGTTAAGCACGTACATTAATTATGCGTTAGGAAATTTAACTGAGTATAATTCAGCTAATCCATTAAGTGGAGTTGATAATGCTCTGAATAACAGTGTTGCCGCGTATAGATTACTGAAGGGTAGTGGTTGACGGAAAAAGGCTTATTAAATACTAGGCATGGGGGAATTCATGGCTAATGATGTTGACAAAGACCCTGAATTAGATAAGCTACTTGAAAGGAAGGCTAGGGAAATGATTAAGAACGTTAACAATACTGGTGGTGTAGTGGAGTTGAATCGCAGTAACTTTGATGAATTCATTAAGACTCATGAAGTTGCTGTAGTTGACTTCTGGGCCACCTGGTGCGCCCCCTGCTTCATGCTTGAGCCAATAATAAAGAGACTGGCTGCTGAGATGCCTAATGTGGGTTTCGGTAGACTTAATACTGAAGAGGAACCTGAAATTGCGGCTAAATACTACGTTATGAGTCTACCAACAGTCATAATTTTCAAGAACGGTGAACCAATCGACCAGGTAATAGGTGTGGTGCCTAAGAAGATTCTTCAAGATAGGATTAAGGCTTACCTCAATGACTAGGTGAGTTAAATGTATCCCATACTTCTTGGAATAAACGGTATTGGTTACGGTAGTTTCACGGAATGTGAACTTAATGCATTACCGAGACTCATGAATATTGTTGATAGGGGTGTGGTTGAGAATAAGAGGCCTCAATACCCTGATAAATCATGGTGGAGTATACTGAACATGGAGCCCACTAATAATACTCAAAGCGACCCCTCTGCGGCGCCTTTAGTTAAGTTAACCAGGTCAACATTAATTAACATACCGGTGGCTAACCCAACATACGGCATATACAGTATTAATCTCGACCAAGGTACATCATACAGGGAGGAGGTTAATAAAGTCGTAGATGCTATAATTAATGCAGCAGTAAAGACACCTGTTATAGCAGCCATAACGGCTCCAGATAGGTTCCTACATAGTAATCAATTAATTAAATGCGATGTTTACTCAGCTATTGATGAGGCCATTGGTTCCTTAATCAATAGCGGAGTCTCCTCATTCATTCTCTTCTCACCTTACGGTGAGCCCACGGGGCCAAATGAGGGTGAACATGAGGAATACGGCATATACATAGCTACAATAAGTAGGCCAAGGCACTACGATACAGTTAAGCTATATGAAATCGGTATGTTATTTAGGGATCTTGTTGATTCAGCATTAGGCATGTAGGTTCAAGGCCTAGACCACGCAACACCTTATGGTATTATCACAAAGTAACGTTACCATAATATACCCAGTGTAGAGTCATTAAAGGATAGTGAATACTATTATAGTCGCCTAGTTCACTACAGGGATCTTGGAGCTACATAGTATGTTAATGAACCTGACGCGAACTCGTAGGTTAACTTAATGGGTTTATTAGTGGCGAATTCTATGGTAACGTATTCACATATTGGGGCCATTTGCCTATTCATGTTCATTATGTAATCAAGGGAATAGGACGCCTCCTGCTTCTCACTCACTGAGAATTCCTGGAAGGATTCATCAGTGCTTTGATACTGAACCTCATAATACCTACCCCCCTCACCGGAGGCCTTTATGGTGAATGACTCTGGGTCAACGGTGAATGTGACTGCGTCACTTATGTCCTCAGCCATTGTTAAGGCATCCTTGAATGCATCCATGCTCATCCGTATCCTAACAGGGTAATCAATCTTCGGCTCCGGTATCTCCTCCTGAGTAACATCAACAATCGGTAAGTAGAATTTCCTATACATACCGCTTTCCCGCCCCTTAGAACCATAGTATATTATCATTAGGAACCTGTTCCTCCCCTTATCAACACCTATGTCAACTTTATCCTTAGCCCTAATTCTCTTAGCCAGCTTCTTAATGGTATCAAATAGAACACCAACCTTAACAGTGTCAGTTATGTTAACTTCCTCAAGGGCTGTTGAAGGTATGTTAAGGAGCACTAGGGAAACCTTAGATGAATCAATAGCCTTGAGGCTAATACCATCAGGACTCATGACGAATAAAGCCTCATTTAGAACTTGAGCCAGACTTAGGAAAACATACCTAACATCCCTACCCTTAGGAAACGTAAATGTGTAAACAACCCCACTTTCCCCACTCTCCTGAACTATTGAACCACCCCCAGTCTCACCCTCTGCCTCCTCAGTCTCAGCTTCCTCTTCCCTCCTCTCCTCCTCGTTCTCCTCAGGCATTGTAATATAATTCTCAATAACCCTTTTTAAGGTTACGGGCCCATTAAAGAATAATACTGGTAATTCAAGAGGGATCCTATAGTTAAGAGTTCAGATATTATTTCAGTGGGTAATTCATTATCATGCATACGCTTATTGATTAAGGCCGGTAGTGAAAATGATGGAGGCGCTTATTGGTAAGAGGTTAAGTATAAATATTGTAATAGTCTTTTTAAGGAGTAGTGTATTATAGGAGGCGTGGATCAAGTTAAGCTTAATGGTGGTGAGTATGTTAGAGTAGAAGGACCCGCAATGATTGAGGTTTTAAGAGGCAAACTCTACATCCTTGGGGCACAGTATGATGAGGGTTCAAGAATAACAATATTACGGGCTAGGAGGGTTGTTGCTAAGGCTATTAATGATACTGAGTTATCAGTGGTCCTTGGGCCGGGAGGCTTCGTGGATAAGCCTAAGGCTGGTGAGGAGATGATTGATGAATGGGATAGTAAATTATCAATGGGATTAAAGGGTTCAGTAATAATGGTGATGGGGGCTATGGATTCCGGTAAAACAACCATAACGACAATACTTGTTAATAAGGCATCATCAATGGGATTAAAGGTGGGTGTGGTTGATGCTGACCCAGGTCAAAATGACCTAGGACCCCCCACCACTGTGTCCTGCTCAATACTCAAGGGTGGTAAGATAACTCACTTAAGCTACATGAGTCCGGTGAAGCAGGTGTTCCTAGGCTCAACTAATCTTGAGGGTAATTGGTATAGGGCGGTTTACGGGGTAGCTAAGCTAGTGGATTACTTAAAGAATATTGAATCAGTGGACTTCATTGTAATTAACACTGATGGATGGGTTGAGGGTGAGGGGGCTGTTGAGTACAAGAGGGCTTTGGTTAATGCCATTAAGCCTAACTACGTCATAATCATGAGGAAGAGTGATGAGGTTAATGGTTTAATTAATGGATTAGGTATAGGCAATATGCTTATTCTCAATGCGCCACCATCAATGAGAATTAGGGATAGGAATGATAGGAAGATACACAGGGATATGGGGTATGGTAGGTACTTGTCACCATCAAGGGAATTAACCCTTAACCTAACTCAAGTACCAGTGGTTAACATGCCTTTAACCGGTAGGGGATTAAACGGTAACCTAGCTAGATTAATATCAAGTTACCTCAAGGTTAAGCCAATTTACATGGATTCCTTAAAGAACATGGTAATGGTGGTGTCAAGTATGGTTAAGGAACCAATGCTTAGAAGCATACCAGGTGGTGTTGCAGTACTGCTTCAACCCAATTGGGAAAATGGATTATTAGTAGGCTTGGAGGATAAGGATGGATTCTTAATAACGTTGGCCGTATTAAGGAGAATTTACTATAATAATGGAAGAATAGTCGTCACAGTGCCTAAGAGGTTAAGTAACTTTGAGCTTAATAACATAAGGGGAATTAGGGTTGGTTCCATAAGAGTTAATGAACAGTTCGAGGAGATTGATAAATTCAGTGTAATATATAAGATTGAGAGAATTATTAGCGAGAACGGTGCAAACCCCTTAACTTAACCCGAATAGAAGCGAATGATCCTCCCTCAACCTTTAAGAGACAGGTCCTGTATAGAGGTCTTGTGCATTCATCCTGTTAGGAATACTATAGGGGATATGCCAATGCTAGTGGTTGCAGGGGTTTTGCCTTAACTAGAGGGTAATGTGTGGTTGAAGTAATGGGAAGATAAGTTAATACGCTGGGGCTAGATTAGGCTGTGTGGGTGTTACTGAGCTTGGTAAGCTTATTCCAGATAACTTGAGGAGGAGGGTGAGTCTTGAGCAGCTTAACGGTAAGTTAATAGCGTTAGATGCGTATAATGCTCTTTATCAATTCCTAGCATCAATAAGGCAACCCGATGGTACACCGCTCATGGATTCCCAAGGCAGGGTCACCAGTCACTTAAGTGGATTACTCTACAGGACAATTAACCTGCTTGAGTATGGTATTAAACCAGTCTATGTGTTTGATGGTAAGCCCCCTGAATTGAAGCTTATTGAGATTGAGAAGAGGAGGAGGGTTAGGGAGAAGGCTGTGGAGGATTGGATTAAGGCTGTTGAGGAGGGTAAGAAGAGTGAGGCTAGGAAGTATGCGCAGAGGGCATTATTCATAACGAGTGATATGGTTGATGAGGCTAAAAGACTCCTAGACTCCATGGGTGTACCCTGGGTTCAGGCTCCAAGCGAGGGGGAGGCTCAAGCGGCGTATATGGCTAGTAAGGGTATCGTGTGGGCTGCCGGCAGCCAGGATTACGACTCATTCTTATTCGGTGCCCCTAGGCTTGTTAGGAACTTAACTATTTCAGGTAGAAGAAAGTTACCGGGTAGGGATGAGTACGTTGAGGTTACACCGGAGTTAATAGAGTTGAATGATGTTCTTAAGGCGCTTAGGTTAAGGGATAGGGGTCAATTAATAGACTTAGCCATACTACTGGGTACTGATTATAATCCTGAAGGAATACCTGGTATTGGTCCACAGAGGGCTCTTAGGTTGATTCAGGAATATGGTAGCCTAGATAAACTCATGAATACCGTGCTTAAGAACGCTCAATTCCCCGTGGACCCCTTTAAAATAAGGGAATTCTTCCTCAACCCACCAGTGACCCAGGAGGTTAATGTTAAGTTTAAGGAACCTAATGAGGATGAGGTAGTTAGGCTACTTGTGGAGGAGCATGACTTCAGCCAAGACAGGGTTAAGAATGCATTAGAAAGATTAAGAAAAAGCATGGGTAAGGCTAAGGGATCCACGACCCTCGACTCATTCTTCGGTTGATTAAAATGACCAAGCAGAGAAGGGTAGATTGCGTATACTTGCTTAAACTAGTGAAACTACTTGAGGACCCATTCTCGGGCTACTACAGTGATGGGTACTTAAATAGTGAGGGTATGACTATACTAAGCCTAATCGCCCAATTAACTATACGTGAAGCCCCCTGGTCAGCATCACTGTTTAGGAAGGCTAGGGAGAGGAAAGATTACCAATCAGTTGTGAAGATACTGGAGGGTATTAGGGAATTATGCCCAGGTAGTGAATATTAATTAACGCCTTAATGCCTTAACGTTACTCAAGTAGACCCTAAATAAGTCACCATTACTCCGCATAGCCAATAGTGAAATCACAACCACTAGCACTAGGGTAATGTTCCTAATTATCCTAAGCATAACGCTAGTTCAATTAACCGTTAAATATGTTTTTCGCAGTGGCTAACGCAGTGAAGCCTAACTTACTGGACATGTGCAGGGGGATTCAGAGTAAAGCGGATTTAACACCCATTATTGAGCAGTTTATTGAATCATTACTAGCCACTATAGATAATCCTCAATTATCATACTTAATAACACCCCACTGGGGGGCTAGGGCTTTAAGTAAGGTCATTATTAATGATAAGGAGAACATTGATGCGAGGTCACTATCACCATTATTTGCTGGAAGCGGTGAAGTTTCAAACCCACTTATCCTTAACCTAAATGAGTCGGTCATTAGTAGAAGAATGGATTATAGGAGGGCTTTACGTGAAGGATACGATTCAATAATCTACACCGGCGGCGGTAATAATGTTAATGCACCATTACTACTGGGGGATTTAACAATTAAAAGTAGGGGTGAACCCACTGAAATACCTGTAATACATGTACCGAAGGCCACTGAGGGCATTAAGGTTAAGTACAGTATTGAGTCATCCATAAGAAGTGAACTTTACTATGACTTAGTAATAATGAGGGAGGGGGATTCACGACACGTGGTAATCTTTGGTGTTAACGTTAGCCCCATCTTCATTGGTGTTGAGTCATGTAAAGTACTAGATGCCTTAATCAACCTAGTGAACATGATAACGTCCTTAAGTTTTAAACTTAACTATGTTATCCATATTGCGATTAATGATGAGTGGGGTAACCCAAGGTTCTCACCACTCTACTGGGGCTTCAGTACCGTATCCTTCATGGAAGGTATCCTGCGAAGTATAATTAGTGACTTGGTTCCATTAACCTACGTCTACCTGGATTCATTAGGTGATAGAAATATTGTTAAGGCTCCTGTGGAGGTTAAGGAGGCATTAGGCATTAATGATGTGGGTGAATTAGGATTCATGGAGTCCCCAGGCATATTAACGGAGAATTACGGTTACTGGCCAATTGTGATTAAGAATAATGATTCAGGCAGTGAGTTAACTGGCTTTAATGTGAATGATGTATTAAGGTTAATATTAAGTAAACTGGAGGCAGACTCATCAAGCATCATGAGTAAGGTTACTAAGGCATTCATTAATGAGGTGAGGGGGGTAATGAGCCTTAATGGTGTTGATGATTTAATTGAAAGGATTAATGAAGATAATGTGACTAATGTGAAAAGGATCATGATTAAATTCGTGTATGATAAAGTGAGGGAGAGGATAAGTAGGGTTAATTTACTTAACCCCACGGGTTTTGAATCAATGCTTGATGTAGCGACTGGGGAAGCCTACATTAACACTAGTGAGAATGCCCTTGAGGCTGAGTTGAGGAATCTCAAGATGAGTACATTAATTAGATTAAAGGAAGTATTAATTAAGTGATTTGGATGTTGAAATCAAGCTTTATAAGCAGTGGTTAGAATGCGTTAACATGTCAACTAATATTAAGGAACTAATCCCAAGCATAGTTAATAAGGTTAGTTCATCAATAGTTGCCATTGTGACTGCTGGAGCGGTGGTGGATGAGTGGCTTAATGTAGTACCAGTTAGGGGTTTTGGGACAGGTTTTGCAGTGGATAAGCATTACGTAGCCACGGCATCTCACGTGGTTTCTCAACTCGGTGAAGTCACCGTGGTTACAAGTGATGGTGACTTATTTGAATCAGAGTTAGTTGGTGTGGATCCCGAGGTTGATACAGCAGTCCTTAGGGTTGAGGGTGAGCTTAACCCAATTAAACTGGGTGACTCTGATAAGTTAATGGTTGGTGAACCAGTAATTGCAATAGGTTATCCACTGGGTTTAATGAATCAACCCACCGCAACATTCGGCATAGTATCAGCCTTAGGTAGGACAATAAGGGCTGGTGAAGTAATGCTTGAGGGTTTAATTCAAACTGATGCGGCAATAAACCCAGGTAACTCAGGTGGACCATTAGTAAACCTGGATGGGGAGGTAGTGGGCATAAACACAGCTATAATAGCTGGAGCCCAGAACATAGGCTTCGCTGTACCGATTAACTTAGCTAAATTATCAATAAGTGAATTAATAAGTAGGGGTGTTGTTGAGAAGCCTAAGATAGGGATTTACGGTATTGATATTAATAAGATACTTGCAAGGCAGTATAAGTTACCGGTGGATAGAGGAGTATTAGTGGTTTCTATTCAACCCTATTCACCTGCAGATGAGGCTGGTTTAAGGAGGGGTGATGTCATAACAAGTATAGATGATATTGAGTTATCATCAATAGTTAGGCTTAAGACATACCTATACAATAGGTATATTGAAGGTAAGAGGGAGTTTAAGCTAAGGGTTGTTAGAGGTAGGAAATCAATGACGATTAATGTTTCACTTTAAATACGCTACACGGCACTTAAGCTGGAAAAGTTTAATAAAGAAGAAGTTGAATAATTAGAGCATGCCTAATCAGGAGACTACTAAGGATTACCTAGAGGCCGTGGTTGAGGGTGTGTACGTTACTTCAACTGGCGCTGAGGCTGTTATGCTTCTAAGCACCGAGGAGTGGGGTGATTTCGTATTACCGATTTGGATAGGTATGGCTGAGGCATTAAGCATACAGAAGGCAATGGGTCAAACAGACTTCCCAAGGCCATTAACACACGACCTCCTAGTGGATATTCTGGAGAGGCTTAATGCAACAATTGAGAAGGTTACGATAGATGCCTTAGTTGATCACACGTACACTGCCACAATATACCTTAAGGATAATAGGACTGGTTCACAACACTACATTGATGCCAGACCAAGTGACGCAGTTGCAGTGGCTTTAAGGGTTAATGCACCGATTTTCGTGGCAAACCACCTTAAGCAATACACCGTATCAATAAATGAATTACTAGGTAAGTCTAATCAAGAGGAGGGGGAGGAGGGTAAGTCCATTTAAAATCACTTCAGTATTAAATAATGATTCCATTACCTGAATTCTAACCCGTGTTCATGATGACCATGTTCATGTGTAGGTGCATTAGCGACATTAACTTTACCGCTAATAACCATCTTAACGGCATCATCAGCACTCACACCCTCAGGAACTATGTAGACCTTTAAATTGAGGGATTTAGCAAGATTAAACCCAGGCCTACCTATTTCACTCACAATCAGTGAATCAGCACCCAATTCCTTCACCCTCCTTAGTGCATATAATCCCCTATGCATCTCAGCCTGCAACGCTGGGTTAGGTTCCTTACCTATTAACCCCACTGCATCACCGTTTACTTCATAAATGAGTATGTACTCACCCTCCCCTGGGCCTGTTACCCGGTTCTCAGAGTCAACTATTACCGTTAGCTTCATAGTATTCGATATCAGTATCGATTTTTAAATATTTCTTCACTGTGCATCAGTATCATGGTAAAACGTAAACTCATTAACCACGAAGGTTTACGAAAAACTTAAATGTACCTGCAACTTAATGAATATTACGGAATGCTAGCTTACATTGATTACCCTGGGGATAGAAAAATAATAACTAGCCTGGCTGAGCTAATTAATGAATATAAATCATTCCCTGGGGCATTAATATCAACAATAGTAATGATTGGTGGGGTTGAGATTAATGAGGATTATTTTAAAGCATGGGTATCAATAACTGGTAGCAGGAGGATTATTGAGGACACGTATGGGGAAATCTGGTCATATATTAAAGGTGTTTCAGGAAACAATGATATAGTATCGTTAATTATGAGGGCGTATGAAGAGGCAGGTGATTTAGCTGACGTAATTGCATTATCCAATGCCCTAAAACTCTTCCTGGGATTCAATATATATGATTTAGGTTTAGCAGTAATCTATGAGAATCCATTATCGGTATTAAATGGGAGAAGGGTTGAGTTAAGAAGAGGTAAGACATTATTAATGAAAAAACACCTAATGGGGGATCTTAAACTTAATACAGCATTAATACTTCAAGGTGAATTAAACGATAAGGTAGTGGATTGGAGTAATCCAGGGGTACTGCCAGCCAGCAATGAAATAGGTGATGAATCAGTAAGCGACCCAGCCTATACGTTACTATCCCTTAATATAGGATTAACGTCAAAACCAAGTTCAAGCGAATTAACACTACTAAATTCCCAATTACCAGCAGGTGCATGCACAGGGCAGGTAACAATACTACCATTAACATTATCTAATAGCATGGTTATGAAACTAATTGAAGAATTAAAAAAGCAAGGCTTCACAACTACTGCTACCGGAATAAGTATAATAGATGCGGTAAAATGTATAAAGCATGATTTATGAACCAATACAGATTTGATGAGATAAAAATATTTTTTAACTATGGGAAGTGGTTTGAGATGGCCTCTTATCTTCTTATCTTCTTCTTAATGTTATTATTGCTGCTACTGCTGCTATTACGATTACAATAATAATTATTCCTGCTATTAATGCTGTTGATACTACTGGTTTGGTTACTGTTACTGTGCTTACTGCCGTAGTGGTTGCTGTACTTGTAACCGTGCTTACAGCAGTGGTTGTAACAGTACTTGTAACAGTGCTAACGGCAGTAGTGGTTACTGTTGAAGTAGTCGTAGTAGTGCTTGTAGCCGTAGTAGTAACCGGTGTAGTAGTGGTTGTGGTTGTTGATGTAGTAGTTGTTGATGTAGTCGTGGTTGTTGAGGTTGAAGTAGTCACCGGAGTATACGGTATATGGAAGTACGATGCCACACAAGCCTGCAACGAAGGATCAGGACTAGGTAAGGCAAGTAGATTTGCTATTTGTGGGTATTTTACCCAAAGGCTACCGTTAGCAATTACCTGGGCTAATGGTGGTACTACGCCTCTTGGTGCAACAGCACCAAACATTAGCATTATTAATGAGCCGTAGGTGTACCAGTTTGCAGATACAAGGAACCACGTTGTCTCATTAGGTAGACAGAGGTATAGCCAATTCGGATCAGCTATTGGTGTTAAGTACGTGAATGGGTCTATCTTGGCTGCTAACGGCACTATTGGAGTGAAGTAACTATACCATGCGAATATTGTGTCTAGTGCTAGATTGTAGTCCGCTGTTCCTGGAGTTGCATCATTGAAGAATGTTTGCCAGTTGCTTAGGTTTATGTAGCCGTATGTTGAGTTGATGCACCATACTATTGTGCCATTGGGTAGTTTCAATGATGCTGGTGCAGTGACTGGTGTGCATGTCCCATTAGGCCACTGGAATGGCCAAACCTCACTACCAGGAGTATAAGCAGATATTGCACTACCGAAGGCCCACCATGGATTACTCAACGCCTCCCACGCACTATAGTAGGCTGGAGTGAATGCGGTGGTCCATGTTAATGCAGCGACGTAATCACCATCAGGTATCATGGTACCCCAGTAGGCTCCAGCATCCATTGTGATTAACTTAGCGTTTATGCCGAATGCCTGCATCTCCTCAATAGCCTCAGAAGCCATGGTATCCCAATCAATCCAACCACTGGGTGCCAGTACGTATATTGAGAACATGGAGCCATTAGGCAAATACCAGTATCCGTTAATCTTCTTGAATCCTAGGCTCTGCAGCATTTGAGCCGCCTTAGCTGGATCATAGGAGCACGGTATAATGAACTGCCTAACACTTGGCGGATAAGAACTAATAGTTTCAGGGGCTATTGGCTGAGAGTAGTAGTTAGGGTAGTTAAGTCCCCAGGCAGCTACAACGGCTGTTCTATTAAATATGAGGCATAGGGCCTCCCTAATCAGCGTTATGTTGAATGGATACACATGTGGATTGAACGTGATTCCCCAGCCTGATAAGTCTGGGGCGAAGTATGCACTGAAGCCACTGCTATTAAGTAAGGCTACCTGCTTAATGCCTGCCGCGCCGCCAGCCCAAGTGGCCTTATGCGACACCAGTGATGCTATGTACTGGCTCCCAGTAAAGAATTCCTCGAAGGTTGGGTCATAGTAATTCCAGTCTGCAAGCGGAAATACGGTATACCACTGGTTGAGCAATGGGCTTGGCTCCAGGGTTAGTTCTATGCTTGATGAACTTATGTAGGTTAAGTAATATGGGAAAATACCCCAGTAAGGCACCACGTACCTAGTTACATTGGTTGAGAAGGCTAAGGCTTGGGAGGCATTCATAGTCTTCAACTCATTAACAATGGGTTTCCAAACAGGCCAAGGAGTCGCAATGCTTGAGGTAATGAAGTATATCCACTCGGTTGGGCTCCATATTTGGAATAGGAATTGAATAGTATAATTATCAAGTACCCTTATACTCTCATCAGCGTATTGTGGCTGCATGAATGGGGCATATGCCTCAAAGGCCTTATCCTCAATGTAGAAGTATGCGTAAACATCCCATGCAGTGAAGAGCATTGTAGCTGAACCATTAAACCAATACAGCCCCTTCCTAAGGTAAACAGTTAAAATACCACTACCATTAGGGAGAACTTGAATAGTCCAGTTACTGGCTAAGACCGGGTAAAATACATTATTGAATGGATTATATAACGCCAGTGGCGCATAGGATATTATACTGGTTACTGTATCTGTGGCTAATGTATTTGGGTAAAATGGATTATAGATTGGGCCGGTTAGTGTGGTTATTGTACCGTAATCAGCCCATATTATTTGAGGCTTCTGAGTTTGTTGGGGTAGTGCAATAATCGTAATGATGGCTAATACCATTACTGATATTAGTATTGTTGATTTACTTATATACCTCATGTGTCATCCCATATTATTTGATGCTCAATAATTTATTAAGCATTACTTGCAATTTGTTGCATTTAATTACATAATACTCATTATGTAGTAAATTATCTTCCTTATAGATTCCTTAATTTGCCTATCCACGGTTGACTTATCCTTATTGAGTGCTGCTGATACTTCACTTAGCGTTGACCTATTATTCAAGTCAAAGTACTTAAGTTCCCAAGCACTCCTTAGGGTTTTAAGTTCATTGTTAGTTAACGCTAATTTAACATAGTCAATTAGATTATTATTCCTAATTATTATCCGCATAATATCCCTTATATTTGTGATGGGTTGCGCTCTAAAATTCACTAATTTACCTATATTCTTTAGGGACTCCTTAAAGTCATTAACCTTGTTTAATGGTGCTAGTATTAACCAGTCCTGAACCCCATCATGGATTGTTGACTTAAAGTAAAGTATATTATTCAATATTAATCTTTCCCTAACAGTATTTCGGTATGGACCCATGAACCCCACTAGGTACATGTTACTGGTAATCTTCCTTACTAAGCCAACATCATAAATTAAGCCTCTCTTGCTGAGTTTAGTGAAGTACTCATGTATGCTAGACCCCTTATCAATCCATTTAACGTTAATTACCTCAATGTTGGCGTAATCAATTATTGGGTACCAGGCAGTGCTTATGAAGTGTGCATTAATCATCCTAGTCCATAGTGTCCAGTCACCCTTATGTCTAAATCTAAATGATACTAAGGCTAGTTCACTAACCTTACTTAAGCCTTCTGGAATCACTTAAAATCACCTAATAATTTTAAATGATAATTCATATCTTTTTAAGCTTAAATCCATTATACTTCACTTAATTCCCCATCACTGTTTTCATGCATTATGTGTGATACGCTTAAAAACAAGTATTACCCAGTGCCCTTGATGATTAGGAATATTGATGTAGAGGGATTACCTAAGGCTGGTCCATACTCCCATGCAGTGATTGCCAATGGGTTAGTCTTCGTATCAGGGCAGTTGGGTACTATTCCAGGTAAGGATTTGCCCTTTGAGGAGCAGTTTAGGAATGCTGTTAATAAAATTAGCAAAATACTGGCTGAGGCTGGTTCATCATTAGATAATGTTGTTAAGGTCACTGTTTACTTAGCTGATGCCAAGTACTTTGATGCAATGAATAAGTTATTCAGCGAGTACTTTAGGGGTAGGCCTGCTAGAACCACTGTTGTTACCGGTATGATTGATTCAAGGGCATTGGTTGAAGTTGATGTAATCGCTGTTGTTAAGGGTTAGTTGAAATTACTCAAATCCCTTATAGCCCTGTGTTAAAACCCCCTTGATGCCTGGCTTAATGATAGTGTATTTTTCACCTATTAAGTCATCAATAAGATTCTCATCAATGTTAAGTTCCCTGGCGTAATCCATGAGTACTGGCTTTAATTCCCTAACCTCATCCTCGGTTAATTCCCTGTAATTAGCCATTGGCCTTGGTACATGACTAACCTGAAGAACCCTATTCAACCACTCATTAATGGTGTCCTCAGGGTAACCCTCCTCCCTTAAGGCTTCAACCAGTACTTTTACCTCATGTTTCGATGGTGCTAAGCCAACCTTACTGTAATCAACCTTACCCCTAATGAATATTCTACCACCAACCATACCACTCCCCACGTAATTACCCGTTAATTCAACGTCCTTACCAGCCCTATAGGCGTCAATGCCTAAAACCACTATGACTCCACCAGCCATGTACTCACCCAGGTAGTCATCAACCCTACCACCAATGATTAAGTACGGTCTCCTATTGGAGTACTCCCTCATCTGTACCCCAACCCTATTACCTGCATTACCCCTAACGAATATTTTACCGCCTTGGAAGGCTTGTCCAAGAACATCCCTTGCATCACCGTGGATAATAACCTTACCATCGTGCATTGTGTCAGCTACATCATCCTGGGCATTACCGTAGACCACGAATTCAACGCCATTATTTAAGTTGGCTAATGCATTGCCTGGTGTACCATATATCTCAACCCTAACATCCTTAAGCTTATACCTAGGTAGGTTAACGCCTATGAATCTTTGACCATTAACGTTAATCACCCTGACGAGTCTACTTCCATTCATAATCCTTCTAAGTATCTCTTCATTAATCTCCCTATACCCTAAACCCTCAGCGTTAATTACATCCCCGTTTACCTGCCTTGGGAACAACCTAGGTGGGAAGAATACATCCAACTGCTCCTTAGGCCTACCCCATGACACCACCCCCCTCTTAAGTGATACTATTAAGTAACCACCAGGCTCAAGAGTCCAGACTCTTGCATTTGGGGAGATTGCCCTAATTTCAGCCTCCTCACTGGCGGCGTAGTAGTATTGGCCATCGTAACCAATAACCACTGGCCTTAGCTTAAATCTATCTGCTAGGGCTATTAGGTAGATATCATTCATGTGGTGCATCATCATTATTATTGTGAAGGGTCCATCAAGCCTAGCCCACCTGTACTCGTTAAGTAGCCTTATTAACCATGGATCAGTAATCCCCCTGAGGGATGGGTTAACAAGAACCTTCACCGCAGTTTCAATGTCTAGTCCAATTACCTTAACCAAGTAATTGAATATGTAGGCTACAGCCTCACTATCAGTGCCAACAAGCCCCCTAACCCCTATTGTGACTCCCAGATGCACTGCGTTTACGCCGTAGGAGCTTAATTCACCGTTATGTACTATTGCGGTATCATTTAAGGCGAAGGGGTGTGACCAGTAGGGTAAGTGACCTGGTGAATTGGTTGGGAATCTCGTATGCGCCACCCATGCATCAGCCTCGTAATCATTAACACCGTATAGTTTAGCCACCTCATCAGGGTGTCCAATACCCTTGAAGACTGTTATATGCCTCCCCCAGTAGTAAACTCTACCTATTCCCCCCAGTTCCCATAACCTATTGTTGATTTCATGCATTAAATGATCAATATTACCATCCACGCCCTCTAACTCATACTCAGTATCAATCACCTTACCGACCTTACCCCTCACCTTAACGTTAACCACCTTGGCTCCATTACTGCTTAAGTGTTCAGTGATTAGGTTTTCAACGTCATTGTGGTGTTCATTAATGGTAAATAACCCAACCCTATACTTATCATGGCCATTAATCCTCATGGCTGCGTAACCAGCCCCAAGCCCAACCCCCCTATACTTGACTGCACTTATTGCCTCAACTACATCACTACCCCTTATGCCTGGTGCGTTGCCTGCCCTAATAATGCCTAGTATTCCGCATGATGATGGGTAATAGTTCACAATCACCATTCCCCAGCCACCTTAACCTTAAGTAGTTCCTTAACCCTTGGGTCAAGGGTTCTCAGCAACTCCCTATTACCAACGATTGTTGAGTAATAAGTGTATACGCCTGCTGCCCCAAGGAGTTGAGCCATTTCCCTCCTTAAACCATTAATAATGTTTATTAACTTATCCTCAAACCCATCCGCGGTAACAGCCTTACCTATTATTGAGCTCACCTCCACGGCGTCGGCGCCTAATGCAGCCAACTTAACCGCATCCCCTGAGCTCCTGAGGGATGTCATGTGAATTATTACATCCACACTATACCTAATCCCCCTCCTCCTAAGTTCAAGATCAGCGTTAACCACTGAAACCTCTGGGTCCACTTCACCGTTTAATGCATCATCTATTATGATGCCTGAGATTTGGTTTAAGTAGGGTTCAACGGCTTTAATCGGGTTTAGTAATGGGGGTAGTCTAATGTATATTGGTGAATCATACTCATATATAGTCTTCACGCCGTTTAAGTCCCTTAAATCAAGCACTAATGCCCCAATTCCATTAACCCACTTATTCCACATGACTCTTGATGAATGCTTACTTGATGGATTACTAAACCCGTACAGGTCTATGGCTAAGTCCATTAGATGCGCCACGAATTTAGCTTTCTCAATCTGCTCAGGACTCCAGGTAGTAAGTGGCCTAATTATTAATGGCGCCGATAACTGTAACCTCCCTCCCGCCAGGTAAACTGACATATCTATATCCTCCCTATAGGGGTCTATTGATGGTTTAGTAACCTGGGCTCCATCTAACCTAAGCCAATCAATAAGCCTCTTAGGTGGCTCAACCTCAGGGGGTCCTGTACTACCCATACTGCTTATGACTACATCACCCTTCTTAGCCAGTTGACTTGCGTAAATTGAGTAGTCTGGGGTCCATACTGAGCCACTGTTCCTTAACGGTAATTCACCAGTGCATTCCCCTTCAACATCAAGTATCTTAGTTAATTCACCGGTTATGCAATGCCCCTTAAGTAAGTCCCTCCTCCCAACAAGCTCTCTTACACTCCTTAAGCCTAAATTATCAAGAATTAGCCCCAACTCCACTTGGAATGCCTTAAGGTAATTCATTACCGCCCTCTTGGCTAAGTCATGATCAACCACCACTGAGCCATCAGCTAACCTACTGGTTATGCCGGCTGGGCAATTACCTGTGTGGCATGTCCTAGCCATAATGCATCCCATTGAGTTCAACACTGATGTACCTAAGGCAACAGCATCAGCGCCTAAAGCCATAATCTTAGCGGCATCATCAGCCGACGATACCCTACCCGAGGCTATTACCGTAACCTCATCCCTAAGCCCCTCCCTCCTAAGCATCTTATCCACTGAGGCTATGGCCAGTTCTATGGGTACACCCACGTTATCCTTAACAACCTGTGGTGCCGCTCCAGTTCCGGCGCCGTGTCCATCAATTATCACCCCATCGGCACCCATTCTAGCTATCCCAACGGCAATGTAGGGGGCGTAATTAGTGGCAGCTATCTTAACTAAGACTGGTTTACCTGTAGCCTCCTTAAGCGCATCAATCCTCTGCTTAAGATCCTCTATTGAATATATA
The DNA here is from genome assembly GCF_000018305.1 of Caldivirga maquilingensis IC-167. Classification (NCBI taxonomy): domain Archaea; kingdom Thermoproteati; phylum Thermoproteota; class Thermoprotei; order Thermoproteales; family Thermoproteaceae; genus Caldivirga; species Caldivirga maquilingensis. The sequence continues at coordinate 42,936 of NC_009954.1, read as the reverse complement.
TCATGGTGAGGAGCTGGAGATAAGGCATCAACACCAATGGGTATTCTCCTAACCATTGAAATGACCCCAGTCACCTTACTACCAGGCAGGTGCCCACCTATACCGGGTTTAGCACCCTGCCCAATCTTAATCACTATACCTAACCCCCTCATTAATACATCTATGTCAACCCCAAACCTAGCTGAGGCCCATTGAACAAATATCCTCCTATGCTTAGCAACATCAGGGTGAAGACCCCCCTCCCCTGTTCCGGCTACTAGGTTGAGTTCATCAGCAACCTCGGCCACAACAACATTAGGGACCCCTGAGAGTGAGCCGAATGACATGTCACCAATATATATAGGTGCAGCAACCTCAATACCACTAATTGTGGTTGTTAAATCCGAGCTATGGGTCTCATCCCCATTTAGAATAATTTCATCCTTACCGAAGCTTAACCTATCAAGGATTCTATAAGCCCTAACCCCCCTTCTAAATATTCTAATAGGCTTCCCTGTCACTGCCATTTGCCTAATCTCCTCAACAACGCTACTGCTCCAGAAGTCTCTTGTATAATCTTTATTGAGTATCTTTAGGAAACTATTTATAATCCTTATATTATCAAGGCGTTCTACGTAGTGCACAGTGGGCTAGCTAATAGGGTATATTTAAGCATTACCCATAGGGTTAATTCTCCTTACATTTTGTATAGTGCAAGTATAAAACTTGACATAGTATATAGAATTAGATTAGTTAAATGAAATTAAGGCGCAGGGTGCTTGAATAATTAATAGTCTACTGAGTTAACGATGAGCGTTAAGTGCAGATTGAGTGAACTTCATGACTTATCATCCTCCATTTATTAAAAATGAATCTACCGTATATTCTTCGTCCACTTAAAATTAAGGGTAGCCAGAGTGAGTCATCCTCCCACATTGAGTTGAAGGGTATTTCATTAATGTTAAACCAAAGTGGCTCAGCTTCATCACTCTCCCTGGGTTCACCATTGTAATCACTGGCTGTGAATACGTGAACGAAGTGAATGGATTCAATCGCATTATTATCGTAGTTCCAGAACTCCAGGAGCCCCATCCATTTTAATCCCCTTGGTTTAACGCCGATCTCCTCTATGCATTCCCTGATTGCCGCATTGTTAACATCCTCATTATCCTCAACCTTACCGCCAACACCATTGAAGTAACCGGCACCTAATCCCCTCTTCTTCCTTATTAGCAGTACTTTACCGTTCTTAATTATGTATAGTAACGTTTCAAGGAGTATCATAAATCCTTAATAACCCCGTGATTATTAAGGATTTAGTGCATGTTGCTTTTAGGCTGGTTTAACATGTGTCTTTACTTCCGCTACATTAGGAAAGGTTTATATAGAAGCGGTTTTAAGGGCACGTATGAGTCAGCAGGCCTACATTGCTCAGATAGGTGGAGTCCCTGTACTAGTACTTAAGGAGGGGACGCAGAGGGCCTTTGGTAAGGAGGCGCTTAGGATAAACATAATGGTTGCTAAGGCGGTATCAGAGGTAATGAGGACTACACTGGGGCCTAAGGGCATGGATAAGATGCTTATTGATAGCCTCGGTGACATAACTATAACCAATGATGGCGCAACAATACTTAATGAAATGGATGTACAGCACCCAATAGGTAAGCTGCTTGTTGAGATAGCTAAGACGCAGGATGATGAGGTTGGTGACGGTACAACCACAGCAGTAGTATTAGCTGGGGCGCTGCTTGATGAGGCTGAGAAGTTGATTGAGAAGAACATTCACCCAACCGTAATAATATCAGGCTTTAAGAAGGGTCTTGACGCCGCAATCCAGTACTTAACCAAGATAGCTACCCCAGTGGATAGGGATAATATTGATGTTCTTAAGAAGGTTGCTGCAACCTCAATGCATGGTAAGATTAGTGAAACCGTTAAGGATCAATTCGCTGAATTAGCGGCCAGGGCAGTATCAATGATTAAGGAGCAGAGGGGTGATAAGTGGATTGCGGACTTGGATAATGTTCAATTAGTTAAGAAGCACGGCGGCAGTCTACTTGATACTCAACTCATTCAGGGTGTGGTTGTTGATAAGGAGGTTGTTCATGCCGCAATGCCTAAGAAGATCACTAACGCTAAGATAGCTCTACTTGATGCGCCACTTGAGGTTGAGAAGCCTGAGATTGATGCAGAGATTAGGATCCAGGACCCAACCCAAATTAAGGCGTTCCTAGATGAGGAGGAGAATATACTGAGGGGTTACGTTGATAAGCTTAAGTCAATAGGCGCCAATGTAGTCTTCACAACCAAGGGTATTGATGACATAGCCCAATACTACCTGGCTAAGGCCGGTATTATGGCTGTTAGGAGGGTTAAGAGGAGTGACATTGAGAAGCTTGTTAGGGCAACTGGAGGGAGACTGGTAACTAATATAGATGATTTAACTGAGAATGACCTAGGCTTCGCTGGTCTTGTTGAGGAGAGGAGGGTTGGGGATGAGAAGATGGTGTTCGTTGAACAGTGCAGGAACCCGAAGGCAGTGAGCATCCTCATTAGGGGTGGGTTTGAGAGACTGGTTGATGAAGCTGAGAGGAATCTAACAGATGCCTTAAGTGTAGTATCAGATGTAATAGAGAACCCATTCATAGTACCAGGCGGTGGTGCACCTGAGATTGAGGCAGCAAAGGCAGTTAGGCAGTTGGCGGCTAAGGTTAGTGGTAGGGAGCAGTACGCAATTGAGGCCTTCGCTAACGCATTAGAGGCAGTGCCTAAGACACTTGCGGAGAACGCCGGCCTTGATGCAGTAGATATACTCACTGAGCTTAGGCACATGCATGAGAGCAGGGAGGATGGGTGGAAGTACGGTATTGACGCCTTCAGCGGTAAGGTGGCTGACATGGTTGCAATGAACATTATTGAACCACTGGTTGTTAAGACCCAGGCCTATAAGGCTGCTGTGGAGGCTACATCAATGATCCTTAGGATTGATGAGATAATTGCCGCAAGTAAGATTGAAAGCGGCGGTGAGAAGGGTAAGAAGGAGGGGGAGGAGGGGGCTGGTTCATCAGGAAGCTTTGAGTAACTAAGATAATAAAATATCAATTAGTTAATAGTTTTAAACCAACGTAAATTTTATCACCTAGATTCGGCCTACTGCTTACATTACCCTCCAAGTGAAGTATGAAGCCGCCTATTGATATTCTCATAAAGTTCTCCCCGAGGTAATACACCATACCCCACATGTATACATCCCAATTCCCCTTATAATTCTCATCCTTACTACTGGAGAGGGATATTAAAACCGAGTCACCTTGCTTAAACTTATTAATAATGGCAGGTAACTCAACGGTAATTAATGAACCCTCACCCTCAAGCCTAAGCTTAACCACATTATTAGGCTCATACTCAATCCCCGTAACCTTATACGTACCTCTATACTCGTACATAGGTGGGTTTATACTATTAGAGTTTAAAAAGGCCACTGCATAAGTCCACTGGTATGGCTTTTGGTGAAGGAGCAAGGCGATTCAACGCGGAGGTAATGGGTATGTTAGGTAGGAAGGTTCTAGTTAACCTCATAGGTGGCTCATTCTACAGGGGGCAATTAGTCGGTATAGATCAGGGATTAAATATTGTCCTAGTTGACGTTACCAATGATAGGAATGAAAGGTTCCCTAAGGTTTTAATTAAATCAGAGGCAATTAGGGATATTGCCCTAGTGGAGGAGTACATTGACTTAAGGGAGTTGGCGAAAATACTTGAGAAGTACTTCCCAGGAATGGTGAAGTACATTGAGGAAACCAATACCATAATAGTGAGCGAGAACGTTACTGTTACCGAGGAGGGTGTTAAGGGAACTGGATTAGTGGCTAGGAGGGTTAAGGAGATTTACGATGAATACGTCCAATCGAGGAAGAGGTAATGTTTGAGGTAATAGAGAAGGATGAGATAGCTAGGATTGGTAAACTGTACACTAGGCATGGTGTAATAGAGACTCCTGCATTATTCCCTGTAATAAACCCAAGTAAGCAGTACGTTGATTTAAGTAGGATTAAGGAGCTTGGTTTCAATCAAATCATAACCAACGCCTACATTATAAGGAAAACCTACGGTGACGCCGCCAGGGAGGTTGGGCTTCATGAAATCATAGGCTGGGATGGCCCATTAATGACTGATTCAGGCGCATATCAAATACTCCAGTACGGTAACATTGAGGTGAGTCCTGATGAGGCCTTAAGGTACCAGGTTGAAATAGGTAGTGATATAGGCGTTATACTGGATATACCAACCAGTTACCCTAGGCCAAGGGAGCTTGTGGAGGTTGAGGTTAATGAAACCATTAGGAGGGCCAGGAGGGCTATACTTCAACTTAAGGAGCTGGATCCTGAACATAGAATGCTTATAGTTGGACCAACCCAGGGGGGTGTTTATAGGGATTTACTGGCCTACTCAGCTAGGATGGTTTCTGAATTACCCTTCGACATATATGCAATAGGTAGCCCCACTACACTGCTTCAGGCTTATAATTTCACAGGCATAATTAAAATGATACTCACGGTTAAGTCAATAATACCACCCGGTAAACCAGTACACTTATTCGGTGTCGGCCACCCATTAATACTACCCCTAGCGGTCGCCTTAGGTATTGATTTATTCGACTCAGCCTCATACATGCTTTACGCCAATGATGATAGAATAATATTAAGCAGTAGGACTGTTAGGTTAAGTGAATTGGATAAGGATTACGTCCTTGATGGCTGCGGTAAGAGGGCTGGGGAGTTAATGGAGATGAGTAAGGAGGAGAGGATTAGGTTAATTGCCCAGCATAACCTGTGGACACTGTCAAGGGAGTTAATGGAGATTAAGCAGAGGATTAAGGAGCATGATATCTGGAGCTACGTGGCTCAGAAGGCTAGGCAGCATCCATCGGTTTATAGGGCTTACTTAACCTTAAGTAATAGTTCACTATTCCGTAAACTAACCATTAAATTAGCCAGTGGGCTTAAGGTTAATGCAACGCAGTTGAGTATTCTGGATAATAGTGACTTAGCGAGACCTGAGGTTCAGTGGGCTAGGCGTAGATTAAGGAGGTTGATTAAGGGTATGGGTGTTTTAACCAATGTCCTCATTATTATTGGTGACTATGAGGAACCCTTCATAAGGACTCAAATAGCCAATGAAGTTACTAGGTTGGGTGTAAGGGTTTTCACATATAATGAGGTCTACGGCTTAATCCCAATTGAATTAAGCGACGTATACCCCTTCTCCCAAACGGTACGTGTGAATGTTAAACCAAGGCCGATTAAATATGAGATAAGGGACTCAGTAATACTGGTGGAGGATAAGTATAGGGATTTGGTTAAGTTCATTAAGTGCAGTGGTGAGTGCTTCATTATTTACGTTGACTCACTTAAGAATATTAAAGCATACGAGAAGTATGTGGGATTAGCCTTAATGAAGCGGGTTAATGAGGGCAGTGGAATTAAGTAACCGTGGAAGGTGTTTTTAATAACTATAGGCTATTACCACCATAAAGCTTAGCTAATTCTAAGTAAGCCTTATAATTCTCAATTATCCTACGTACATCATCATCAGTAACGCTCCTAATAACCCTTGCCGGTACACCCACAGCCACACTCCTAGGCGGTATCCTAGTGCCCTCAGTGACCACGGCGCCAGCGCCTATTATTGAGTATTCCCCAATCTCAGCATTATTAAGCAGTATAGCCCCCATACCCACAAGCACGTAGTCACCGACTCTAGCCCCGTGGATTATTGCCCTATGCCCAACAGTAACCCCCTCACCTATAATTGTCTTAATCCCCTTATCAGTGTGAACCACTGCATGATCCTGCAGATTACTGAACCTACTTATTGAAATAGAGTCCTCATCACCCCTAACAACGGCGTAAGGCCATAGGCTAACCTCATCACCAATATCCACATCACCAATAACGTACGCTGTGTTAGCTATGAAGACACCCTTACCAATCCTAGGTGCCTTACCATTGAAGCTGATGATGGGCATAAGAGTCCCCCTTAAGCTCATTAATTTAAGATTTGCTCCACGCAGGTGTATCAACATTAAGTAACGCATTAATTATTATTAAGGCATTAAGCCTAACCACGGCTGCAATGCTGCCGGCTTTAACCATACTGATGATGCATTACATGGATTTCACCACTGCATGGGCTTTCAGTGCATTACTTGATGCTGGGAAATTTAATAAATGTGAGTTAAGGGGCCTTAAGCGTGATGATTCTAGAGCCCACTGATTAATGAGGATGAATGCCGCTGCTGACTATGTTAATACATTGATTAATTTACCTCTTTTAACAGCATTCACTATCTCATGGGCTATCCTCTCCCCCATGTCCATTGGTTCATTAAAGTACAGTACTGAGTATGGGCTACCTACACCCATGTATACGTTCGTACCTGCAACAATCCTACCTGAGAATTCGAAAACCACTATTGATAAGTCATCCTTAATTATTGACTCTAAGCTATACGGCCCTATCATACCCGGTGGCACTAATTCCGCAACAGCCCTTGAGAAGTCTTCACCATACTTCTGAACCGTGGGTAGTAGGGACTCCCTTAGAACCAGTGGAATATTACCAGTAACTACGAAGGTTGGTTCAGCTAGGTTGAATAATCTACCGTCAACGTTACTCTCATACCTTAAATCCATTCCAAACAATTCAACACGATCATATACCTTAGAGTCGAAGTAGTGGTAGTAGGCTGGTACACCAATCACGTACTCCTGTATTATGTAATCATCCGTATTAATACTGCTTAATTTACCTGCAAGTTCACCGGCATCCTTAGCTATGAAGTAACCCCTACCACCCTTTGCACCAGATAACTTAACTATAACAGGCCTATCGACTTGGGTCGGGTCATTAAATGACCTAGGTATGGGTATTCCAGCATACTCCAGTAGCCTCATCTTCTTCCTCTGATCAGCCTCCCATTCAATAATGTACCTGTTACCGAAGGTTGGAATAGGCATGCTTAATGCCCTCCTCCACCCAACGTACTCCACGTAGCTACCGTGGGGTATGAGTATTGCATTATTCTTAACCAAGTCACCTGCAAGTTGCTCCATACTGCCTAAATCAATTTCAATAACATTATCTATGAAGTTAAAACGCCTGTAAAACCAACCCGACCCAGGCTTAGCCACAGCCACGGTACCTAACCCATGCCTCTTAGCCCCCCTCAATATTTGGAGCGATGAGTGACTGGCTATTGTGACTACGTTTAATTTACTTAAGTCATAGTTCTTTAAAGTAGCCTCAATATTCATGTGGTCACCTTCTCAAGCATGCTATTGGCTACAGCCTCCTTAACCTCAATGGCTATTCTCCTACCTATTGATATGGGTTTACCGAAGTAGAGTTTACTGTATTGCCCGCCAATACCCAGGTAAGCATTAGTGCCACCGCCTATTCTGGGTGCGACATCATAAACCACCAGGTCTAATTCAGGGGTTACCATGAATTGAAGGGTAAACGGCCCTATAACCCCGGGTGGTACCATTTCCTCAGTTGCCTTAACGAACCTATGCCCAATTTCAAAAACCTTCTCAAGTAGGCTCTCCCTTATGGTTGCTGGTTCATGCCCAACCTCAATGTACCTAACATCAATGTTAAGCCCAATTTGATCCTGAGCCGGTATCCTGTAGACGCCATCTAGGTTTGATTGAATCCTTCTATCGAAACTATGTAACTCAAGCCTTCCCCTTACCTTAGAGTGGAAGTAATTGGCGTTGAAATGGGCGCCAATAACTAACTCCTCTATTGATGCATTATCCAAGTCACTTAACCTTATGATACCTTTATCAGCTAATTCCTTAACCTTCCTTAAGGCGTCATCCCTATCCCTAGCTATAAAGAACCCCCTCTCAACCCTCCTAGCAGCTTCAGGGAGCTTAACTATAACGGGTCTATCAACCTCATCAATACTATTGAAGGTTCTTGGTCTCCTAATCCCAGCATGGTCAAGTAACTTATAGTAATTACATGGACCAGTCCTCTCCTCCCACCTGAGTAGCCTCCTATTACCGAATATTGGTATTGGGAATTTATCCTCAATATTATCGTAACCTACGTACACTGCAAAGGATCTATTGGGTATGAAGACGGCTTCACTGTTCCTCAACTCATTAATTACACGGTCACTGATCAACTCCTTGAAATCATCGACGAGAATCAACTTATCCACCACTGGGAATTCACGGTAAGGTAAATCCCTACCCCTCTTGGCTACCGCTATTGTGTTGAAGCCCTCATCCTTTGCACCATCCAGTACGTCTAATGCTGAGTGGCTTGCCAGTACGGCTATAGTTACCATGTAATCATACTAATCAATTTACCTTTTAAATATTTCGCAAAGGCTAGTTAACGTTTAATCAATTAATTAAATTGAAGACTCACTTAAACCCAAGCGCACTCATGGCCTCACTCTCCTTAATGCAAGTATCCTCAGCCTTATTAAGTAGTTGAGTGCATGATTCAGCAATATTCCTCGCAATCACACTAGCATAACCTATGTAGTTGCTCGGCCTTAAATTCAACAGCAACTCATCGTTAACGCCTAACTCCTTAATCGCATTAATGTAATCACTCATGCTCATTCTCGGCACTCTAAAGAGTTTCAGCGACTTCTCATAGGCATTAGCCTGGCCAAGTACCCTTAACCTAACTTGAACAGCCTCACTTAAGACTTCCCAATGATTATTTAAATCATTGGTTAAGGCCTCCTCATTAACCTCAATACCCTCCATGAACTTCCTAAGTCTCCTTGATCCAAGCACCACGTAACCCATGGCTAACCCAAGATTCCTCTTAATCGTTGAATCACTTAAATCCCTCTGTAACCTGCTTGATTGCAGGATTTTAGAAATCTCCATGAGCATTGAGGCCCCCAGCTTTAAATTACCCTCAGCATTCTCAAGGTCTACTGGATTAACCTTATGAGGCATTGTGGATGACCCAATTACCCTTCCCTTAAACTTAATGTAACCAAGCATTGAGTACATCCACATGTCTTGAGCCAGGTTAATTAATGAATATGATGTTAAACCCACTGCTGCAATAATATGATTTAAATTATCTGGGGGGAGGATTTGAGTCGCCACTGGTGTGGGTTCAAGGCCGAGTGATGATACGAAGTTCATTAATTCCCTAGGCCAATCCAATTGAGCAATCATGGTGAAGCTAGCCATTGAACCACTTGCCCCAGCTACCTTACCATTAATCTTAAGGTTGATTAAGGTGCTTATCCATGAGCATAATCTATGGGAGTGGTAGGCTATTTCCTTACCGAAGGTTGTTGGTGTGGCTGGTTGACCATGGGTCCTGGCAAGCATGGGGGTGTCAGCGTACTTATTGCTTAAGTTAACGAGTACCTTACCTAAATCCACTAGGCTTGGTATCAAGTATTCGTAAAGTATTCTCTTAATCATTATCCCCATTGCTAAATTATTAACATCCTCTGAGGTTAACCCTAAGTGTATTAAGTGGGCGTAATCCTCAAGGCCAATGGCCTTTAACCTGCCTCTCAACACGTACTCAAGTGCCTTAACATCATGCCCTAGTTCATCCTCAAGTCTCCTAACCTCATTAACATCACCACTACTTAACCTAATCCCCCTTAGCCTCCGCTTCTCTTCATCATTAATGGGTTTCACTAGGCCTAGTTTTGATAATTTATCTATGAGGAATTCAAGGTAAAGTAACTCAACCTTGGCGCGGTACATTATGAAGGCATCCTCTGAGGCTACCTCATGGTAACCCTTTAATTCATTTCTATACCTGGCATCAAGGGGGCTTAGTATGTCCACTTAAGTTAATCTAATTGGGGTTAATAAATCCTCCTAATCATTTAATTGATTAACTCAATAATGTGTTAATTATTAAACGAAAAACTTAAAAACATGCTGCATTATTTAATTAAAAAGTGCCTCTTACAGTAGTTGTGGGTGGTTTCTTCGGTGACGAGGGTAAGGGCAAAGTCATCTCATACCTCAGTCTCGTTGATAAACCCGACATATGCGTTAGGACAGGTTCAATAAATGCAGGACACACGGTTAATCTAAGGGACCGTACATGGAAGGTTAGGATAATACCCTCATGCTTCCCTAATGAGGAAACCAGGTTAATGATTGCCCCAGGGGCTTTATTCAGTATTAGTGTCTTAATGAGGGAGATTGATGAGACAGGCAGTAGGGGGAGGGTTTGGGTTGACTACTCCTCGGGTATAATTGAGGATAAGCATGTTGAGGCGGAAAGGAGGGATGAGTACTTAATGAAGACTATTGGTTCAACGGGCCAGGGGGTTGGGGCAGCCATGGTGGATAGGGTTCTTAGGAGACTTAAGTTGGCTAGGGATTTCGAGGAGTTAAGGGGCATGTTAATTGATGTGCCAAGGGAGGTTAATGAATCACTGGAGAGGGGTAGGCTTGTGATTATTGAGGGTACTCAGGGAACATTCCTAAGCCTATACCATGGCACGTACCCATACGTCACAAGTAGGGACACCACTGCTTCAGGTATTATTAGTGAGGTTGGTGTTAGCCCAAGGAGTGTGAGTGATATTATATTAATCTTTAAGGCATTCGTAAGTAGGGTTGGTGCAGGGGAATTACCTGGTGAGTTAAAGCCTGAGGAGGCGGAGGCTAGGGGTTGGGTTGAGAAGGGTACTGTGACCGGTAGGTTAAGGAGGGTTGCACCGTTTAACATTGATTTAGCTAAGAGGGCTGTAATGCTGAATAAACCCACTCAAATAGCCATAACTAAACTCGACGCATTATTCCCTGAGGCGAGGGGGAGGAGGAAGTGGGGGGAATTACCCACTGAGGCTAGGAAGTGGATAAACAATATTAGTGAAGAGTTGGGTGTGCCGGTTACGTTAATTGGAACGGGGGAGGATGCGTTAGACATGGTTGATTTAAGGGGTGAGTCGCAGTGACTTACGACATAGCGATAATTGGGGCTGGACCAGCGGGCTTATTTGCGGCGTATGAACTCACCAGGAATGCTGATGGATTAAGAATAGCATTAGTGGATAAGGGTTATATGGCTAGGCAGAGGCATTGCCCATTATCTAAGGTTGGTAAATGCGTATGTGTTCCATGCCACATAACTCACGGTATAGGGGGTGCGGGATTATTCAGCAGTGGTATAATAAACCTGAGACCAGACATAGGTGGTGACTTGCATGAACTAGTGGGTAGTTGGAGCGCATCAATGAGTATTATAAATTACGTTGATGAAGTATTCATTAAGTTCGGTGCACCGCAGGATAGGGTTTTTGAACCAAGCGGCTCACTATTCGAGGATTATCAAAGATCCTTAGCTAAGGTTGGGGCTCAATTAGTACCCATTAGGCAAAGGCACATTGGGACTGATGGCTCAATCAGGGTTATTGAAAACTTCACATCATACCTTAAGGAGGCCGGCGTCAACATAATAGTGGGTACAGCTGTTGAACATATTACGCGTAGTGACGGCTTATTCAGGCTTAAGACTAAGAGGGGTGACTTGGAGGCTAAAACAGTGCTTATTGCACCAGGTAGGGCTGGGGCAGAGTGGTTTAGGGATGAGGCTAGGAGGATTGGTATTGAGCTTAACCCGAATCCACTGGACGTGGGGGTTAGGGTTGAGGTACCTAGATACGTTATGGATCCCTTAACTGAACTATACATGGATCCTAAAGTAATAATGTACACTAAGTCACATGACGATAAGGTTAGGACATTCTGCGTTAATCCAGGTGGCTTCGTGGTAATGGAGAATTACGATGATAAAACCATCGGCGTCAACGGTGAAACCTACCTGGATAGGAAGAGCAGTAACACTAACTTCGCGTTACTAACATCAATAAGGTTAACGGACCCAATGGAGGATACTATTGAGTACGGTAAATCCATAGCCAAATTAGCCACTAAGCTAGGTGGAGGGAGGCCAATTATCCAGAGGCTTGGTGACCTGGAGGATGGCAGGAGGTCTACGTGGGATAGGATTAGGAGGAGTATAGTGGAGCCAACCCTTAAATTCGTGACGCCAGGGGATATAGGGATGGCGCTACCCCACAGGATTATTGACAACCTCCTGGAATTCCTACATAAGGTTGATAACGTGGTGCCCGGCTTAGCATCAAAGTACACACTACTCTACGCGCCTGAAATAAAGTACTACAGCATGAGGGCTGTTGTGAATAAGTTAATGGAAACCACCATTGATGGCTTATTCGCCGCAGGCGATGGAGCAGGCTTATCAAGGGGAATCAATGTTGCAGCAGCTACAGGTGTGATTGCTGCCTGGGGTATATTAACTAAGCTTGGTAAGGATGTTAAAAATGAATTATTTAATAAATTGAAGTAATGTAAAAATCAAGGTATCCCCATTATTGATCCTGGGATTCATGCTAGGCTATGTGCTTATCATTTATGTAATTGATTACATGATGATGATAATCATGTAATCAATTAACTTAATTTTATTTTAAAATAAAGGAAAACTATTTAAACCAATTTACTCAGCGGTTTATATGGAGAATAGTAAGGGTTTGTTTGTTAGGGGTTCTACTGGTTTGGTTAGGGAGGCTGGTTTTGTTGATGCTGTTAGTGTTAATGTTGCTAATATGTCTGTTGGTGCTGCTTTGGGTACTGTTGGTTTTACACTAGCCTCCTTACCCACAGTGTCTGGTGTTAACCTAGTTGCAGCATCAATAATAGCCTTCACACTATCAATACCACAAATAATAACATACACAACACTAACAAAACACATACCAAGAACAGGAGGAGACTACGTATGGTTAACCAGGGCCTTTGGAGCAAAGTTGGCTTGGTTAGTTTTCGGGCTGGCCCTCGGATTCGTCATAGAATCCTTAGTCTACTACTCACTAATAGCCATAGCTGGTGTTGATCAATTATCACTAATCCTACCACTACTAGGTGTTAATATTGCAATAACCCCAGTGGAGAGTATTGTGTTCTCAATAGCGTTGTTCGCCATTATAGTCGCGGTAAATATAATGGGTACTAAGTATGGTATTAGGTTAATGACTGGGTTAACGTTATTCTCAATACTAAGCCTAATTCTATCATTCCTCGTACTATTCCTCACACCTAGGGTTAAGATCATTGAAGCCGTCTCAAGCCTCCTCCCCAATGGATACACATACAGTAAGGTTGCTTCACAGTACACTGGCCCATACTTCGCACTAGGCCCAACAATAATGATGCTACCCTTCTTCGCAATATACATATACCCATGGCTCAACGCGGGGCCTGCCATGTCCTCTGAGATTAAGGGTAGAAGGGCTGTTAGCCTTAACGTACCCACAGCGGCCCTCTTAACAATGCTCCTCGCAACAATAGGCTTTACGGCCATGTATCATGCATTAGGCTTCAACTTCGTTACTGCAGCTTTATCTAACCCAAGCATAAATGGTACGGTAAACTACTGGACAATAGCCATGGCAGCGTCGAGTAACCCCGTATTGGCTTGGATTATTGGAATAGGTTCAGTAACGTGGAACCTAGCTATACTAGCCTACGGTGCAATTATAGTTGTTAGGTATTGGTTCGCCATGTCCTTTGACAGAGTCCTACCAAGTTTCCTCACCTACCTAAGCCCAAGATTTGGTTCACCAATCTACGCCCATTTACTTGACTTAACCATAACCTCCATCCTAATTACGCTAGCCGGTGTATTCTACGGTACATTCACTGCACTGTATGGTGCAGTTGTTGAGGCGTTACTGTACTACATGGCTATTGGCGCCGCCGCCGTGGTAATAGGTATTAAGGGGGCTGGTTTAATGAGCTTAAGTAAACCTGGTAAGGCAGCGTTAGCGGTATCTGGTATGCTTCAAGCCGCGGTAATGGGTTTTCTAACCTACCAATTCCTGGAGTATCCATCAATATGGGGTGGTAATCCGTTAGCCTATGGTGTTGAGGCTGCAGCAGTATTAATAGGCATTGTACTGTATTTTGTTTCCCGTGAATTAAATAGGAGGAGACTTGGCATTGATATTGCCTTAACCTACACTGAGATACCGCCTGAGTAATGTATTTTAACGTTGATGCCTAGGTTAAATCCTCATCTTTCAATTCCTTAGATAAACTAAGTAAAATTTATCACTATTATTACCTAGGGAATCGTGCTTAATATTTATGTTGTGTTTAAGATCCATTAAGCTACATAGTGATAGTAGATAACTCAGAAAGTTATATAAACCCCCTCCACTGTAGGTGTACTTGAGGTGAGTGAAATGAACGTACCAACTACAAAAATCCCATTAGATACAGTTAAGAAGACAGTGGTAAGGAGGACTGTTAAGAGGATTAATGGTAGGGATGGTCATGGTAGTGTAAGCTATATAGCGTCAAACTCAAGGAATCCAGACAACATTGTGGTAATATACGGTATATTAACGCCACCAATAACGTACACTTACGATGAGAGGAATAGAATGTTTAAAGTAAACTAAAATAGCTTCCCTCCTGCATAACTAATCCTTAATATAACCCTAATTCATTGATGATTTACTAGGGATTATTTAAAACATTAATCATTAATGAATATTTTTATCACTAACTATATTCCCCTATATACCATTACACTCAGTTACGGCTAAGTGCACTAAGTAAACTTTATTAAGGGGTGAATTATTGTCCCATATAATGGTTAATATTACTAATCTACCGCCTGGTAGGAATCCGCCGGATGAACTCTATGTTGTTGTTGAGATCCCGGCGGGTTCTAATGTTAAGTATGAGTTTGATAGCGCCAGTGGTGTGTTTATTGTTGATAGGGTGCTTTATACGGCTATGTCGTACCCGTTTAATTACGGTTTCATACCGGGGACGTTAACTGAGGATGGTGACCCACTTGATGCCGTAGTAATAAGTAGTGCATCATTCCTACCAGGCACCATTGTTGATGTTAGACCAGTGGGTGCCTTAAACATGGAGGATGAGAAGGGGCTTGATTACAAGTTAATAACAGTACCGCTAAGTAGAGTTGACCCAAGGTTCTCAATGATTAAGGACATTAAGGACCTACCCGATGTAATACTCTACCAGGTTAGGCACTTCTTTGAACATTATAAGGAGCTTGAACCAGGTAAGTGGACTAAGGTTAAGGAATTCATGGGGGTTGAGGAAGCCAAGAGGCTTGTGCTCAAGTACATTAGAGGTAAGTCGAATTTAACCAACAGTATAAGTCAGGTTCATGGATAAGAAATATTAATACCACAGGAGCCTTGGGTCTAATGAACCTTAACCCAATTGTACTCGTTAGGTATGGGGAAATAGGAGTGAAGAGTAATAGGGTTAGGGTTAGGTTGGAGAACCTGCTCACTAAGAATATTCAGGAAGCCTTAAGGAGAGGAGGTGTATTAAACTATAGTATTAGTAAGACTAGGGGTAGGATTCTGATTAACGTGCCTAAGGAGAATTTAATTAATACAGCCCTAATGGCCGCGAGGGTTTTTGGCGTTGTATCAACATCACCAGCCTACTCGCTTAACTTCAGTAGCATTAATGATATAGTTATTGCGGCCTATGAACTATGGCGTGGTAAGGTGAATGGGAGGAAGTTCGCGGTCAGGGTTAGTAGGACTGGTAATCACCCATTCACATCAATTGACGTGGCTAAGCGTGTTGGTGCAGTACTCTACCCATTCTCCAATGGTGTTGACTTAGATAACCCGGAGGTGGAGTTGTATGTGGAGATTAGGGATAATTACGCCTTCCTATTCGATGAGGTAATAGATGGGCCAGGTGGCTTACCTTTAGGTTCACAGGGAGGTAAGGTACTTGCCCTAGTCTCCGGTGGCTTTGACTCACCTGTGGCTTATTGGTTAATGAGTAGGAGGGGGGCCTTGGTTGATGCATTGTTCTGCAGTCTAGCCCCACCAGTGGATGTTATTGGGTTAATTAGGGTTATTAGGTATCTTTACGAGAATTGGGTATTTGGGTACGACCCATTAATCATGATCGCTGACTGCACTCAATTAGTTAACGCCATGAGGAGTTCAGTTAACAGCCACTTAATGAACACTGTCTTTAAGAAATTCCTATACAGGTTAGCTGAATCAATAGCTGTGGAGGGTGGTTACATGGGTATAGTTACCGGTGAATCCCTAGGTCAAGTTAGTAGTCAAACCTTAAGTAACCTGTACTCAGCATCAGCGGGTATTAATGTGCCTATATTCAGGCCCTTAATAGGTATGGATAAGGATGATATAATTAAGTTAGCTAAGAGGATAGGTACGTATGAGGAATCAGTGAAAATGATTGAACCCTGCTCAGTGTTCTCTAGGAAGCCGAGGACTAGATCAACACCAAGTAGGCTTGACGAGGAATTAAGCAGGGTAATTAACCTATTAGGCGTAATTAAGGCAAGTATTATTAAGGTAAAGGCCAGTGAATTAAGCAGTATTAATGAAAGGTCACTGTTAAGTAACTGGAGAATCAACATTATGGGCACTGATGCAGGTGGTTTAGGTTCATGTAAGTGAAGCATACTGAATAAGGTGTTTAACCCAAGGTTTAATTAACTACGTAGCTTACAATGAAGTTGAGTAACTGTGATATCTTATATCTACTAAGATACCAGAGAACCCTACCACCCATACCCCTTGCCACAAGCCCCCTACCCAACTGGGCATGGGCGGTGGCTACAAGTAACTTAAGGGTCCTCATATCATTAACGGTGGTGGATCCGTGATGCATGTGGTGGCTCATTGTTACCCACGGCATCACCCTTACACCACTATAGTATAGTAGTAGGCCTAGGGTTGTTTCATCACTGACGTAAAGCCTAATTCCTGGCTCCATATCCCTAAGCGACTCCTCGATCTTACCCAGGGTGCTTAAGTTTACTGAATCAAGGAGTGGTTTACTTAACCTAACCGCCTGCTTAGGGCCAATGAAGAAGATCGCCTTCCAGAAGCCTGGGATCCTGTAGCCGTAAACCTCAATGCTCCTCCCATTAACGTTAATGTCACCCAGTTTAATACTCCTACTTAGGAATATTGCCCTACCCTTGGTCTCATGGTCAAGCACAGTGTAGTAGTTGAATTTGCTGATTAATTCATGATCAGCCTCAGCTAATTCATCCTCAAGCAGGTTATCACTATCAACAACCAGGGCGTCTAACCCCTCCTCCTTAGCATCCCTTATAATCCTCATGAACGTTAAGTTCCTGTCACGCCAATTACCGTACCTGACTTCAACATCCTCGGGGAGAATCCTTCTAAGTAACTCCACCTGCCTATCCTTAAACACATTATCAACGTAGACTATGCGGTGTTTAACATTAAGTAGCTTAGCGTTAACCATGAAGTAATCAATGACCTCATGTATCCTGTAGAATGGTAGGTAAGTTATCAGCGTGTCCACGGTGAACCCATTATCAGTAACTTAATAAAATTTTCCATGAGGCGGTAAATTAATTAAGTGGACCAGTGAATAAACGCACTATACTTAAGGCTTAAAAACCCGGTATAAACGTGCCTCTGATCAACTTTGAGCGGTGAAGGTCAGGCCACTGAGGCTAAGCCTGAGGAGACTCAGCAGGTTCAGGAGGGTGCTGGTGGGCAGCAGGTTGAGGCTAAGCCCAGTGAGGCTGAGGCTAAGGTTGAGGAGAGGAGGCCTACTTTACTCGATGAGTTAATTAAGGTTAATTCCAGGAAACCTAACATACCGGTTGATGTGGTTAAGTTACTTAAATTATCCATAAGAATGCGTAGGGAGAGGTACGGCTTCATTAGGTATTATAATAAGGAGCATAAGATTAGGCTTGAGGACTCACCATGGAGGAGGCCTAAGGGTATTGATAATAAGATTAGGATGAAGAGGAAGGGTTACCCACCCATGGTTAACGTAGGCTACAGGGGACCTAGGGGTGTTAGGGGGATTCACCCAAGTGGTTTCATTGAGGTCATTGTACATAACCCCGAGGAGTTATCTAGGGTCAACCCCGAGACCCAGGCCATTAGGATAGCGTCCACTGTGGGTGTTAGGAAGAGGATTGAGATAATTAGGGAGGCTGTTAGGAGGGGTATTAAGGTGCTTAACGTTGATAAGAGGACTAGGGAAGCCATAAGGGAGGTGACCTGAAGTGGATTTAAGGGAAACAGTGGCTAGATTACTTAACGTCCCCAAGTCAAGGATTGTGATTAAGCAGGAAGCCCTTGAGCAGCTTGAGGAGGCTATAACTAGGAATGATGTGAGAAGCCTAATGAAGGAGGGGTTAATTGAGGTTAAACCAAGGAAGCGTAATAGTAGGGGTAGGTGGAGGATTACCCATGAGAAGAGGAAGAGCGGTAGAAGGAGGGGTAGGGGAAGTAGAAGGGGTACTAGGAAGGCTAGGGGTGCTGTTGGTAAGGAGGTTTGGGTACCTAGGATTAGGAGGATTAGGAGATTCCTAAACACACTGAAGCATAGGGGTGTTATTGATAAGGCCACTTGGAGGAACCTATACAGGATGGCTAAGGGAGGCTACTTCGAGTCACTGGCTCACTTGAGAACATACATGATTCAGAATGGAATCGTCACTGAGGATAAGATTAAGGCAGCCTTCAAGGGTGGTTCCTAATGGCAAGCAGCGGTAGGTATAAGGTTAAGTTCAGGAGGAGGAGGGAGGGTAAGACTGATTACTATAAGAGGAGGATCATGGTAATAAGCGGTAAACCAAGGCTAGTTGTAAGATTCAGTAACCGCTACGTGCTGGCTCAGGTAATAGTATCAGCACCACAGGGCGACTTCACGGTGGCTGAGGCAAGCAGTAGGGAGTTGGTTAAGAAGTTTGGTTGGCTTGGTGGAACCGGGAATACACCTGCAGCGTACTTAGTGGGTTTACTCATTGGGTATAGGGCGTTATCAAAGGGCATTAAGTTAGCTGTACTGGACGTTGGGCTACATAGGGTCACTAAGGGTGGTAGATTATTCGCAGTGGTTAAGGGCGCCGTGGATGCTGGATTAGAGGTGCCTCATGATGAGGAAGTCCAACCAAGTGAGGATAGGTTAAATGGGGAGCATATCGCCCAATACGCCGCAGACTTAAAGCAATCCAACCCGGAACTCTATAAAATAAGGTTCTCCAAGTACCTTGCAAGGGGTCTTGAACCTGAAAACATAAGCAAGCACATTGAGGAGGTTAAATCAAAGATCATGGAGAAGTACGCTAAGAGTGAAGCCAAGGCGGAGGATTCACAGTAGTAACCCTCACCTCAATCCCTGATTCCAACATACTCCAGTCCCAATGGCCTAGTTGCAATTCCTCTAGGGCTAATTCATAACCAGGTGCTTCAAGGGTGCTTAATTATTATGCGGATTCAGTGCTCTTTGTCATAGTTAAAGGCATTAACCCATGAATAGTTTAGTAACTGTGGCTAATGCAATACCTAGCGTATGGGTTAAGTAAATAATCACTAAGGTGATAGAATATAGTTTAATTAGGGGGGTAATGTTTAAAAGAGGGCTAATATGGGGCTATATATGATGTGGTGGGAAATGCGGGAAACATGCCAAGGACATTAAACGTCACCGTGGCTAAGGTGGGTGGCTCCCTACTTAAGCCAGGTGACGTTGAGAAGGTTTTAAGTAAGGTCATTGAGAGGCACATGGTTGATGATGGTAAGTTAATCCTCGTTGTATCTGCAATGAAGGGTGTCACCGACCTCTTAATTAAGGCTTATGATGAAGGTAAGCCTCATTTAATAAAGGATGCGATTCAACCTTACTTAAATGAAGCATATAGGTTCGGCTTAAGTAAACTGGGTTCATTAATTGAGGGTGTGGGTGAGAGACTGGAGACTTTAATTAACGTTAGGGAACCGTGGGTTAGGGATAATGTTGTTGTTCACGGTGAATTACTCTCAGTGATGTTGATTGAGTCAATACTCTATAATGAGCTTGGTGTCGATGCAGGTGCAGTGTATGACCCAGGAATAACAACTAATGAGGATTGGGGGAAGGCATCAGTGCTGGGTGTTAGCTCCCATTACGTTAAGCATAGGTTAACCTGGGCATTATCCAGGAGGAGTATTGTGGTTGTTCCAGGTTTCCTGGGAATCAGCCTAAACGGTAGGTTAACATCACTGGGTAGGGGTGGTAGTGATTACACTGCCTCATTAATAGCAGCTTACATTAATGCCCCAAGGTTAATCTTCTACACTGACGTTGAGGGTATAATGACTGGGGATCCTAGGATAATAGGTGATGCTAAGGTGATACCAAGCCTAACCCATGAGGAGGCCTACGTAGCATCATTAACCGGCGCTAAGAAATTCCACCCAGGTACATTTAAGCCGTTAATAGATAGTAACGTTAACGTCATGGTGACTAACCCATGGTCAAGTAGCGGTACATCAATAATATCAAGGTGCGTTAACACGCCTAAATTAGTCTCAGTATCTGATGTAGGTTCAATAGGCTTAATCAACCTCAAGAGTGGGTACGCCGTAACGGTTGTAGGCTGTGTAATGGGGCTTGATGAATATAGGAGGGAGGTTTACTTAATCATGAGTAGTTACGACCCAGTGGACGTGGTAAATGATACTGAGGGTAACGCAGTCTCATCAATAGTTAAGGATCAGGATGAAGCGGTTAAGTTGGCTAAGGACCTGCACAAGTGGGTGGTGTCATGGATAAGGTGAGGGTTTCAATACTTGGGGCAACGGGCCTAGTGGGGCAGTGGATGGTTAAGCTACTTGAGAATCACCCATACATTGAAGTGACCGCCCTATCAGCCTCACCGGGTAAGGTTGGGCAGAGGTATGGTGATGTTGTTAAGTGGTTCATAGAGGGCGACGTCCCTGAGTACGCGAGGGGAATTAAATTAACCTCAACTGACCCTGTGGATCAAAGGAACGTTGATGTTGTTTTATCAGCGTTACCTAATGATGTTGCTGAACCCGTTGAGGCTAAGCTACTTGAGGCTGGTTTAAACGTAATATCTAATGCCTCCCCAAGGAGAATGGACCCTAATGTACCCTTAATAAACCCTGAGGTGAATTGGCAGCATCTTGAGGTTTTAAGGGAATCCAAGGGATCTTGGCTCGTGAAGAACCCTAACTGCACATCAGCCATAATTACCCTGGCGATAAAGCCATTGGCGGAGCATATTAAGGAATTATACGTTACTACGCTTCAAGCTGTTTCAGGGGCTGGTTACATGGGTTTATCGTACCTAGCCATTGAGGGTAATGTAATACCATTCATTAAGGGTGAGGAGGATAAGATAGCTGCTGAGTCAAATAAGATGCTGGGTATTATGGGTAAGGGTAAGTATGAACCATGGGGTAGACCCGTTAGGGTTACCTCAATAAGGGTCCCGGTTAAGTATGGTCACATGGCCTCAATATTCATGGTTATGGATAAGGAGTACAGTGTTGATGATGTTAAACGTGAGTTAACAGGCTTCAAGTCACTACCCCAGGAGGCTAACCTACCCACTGCACCACCCAGGCCGATAATAGTATCCGATAGGCCTGACGCCCCCCAGCCGGCTAGGGATCTGGATCACATGGCCGTCACTGTGGGTAGGTTAATGGCCTCAGGTAACGTTGTTAGGATGGTTGCCTTAGGCGATAACCTGGTTAGGGGTGCTGCGGGTATAACGATATTGACCTTAGAGACTATGAGGGCTATGAGGCTTATTTAAGCACTCAATACTGTTTATTCCAGTGTCCTAGGTTTCTATGGTTACTTAGGGAAAGGTTTATATAGAAGCGGCTTCTGGGGATGCATATGTCAACAGCTCAACAACCTAAGAGTGGTGTTCCAGTAGCCATACTTAAGGAGGGTAGTTCAAGGACAACTGGTGCGGATGCCAGGAGGAGTAACATAATGGCTGCTAAGGTTATAACAGAGGTTCTTCAAACAAGCCTTGGACCCAGGGGAATGGATAAGTTACTCATTGACGCCTTCGGTGACGTGACAATAACCGGTGATGGTGCAACAATACTCAAGGAAATGGAGGTCCAGCACCCTGCCGCTAAGCTACTTGTTGAGGTGGCTAAGGCACAGGACGCTGAGGTTGGTGACGGTACAACAACCGTGGTTGTACTGGCGGGTAAGCTCCTTGAGCAGGCTGAGATACTGCTGGATGAGGGTATTCACCCAACTATAATAATTGACGGATTTAAGAAGGCGTTAGACTTCATAAACTCAACCATAACCGAGGTACCGAACCTAATATACCCTGTTAACTTAAGTAATAGGGATGAGGTTGCTAAGATTGTTGCCAACTCACTGAGCAGTAAGGTTGTTGCTGAGGCTAGGGATTACTTAGCCAAGATAGTTGTTGACGCCTCCTACATTGCCGCTGAGCAAACCAACGGTAAGTACAACCTGGATTTAGATTGGGTTAAGGTTGAGAAGAAGAAGGGCCAGAGCCTATACGAGACTCAATTCATCCAGGGTATTGTACTGGATAAGGAGGTTGTTCACCCAGGGATGCCTAAGAGGATTGAGAAGGCTAAGATAGCTGTCTTAGATGCGCCACTTGAGATTGAGAAGCCTGAGTGGACCACTAAGATATCGGTTTCATCACCGCAGCAGATTAAGGCCTACCTTGAGGAGGAGGCTAACATACTTAAGGGTTACGTTGATAAGCTTAAGGAGATAGGGGCCAACGTAGTTATTACGCAGAAGGGTATTGATGAGACTGCTCAACACTTCCTGGCTAAGGCCGGTATTATGGCTGTTAGGAGGGTTAAGAGGAGTGACATTGAGAAGCTGGCTAAGGCAACTGGGGCTAGGATAGCCACCAGTATTAAGGATCTTAAGCCCGAGGACCTCGGTACAGCTGGGTTAGTTGAGGAGAGGAAGGTTGGTGAGGAGAAGATGGTGTTCGTTGAGCAATGCCCCAACCCAAGGGCAGTCACAATACTCATTAGGGGTGCCGCGGACAGGGTGCTTGATGAGGCTGAGAGGTCGATAAACGATGCACTACACGTCACAAGGGACCTATTCAGGGATCCGAGAATAGTCCCAGGCGGTGGGGCATTTGAGATTGAGGTTGCTAGGAGGCTTAGGGAGTGGGGTAGGAAGCTTCCAGGTAAGGAGCAGTTAGCGGTAATGAGGTACGCCGAGGCCGTGGAGAAGGTTCCTGAAATACTAGCCCTAACCGCGGGCCTAGACCCAGTGGATGCAATAGCTGAATTAAGGAGTAGGCATGATAAGGGTGAGCTTGACGCCGGTGTGGATGTGCTTGGAGGCAGGATAACAAGGATGAGTGAATTAAACATATGGGACCCATTAATAGTTAAGATGCAGGTACTGAGAAGCGCCACTGAGGCAGCGATAATGGTGCTTAGGATAGATGACATAATAGCAGCCGGCCAGACAAAGTCATCCACAGGTAAGGGTAAGGCCGGTGAGGAGTCAAAGACCGGTGAGGAAGGCGGAACCAGTAGTGATTAATTAAAAACAGTTAACTCCGGCTTAGATTTAATTCCCTCTTCTTCCCTCACTACGTTATCTTAATCCCTACGCATTAAACCACCGTTAATAGTCTCAGTAATTCCCTCTCGTAAATTGTCGCAATTAGCCTATTAGAATCATCAACCACAGCAATTAGAGGCGCCTCAGTTTCCCTAAACCTCCTTAAAACATCTATTACCTTAGCATTACTATCAATGGTTACTAATTCATTCAACGGTAAGTCACAGGCAAGCGTGGTTTCATAAAGTGCTGGATCCACGTCAAGCAACTGCTGCACCGATAAGTACCCTAATGGCTTATTATCATTATCAACAATTGCAATAGCCCTAACACCCCTCTCATTAATCCTATTAATAATAACCTTAAGGCTTTCACCGCATGATGCTGTTAATGGCTTCACCTGGTCACTAATACTCATTATTCTACTATTGAGTTTAACCCTAATGTTATTGTTAACTTGAATCACCGGCCTAGTAATGAGTCTGAAGAATAATGGTGCAGCCAGTGAGTTAACTATTATGGCTAATGCAAGGTAGGAGTAGGTTACCTTAGGTATTAAACCCATTGTCAGCAGGGTTACCAGTAGTGATGCATCAACCCCACCCTTAGTTGATGTGCCTAAGCCATTAATCAAGGGCTTAACCTTAAGCACCATGGCTGATAAGGCTCCTGCAAGGATCTTTGATGCAAGTAGTATTAACGCCAGTGAGAAGCCCAATGCCAAGATGCCTAAGTTAACCTTAGTGAAGTATAGGCCAATACTAACGAAGAATAAGGGTTCAAAGAACCCGTAGGTGAAGCCGTGCAGCTTCTCAAGTAATTCAGGTCTATCATTAAGGTAACGCTTCAGCAGTATACCCAGGAAGAGGGCCATTATGGCTGAGTTAAAGTTAACTAACTCAGCTAGAAACGCCATAATGAGTATTAGGGAAATAACAGCCGCGAACTCAATCTCCCTAACCTTAATGTAGCCTTCAACCCTCTCAAGGAGTTTAGACACCCAAGGCCCCATTATGAAAACTAAGGCTATTAGGAGAATAATACTAAGTAATGTTACCAGTGATCCCCCTAACTGAAGAGTTAGTAAAACGGCGAAAAGCACCACTGAGGCTATTTCAACCAATACCCCCTGTTGAAATAGTGAATTACCTAGACTAGTCCTCGTTATACCCATATCCATGAGTAGCCTAGCCAATGGCCCAACACTAGTCATTATAAGTGGTATTATGAGTAATGGCTCAAGTCTCAGATTCATTAATGCCACTGATACGTAGGTTAATAAGAATGGTAAAGCTAATTCAATAGCCGCAGCGGCTGTGATGCTTAGGCTTAATTTACTTCTAAACTCAAACTCCTCTGCACCGGATAGGAATAATAGTAGGATTATGCCTAAGGAGGATATGAATTGAATCACCATGTTCACGTTAACAAGCCCTAACACGCCATCACCCAGCATCACCCCTACAATTATAGCGCCCACGAATGGCACTAGTTTAATCTTCAGGAAAGCCTCCTCAAGTAGCTTAGCTAGAATAAGCATTAAACCAACGTACAGTAATGATGCAATAAGCTCATTCATGGGATTCAAAATTAAGCGAGGGTTTAATATTAATTCACCTAGATTGCTTGAGCAGAAGTAATTTATACTGAAGTATTGTTTACCTCATAATGAGGGGTTGGACAGGTAGGTTAATTAGGGTTAACTTAAGCCTAGGCAAGTACTGGATACAGGATATTGATCCATTAATCCTCATGAATTACATAGGCGGTAGGGGGTTAGCCATTAAGCTGCTTTGGGATGAGTTACCGAGGGGTGTTGATCCACTTAGCCCATTAAACAAGTTAATAATTGCAACCGGCCCATTAACAGGTTACCCAGGTCCAAATACGGGTAAACTGGTGATTGCTGCTAAGAGCCCGTTAACTGGGGGTTACGGTGACGGTAATATTGGTAGCTGGGCCTCGGTGCACCTTAGGAAGGCTGGCTTCGACGCAATGATTATTGAGGGTGCTTCAAGTAAACCAGTCTACATTTACATGGATAATGATAAGGTTGATTTAATGCCGGCTGATGACCTATGGGGATTAGACACGTTCACCACCGAGGATAAGTTAAGGAGGATTCACGGCTCCAACGTAGGCATGTTGATTATTGGACCGGCTGGTGAAAACATGGTTAGATTCGCCACCGTGATTGCCCAGAGGGGTAGGAGTGGGGGTAGGCCAGGCATGGGGGCTGTTATGGGTAGTAAGAGGCTTAAGGCCATTGTAATAAGGGGCACTAAACCACTCCCCCAGCCCGCCGACCCAGCATTAAGTAGAATTGGGGTTGATGCCGACTTAGCGGCTAAGGCTAAGCAGAATTACGGCTTCTGGCTTAAGCAAGGGACAACGGCCACGGTGGAGTGGGCCCAGGAGGCAAGCGTACTCCCGGCGTTTAACTATAGGGAGGGGCAGTTTGATTACTATGATAGGATAGGCGGCGTCATGGTTGAGAAGAATAACGTAACCACTAGATCATGCCCAAACTGCGTAATGCCCTGTGGCCACGTGGTTAAGGATGCTGAGGATCAGTTATCGGAATTAGACTACGAGAACATTGCAATGCTGGGCAGTAACATAGGCGTAGGAAACCTACAGGAGGTCGCCTACCTGAATAGGTTAGCGGACATGATGGGTATGGATACGATAAGCCTAGGCTCCGCGTTAGGCTGGGCCATGGAGGCCACTGAGAGGGGGCTTATTAAGGATGGCTTAGAGTGGGGTGATTACAAGAGGGCTGCTGAGGTTACCTTAGACATAGCCCACCAGGGGAGTGAATTAGGTAGGTTGCTTGGACTTGGGGTTAAGGGTGCCTCAAGTAGAATCGGCGGTGGGTCAGGGGGATTCGCAATGCATGTTAAGGGTCTTGAGGTAAGCGCCTACGATTGCCACGCGGCACCAGGCATGGCCTTAGCCTTCGCCACAAGCCCAATTGGTGCTCACCATAAGGATGCGTGGGTTATTTCATGGGAGGTTCAAACCAATAGGTTCGCCTACAGTAGGGATAAGGTGCTTAAGGTTATTGAACTACAGAACATTAGGGGAGGTTGGTTTGAGGTTATGGTTGGGTGCAGGCTACCGTGGGTTGAAATAGGCCTTGAACTGGACTGGTACTGGAGAATGTATAAGGCGGCAACAGGCATGGACCTAGACCTAGAGGGGGTTGCTAATAGGGTTTACACGCTCATTAGGGCCTTCTGGATTAGGGAGTATGGGGGTTGGTCAAGGGACTACGATACACCACCCATTAGGTGGTTTAAGGACCCATTAACCAAGGGCCCACTCAAGGGGGCTAAACTGGATTATAACGCATACCAGCAGATGCTGAACTGGTACTATGAGGCTAGGGGATGGGATGAGAGGGGTATTCCCAGGAGAAGCACACTGAGGAGACTTGGCTTAGGCTTCATTGAGGGTGAGTTAAGCAAGGTAATTGAACTCACGGATTAAGACTAAACCCACACCCTCAAGTAAAGGGGTCAGTAAGCAAACTAGTAAGTGGATTCACCCATCCCTTAAAGTAAAGGTTAATTCATCCGCTTTTCAACACCATGATAGTGGTAGAATCAATGCATTATAGTAAAATATATACTATGTGGTAATGATACAATACTTATGAAATGTTTAATGGCTAATATTATTATGGGGAACATGCATCAAATACTCCAGCTATAATAACTGCTGTTGTTATGTTATTTGCCGTAATTGCGGGTTTTTCGTAGGTTTTTACGTTAAATCCACTGCACCTCCAGTTACAAGCATCTTAACGTCAACCTCAATACTACCTGTTACGTTTACTCAAACAACTACATCATTAGTCATAAGCGCAATAATCTAGTACAGTTACTAGATATAATACGAATGCGGCTAATCCGCAGTTAGGCTATATTCTAGCAGTGAATTATAATGCATTAAATGGGGTAAGTGGATCAATATATCCATCAACAGTCCCTGCATCAATCATATGGTGAGGCTGGGTCAGAGTTTAAAAATGCACCTAAATTACTGGTGTTTAATGAGTAGTGGTGAAGAGCAGGGTAGGGAGCAGGCTGGGGGTGGTTTAGTAATCTCACCCCTACCTGAGGGTGTGGAGCCTGGTAAGGTTCAGGTTAAGGTTATTGAGCAGTTTAATAACCCACTGCTGCAGCGTAAGGAGGTTAAGGCCATAGTCTATCACGTTGGTTTACCAACACCCCAGAGGCTTCAGTTAAGGGAGGAGTTAGCTAAGGCACTTGGCTCAAACCCGGAACTCACCTATGTGACGCACGTGTATACGCAGTATGGTGTCGGGGTCTCTAGGATTGAGGTCCACGTGTACTTTGATAAGAATACAGCTGAATTAGTTGAGCCACTCTATGTTAGGCTTAGGAATATGCCTAAGGATCAGGCTAAGAAGATTAGGGATGAGTTGAAGAGTAGGAGGAAGTCTGAGAAGAAGCCTGCAGCCAAGGGTAAGTGAGCAATAGCGGAGGCGCCTCATTAAGCGCACTCATCGCAATAATGCTTAAATTAAGCACCCTGATTCAACTGCAATGAAGCTGCAGGTACTGGTTATAGTCACTGTAATTACATTAGCCGTATCGCTCGTGGCGAGTAGTCAATTATACTATGGTGTAGCATATGGCTGTGGCCGCATTGTAATAGTTGGTGAATCCGGGGGTGTTGGGTTAATTAGTGTAATGGGTAATTCAGGTCCATACAGCACTGTGGGCGTGCATGGCGTCTCAATACTCTACTCAGTGGCTGTGGGTGGGTGTATGGCTGTTGCCGTTGGTGTGAGCCAGGGCGGTGGGCCGGTTTTCATCATCTATAATTTAACCAATGGTGCTTATAATGTTATTAATATTAATGGTACTGGGGCCTTATATGGTGTTGCCTACGGTGACGGTTACTTCATGGCCCTTGGTTCAGTTAATAACACTGGGTTAATAGTATTAACCACTGGGGTTGGTTACAGTATTATTAAGCCAATAGGCTTCAAAGCCCTCTACGGTGCAGCATACGGTGACGGCGGGTTCCTAATTGTCGGTGAGGGCCTTAATGGTGCTGCATTAGGGTTCTATAATATGTCAACTGGTTCCTTAATAAACCTGAGCAGTAAATTACCATCAAATTACAATTACGTACTATACTCAGCGGCGTACGGGCCCCTTGGATTCATGGTTGTTGGTGAAGGTGTGGTTAATTCCTCCGGTTACCTAATTCAAGTGCCGGTGGCTGGCATATTCAATATTAGTAATGGTGAATTCAAGGATTTAAGCATGTACCTGAACCAATACAGTCTACTCACCAGTGTTACTTACATTGATTATGAGTATGTTTTCGCTGGCTCAACATCAAGTGGTGATGGTGGTTACGGCTACTACTCAATATATGGTTTAACACCACTCTACAACACTATTCAAGGTGGGAACCTATACCTACCGCTAATACTCTACTCAATAACCCCAATCTCACCTGGTGTCCTCTACGTGGTTGGTAATGATGGTTCATCATCGGTGGCCTCCCGGGAGGCAATACCAGTAATATATAATGTAACCCTATTAACCAACACCCGGAATGCATTAATTAAATTAAGCGGCCCAGTCTCATTGAGCATAACCCCGAATTCAACAATACCCCTCCCCCAAGGCCAATATACCTTACTAGCCCAGGCTGAGGGCTATTATAACGTGACTGAGCGCGTTATTGTGGATTCCAATGAGGTTATTAACCTAATGCTGAGTAGGGTTAGGCTATGCAATGTAACAGTGAGGGTTATGGTTAATGGAACCAGTGAACCAGTGGCTAACGCATCCATAACCCTAGTTAGTAATTGGCCTAACGCCAATAAGTATGTGGCGTTGAGTAATGGGTCGGGTGAAGCCTCACTAATGGTTGTGTGTAATAATTACTCAATGAGTATTAAGGCTAGGTACTTCATAGGTGAGTCGGAGAACATAAACATTAATTCATCAGTAACACTTGACGTTGACTTAACCCCAATAGTCAACGTTACCATTAGGGCACCCAATGAGGCTGGGGAGTATAGGGTAATTATGAGTGGTGTGGTTAATGATTCAATAATACTGGGTAATGCATCATTATTCAACCTAACATTAAGTAGAGTAGGCTTAATTAGGTTATTCACAATTAGGTTAATCAACGGTACCGTTCAATACCTGGGTGAAACCATTATTCATCTTAAGCCTGGCTTAAACGTAATTAACATCACGTGGAGAACGCCGGTAATCGAGGACATGGGTGTTAAGCCAATAATACCTGGTAATCAAAGCGTATTAATATACCTTAATCTAAGTAAGCCAGGTAACCTAACATTAATCATAAGTACTAATGGCTTAAGAATATTCACCTTAAATGAAACCAACATTACATCACTCCAATTAGTGAGGAACTTCACCAACAATGGCGCCTACACCGTATGCGCATACACGTGGAGTCTATTCAATGGGAGCATTTACATTGATTATGGGCCATTATGCATAATGGTGAATGTTGTACTTCACAGTGAGTTAATAGTGATGGATGAATCAGGTTTAGCGTTAAAGCTTTCAGGCTACTATCTCGGTAATGAGACTGTTAATGTGACATTACCACTGGTTTTAACGTTGGGGAATGGAACTAGACTAATATACAATGGTTCAATATTCAACGGTGAATACATAGCCAATAACTCATTCTCAATAAGGTTGAGTAGAATGGTTAATTACCTTGATGTTCTTTGGATTAGGGAGTATTGGGTTAGGGTTAATGTACTTGTGAATGGGTTACCCATTAACTCAACAGAGGGTTGGTTTAGGGAGGGTTATGTGATAAAGTACCCTATGTTCGTGTACTTCAATAACGGTACTAGGCTCATTAATGAAACACCAGTAACAGTGATTGTTAATAAGCCACTTACAGTAACCGTGAACTACACTAGGCAGTATAATGTAACTATAATAGAGTACTCAAGGCTTGGTTTAATTAATGAGACTTGGCTTTGGGTTAACTCAGACTCAATACTCAGGGTAATGCCGAGGCCGGTGGTTAACATTAATAGCAGCGTTAGGCTAATACCAAGGACCCCTGTGGTTGAGGTTACTGTTAATGAGCCGATAATTATTAACGTGACTTATGTTATTCAATTCCTAGTAACCATGGTTAAATACTCTAAGCTCGGTGTGTTTAATGAGACTAGTGAATGGGTTAACTCAGATTCAATAATTAAGATAACTAATACCATTATTGAGTTAAGCAACCTAACCAGGCTCATACCTAGGGTAAATAGCATTATCATTAATGTGACTGGTCCAATGATTATTAATGAATCCTACACACCCCAGTACCTATTAACCAATGTAACCACGATAGATGAGTCACCGTGGATGTTTGAGGAGTATTGGGTTAACGCATCAACTAGACTTAACTTAAGCCCAACCCCAGTGTTAAGCCTAGGAAACAGCACTAGGCTAATACTAAGCGGTATTCTGGTTAATGGGAAGCCGATAAACTCTAATCAATTGGTGGTTAATGCCCCATTAAACGTAACTGTAATGTACCTTAAGCAGTGGTTCATAAGCATCAGCGTACACACTTTAAACAACACACCGTTAACTATTATTAGTGGGTGGGTTAATGCAAGCAGCCCAATCATCAGTAGTGTTAAATGGGGTAACTTAACAATTAGGCTTAAGGAACCATTAATAGTAAACGCCTCAATGGTTAATCAACCCATTAACGCTGAGGCTGATGTAGCGTACAGGGTGTTTAAGGTTACGGATTCACTGGGGTTACCGGAACCATTCGTAACAGTAATGGTTAAGTGCGGTGAGTATAGTGTTAGGCAGGTGAGTAACGCCTACGGTATCATTAAACCACTAGTACCCATTAATGAAGCATGCCTATTAAGTAAACCAGCGGTGGGTTATTATTCAATAGCATTAATCATATTTACAGTTACAGTGGTATTATTAATTGTATTGAGTAGAAGATTAAGGTAACGCTGAAGCTATAGGTGAATTTTTAAAAAACCTACAGTGGGTTTAAGTAATTCATGGATTATAGATTCAGTAAAGGGGGTAAAATAGCTGCAATACTAGTGGCTGTAACAGTGGCTATAGTCATCTCACTATACGTGGTTAACGCTCAATCACCTGATCAACCAAACCCATACTACCTGGGCTCAGAGGTGTTTTGCATAGAATATGGAATTATTGCACCTAATGGGACCTTTATACCGTTACCCTACCCAACAAGCCTAATAACGTTCCTATACCTAAACAACGCCACAGGCTTAGGTAACGTGCTTTATAGTGAGTACTATAATCCCTCAAGCCCACTATACCACAGGTTCATATCAGCGGCTGAATTCGATGAATGGTACTCAGCGCCAGCAAGCGTCTACGGTAACTTAACGGCAATATACAGTTACTATAACTTAACCACGGAGGTTAAGTCAGCACCAATGTATGCTGCATTAGGTGTGCAGAGTAATGCTTACAACGCCTGCATATCAATAATTAACGCGACGATAGAGTACTTCATTTACAATAATGCTTCGTTTTCATGGGTTAGTTGGGTGTTGGTTACTGAGACTAATCCACAGGGCTTCTTCCTTGAAATAACACCCGGTGAGTTTCAGCAGTTGCTTAAGACCGTTGAATCTATTAATAATAACACTGGTGTAATCCAACTACCGGTAACTTATAAGGGTCAACCAGTCTTAATGAAGTATGCCGTCTACGTGAGGGGTAGCCACGGTTACAGTGTTGGCCACGCCTTAGCCCTATACCTGGCTAGGGAGTTTCAGGTGCAGCCTAGCTACAGTATGATTAAGCCCAGTGGCGTTGTCTCAAAGTCACCGCTGGTGATTAACGGTAAGCCTGTTGCTGTTCAATTGGAGGCTCAAAGCGCCTTAGCCAACTCAGCGTTAAATAAGCCCAGTGAATTCATACTGCAATTCCCAATAGAAGTATACCTACCCCAGGGTATTGAGCTACTTTACAATGCCACACCACTGTACCCGCTTTGGTTCATTGGTGATTACAACGGTTACAACGGTTCATCAGTTACCGTGGGTATAGTTGACGCCTTCGGTGACGCTGAGAGTCATTTAGTTAACGGATTCTGCGGCTACGCCTTATCACCGTACAACGATATAATAGTTAGTGATGTTAATGCATTCTCATCACTCTTCGACCTACCTCCAGCGAGTATTACAGTAATATACCCGGCTGGTGAACCATTCATCACTCCGTTTAACAGCGTTGATGCTTGCGGTTGGTCCTTTGAATCAGTCCTCGATAATGAGTGGGTTCACGCAATAGCCCCAGGGGCCAGGATAGTCTTCGGGGTGTCCCCTGATGCTGGGGATGACTTATACGTTACCATTGAGTACATGGTTAATGAGAGCCTAGTTAACTTCATTAGCCTAAGCTGGGGTTTATCAGAGGACTACCTTGACCCATACTATGCCTTAGCCTACGATCAAATATTCATGCAGGCAGCGGCACAGGGCATTGGTGTATTCGCCTCCTCCGGTGACTCTGGTGCCTACGAGTTCTACCCATTCGTCTCAGCCTTCCACCCATCCATTGACCCATGGGTCACTGGGGTTGGTGGAACAACAAGCTACCTGTTCCCAGGTGGATCAAGGTTCATTACCGCGTGGAGCTTCTACAGCTTCGGCCTACCTCCATGGGACTTAATATATTGGGGGAGTGGCGGTGGTTACTCAATATTCTTCGATATGCCGCTCTACCAGTACCAGTACATATTCAACCTAATAGGTGAGGGTAATTTCTATGAGCAAACCCAGTTCCAGCCATTAATATGGGGTCTATTGCTTGGTCAATTCTTCGTTAATGAACCCTACGTACCCACACTCAACATTAACCCATACACGCCCCTCTACAGGACCTTTGAGTGGATGCTTTATCCAAGCCTATACGTACCCATTGGCGCTAAGGGTTACCCAATAGTCTCAGCTGACGCTAATCCATATACAGGTGTGTTGATAGTGATTGATGGTGAACTTAACCCATTCATATGGGGTGGCACTAGCCTGGCGTCACCATTAACCATGGGTATGGTTGCCCTATGGCAGGACTACTTGAATAAAGCCGGCATACCTTACCAAGTAGGCTTAGCCGCAGTGCCATTAAGCCAAATATGGGCCACTGAGGCTGGTTCAAGCTTCTGCAACGCCTACTACCCAACATCAGTCTACGGCACAAACACCCACGGTGTCTTCTACCCATCAATATATGGTCAAAACGGCGCCACGGCTGTGAATGGTTGGGTTATTAAGAATCCATGCATCTGGAACCCTGTCAATGGTTTTGGTTCACTAGACGTGGGTAACCTGGTGTACTACGGTACGCAACTGCTTGACAAGTAATTAAAGTGAACTACCTTTAAAATAATTAAACCATTTTCTTCAAACTGAATCACTCCTCCGGCTTAAGCCCATGTGTGATTAAGCCGTATTGATGTTAATTAATGGTGGAATTGCGTTGAGTTTACTTAGTCGTGTTGGTTCATTGATGGTTTTGCTTGGTTCCATGATCTTATTTTAACTGTTCCATGATGAGGCTGAGGGGTTCTTTAAATAGGGGTGGCTCTAGGAGGGGCTTATGTCCAATAAATCCGGGAAATACGGAATAGCAAAAATACTACCAGTGCTCGCAGTAGCCCTAGCCCTGGCCCTAGCCTGGGCTGGGCATGCGGTTAAGGCAATAAGCCTACCTGGTCCACCGGTGCCGCCTACTGTTAAGATAGTTAATCAAACCTTCACAATATCACTAAACCTAGCCTACGCTCAACCACCAGTATCCTATGTAAGTAGTCTAAACACTACGCTAGTGGGCATGTACCACTTGCTCTACGACACAGTCCCAGCATACTACGGTGTCGCTGGGCAAACAATAACATTCTACATACTTAACGCATCAGACATAAAGTACCCCGACGGCACACTGGTTCCAGGCTCCTACCTAGACTACTTCAATACGGCAGTCTCCAGTGATATAGGCCTACTGGTTGGTGAATCATTCACAGTAACCCTAAACAGCACTGGTGGATTCACCAGCAGCTTCCAGCTACCGGTATCACCTGAGTCACTGAACTACTCAAGCTTCACCGCCTCCTGGTTCGTTGTAGTTACTATTAACTATGATGGTTACCAGTGGGTTGCATTCAACTTCACCACTGCACCAGCCCAATTAGGTAGCCTACTAGCCAACTTAACTAGTGCTGCATCAAGCTCAACACCCTCATTCTTAACGGCGCCTAATGGTAAGGAATTCCAAATAATGGTTCAGGTTAACGGCACTACGGGTGAGTACTACGCGTTACCATTGCCTGGTGTTAATGTAATATATATTTGGTTTGGGACTGATTTAAATGATTCAAGAGTAGCCTCCTCAGTGTCATCATCAATACTAAGTGACTTGGCCTTAACATTCGCTGAGTATTATAATGGTACGCCTATTATAGTGAATTCCTCATTATCCTACAACCCAACGGCAAGTCAATTCAGCACCAGCATATACGGTGACGGTGTCAGCTATGCCGCCTTCGGGCCATTAGTGTACTTCACTGGTTTAATATTCCAGAACGGTCACCTACTGGGTTACGCTGAGGGTGGTAGTAGTAACCCAGTTTACTTCACAATAAATGTAACGTACAGTTACTACAACCCAGGTACCCAGAGTATTGTGTCAGTGCCAGTATACGCAACCACCAACTACGCCTCAGCTGGATACTCAAACGGTAGTCTACTCCTCGGTGGTGCATTGGTTGGCTACGACTTCCATTATGATGCCTTCTTCAACATAACGTCAATGGATGGTTACGGGTATGGTGTAGTGAAGTCGTCAACAGGGGTTCTGCATTTTGAAGGCTTACCTGACTTAGTTATTGCAGGCGGTTTAATAACACTGTTAGCGCATAACATATATGATATTAAGGGTAATTTGATAGCTGCAAGCAGCTTCGAGTTCTCACCAACAGCCTCACTGCTCTTTGAGATAACCACTGGCCCGCAGTTGGCGCAGATACTCTATGGTCCATTGCCAATAAGCTTCCTAATAGAGGGCTTCACAATACCGGCTGTTGAATTCACGGGCACTGTATACCCACCAACATCACCAACGGCTCAACCTATTTCACCAACTAAGATGATGCTTACCATTGAGCTTCAAACAACAAGTGGTACTTGGGATGTAGCCTTACTAAACATATCATCATTAATCAACCTAGCCATAAAGTATAATACACCCACAGTAACCATAAGCAGTATATGGACATCACTACTACCCACTGTACTTGAGGTAACCTTGTACACACCCGGTGTTGCAGTAACTAGTCAAGAGCCTCTACTTGCTGAGAAGGCTGAGCAGATTAAGGCAGTGTTATTAGCCGGTCCATCCACATCACAGTTATCGCTAATGGCCACTGGTAACGTAACAATGTATAGTT
This sequence comes from Caldivirga maquilingensis IC-167, assembly GCF_000018305.1. Taxonomy (NCBI): domain Archaea; kingdom Thermoproteati; phylum Thermoproteota; class Thermoprotei; order Thermoproteales; family Thermoproteaceae; genus Caldivirga; species Caldivirga maquilingensis. The sequence continues at coordinate 6,973 of NC_009954.1, read as the reverse complement.
CAGCATCAACAGTAGCAACAGTAGCCGTGTTCCCGGCGCTTCAAGTAGTTCACATAAGTAACGGCTTCTTGGCTCAATCACCTGTTGTTGAACTACCCTTACCCACACTGCAGGGTACCTTCAGCTCAGCATCAGTAATACCTGGTGAATCACTAACCGCTGAGCCATTCTACTACCCAACAACTCAATTGGAGTACTTCAACCTACAGCTCTACTACGGTACAATACTGGTTGGTTCAGGTGTTTTTGAGGCCAGTTATAATAGTTCAAGTGTTAATGTTTACAATGCCCCATTAGCAATACCAAGCGGCTACATATACCCAATATTTGAGGCCTATTATCCATCTCAGTATTACCCAAGCCTAGTTAACAATACGCTATACGGCACAGCCCAAGAGGCCTTCTTCACTGCGGCTACTGGCTCATACTTTGCTGAGCAGGGTATTACTGCTGTTCACGTTGCTTTATATAAGGTTGAGTTCGTTAACCTATGCAATGAAACCATAACCCAGGGTGTTGTCACGGTATCTACAACGTACGGTAAGTTCAATGTGTCACTGTTATTCGCCTACCCATACACAGTGCTCCAGTTCCCAGTGCAGGTTAACATGTGGAATGTACCCGTTACTGTTGTTTCACCAACAGCAAGCTTCACACTGAACTACTTCGGTTACGTAATGCCGCCTGTTAATCCATTCACAAGGCAGGCCATAACGACTCCAATAACCCTAGAGCCCACTGTGGTTAACCTCATATACTTCCCATTGATTGACGTGGTGATTCAGGTAGTAACTAATGTAACTACACCGGCAACACCGCTACCTGGCTTTGTTGTGGCGGCCTACAGTTCAGTTACTGGGCAGAAGATAACTGAGGGTATTACCAACGGCACCACTGAGTTCGTGGCTAATGGCCACATTACCGGGTTCCAGTTACCTCCAGCTAATGCTCAAACCGGGTTACCCAACTACGGTACCGCAGTCATAATGAATGTACCCATTAACGCAAGTTACATAATGCCTAATAGTTACTTTGAATTAAAGGTCAGAACCATTATACCGAGTACTGAGGAGTCTTGGACATACACCTACCTGCAGTCACTATGGAACCAGACCTATGCGGAGTACGCGGCTTGGCTAGGCCTACCATCAGGTGTTTCAGCGTACACGTTTGGTACTAGGGCTCAGATTGATGAGGGATTAGTGGCTTACTATAATGCCCAGTATTCAATACCAGTTAACACATCCTGCTACTACACCTTCGAGATACCTGTCTATGTTGAGAACCTGCACGCCTACGTGGTTGATGCCCAGAATAATGTCCTAGCCAACCAGTTGGTTTACCCAGCCATGGCGCTGCCTGGTGCCGCAGTCTGGATGAATACTACGTTACTTATCTACGACGCCTTCAGTCCATACAATGGTGCAAGCGTCTGGTTCACCTACCCATATAATGCATGGAACCTAACATTCTTCAGTACAATGGGTGTTGCTGGAGCTAAGTCACTGTACACTAGGTTGGCTTCAATATTCTATAACCTGACGTCTGTGGCTTTAGGTGAGGGATTATACAGTGATGTGCTTAACAATCAGTCATACCTATTAACCTCAATATACTTAGCCAACGCCTCAGGTACAAGCCAGTACGCAGTATTCAAGATACCATCATACCCATACGGTAGGTCATCAACAGGCTTCCTGGTTAGGTTATTCATGCCTAATCAAGTATTCTACGGTAAAGTATTCTACCTGGGCTATGAGGTGTTCAGCGGCAACATAATAGTGCCGCCGCCGGGTATGATAACCCTGGTTTACGCCAACGGCACCATTAAGTTCGTGAGCAGCTACACTGTGTATGAGGGTGGTATGCCTGTACAAGTGCCACCTAACTCAATAGTTATAGTTAGCAGCGTGTATCCAGTGTTACTTAACGTCACCAGTAAGAGCTTAGGTTATAATGTGGGTAACACTGTGGTTGCTTTAACATTCTACGATTCATTATTCAAGGTACTTATACCAAGTCAAGCAGTACCGTCAAGTGTATCATCATGGGCAGCCGGCTACCTATCATCATTACTTTCACCATTCGAGACGTTGAGTGAAGCCTACATTAATGCAGCAACCTACATAGCCAGGGAGGGTTCAGAGTACATATCCAATAGCTACAGTGGCGTTGACTACAGTAAATACGCCTCACCGCAATCAGAGTACGCATTAATAGCCTACTACCTACCCAACCTAGCAGGCTACGTAATGGCGCCTGGTGTAGGCATCACTGAGCTACCCATGAGTAACTTCATTTGGAGTGGCTCAGCCTACATAACTAATGTGACTGTTGGTACATCAATATTCACAACCAGTGTACCAACATACGTGACAACGCCATACGTCTCACTACTATTCCCACCAAGCCTAAGCGGTGCAGTTAAGATTAATGAGCTTGCAGCCGAGGTAACACTACCAACAACCACCCCTGTTACCCTAGGCTCATTCTACGGATTCAATAGCACTGTATCATTAGGCTTCTCACCATCCACTGCGGCGTTGGCATTAAGGACCTTTGAGGCATATATATATGTTGAGCCAGGCAGCAGCATAATCAACGCCACGGCAGTGGTGCAGTTACTGGTCACCAACGCAACGGGTACCTTCGTTGTTGACGTGGCCACTAAGAACCTAACAATGTACTATAACCTGGCTGTTGGCAGATGGGTACCCATGGCGTTCACTGTGAGTGTTCAGAGTCTATTAACCCAGGTAACAAACTTAACCGCAGCTAAGCTACTAACCCAGGTCTTAAGTGGAAAGGCGACGGTTACTGGTGAGGTTGTTTCAATAATAGTTTACGGTACTGGTTCAGGCTGGGCCTTTGAGACAACGCCAGTGATCTCAACAGCAATGGGTGGCTACTTATCCAGGAGCAGTATCACTGTTTACAATAACGGTACTGGATACGGTAAGGGCCTAGTGTGGTGGAGGGTTGTGCCGGTTAATGGCACAACGCTACCGTTCGCCACAGCCACAACACCAGTTGGTTGGGCCAACTACTTCGGTTCACCATTCACGCTACTGGTTTCAGTTGGGCCAAGCGGTGAGGCTTTAGTAGACATACCAACCTACGCATTAAACACCGCTGGCTACACGCCAATACTGCCTGAACTCAACCTAACCAGGGTACTGATTAAGGTGAGTACGCTATACCCAAGCCTCTTAACCACGTCACCAAGCAGTGAGGCTGCTAATGCATTATTCTTCGCTAGGATTGCTAGGGCATATGTGTTAAGTACACCAAGCACACCCAACCAGCCAAGCTGGATCTCAGTCATGACTACTGGTTACGCACCAAGCAACGCCATAGTGACTCTACCATATGTTAACGCCTCATTATTCATGGTGCTTAACGCCTATAACGTGACAGGTAACTGGTCAACAATATACGTTAGCTCACTGAAGCCTGGCGTGGTTGCTGCATCATTCAGTGGTGACATGAGTGAAGGCATACCTGGTGTTGGATTCGGCACTGGAGCCGGGTTCTGGCCACTGTATGCGATATACGGTGTCGTTGAGGGTAAGCCACTGGCCTTCATTGATATAATGCATAACGCGATTAACCTACCCACAGTGTACCTTGAGGGTATTCAAGTGTACAACACCATGACGCCACCATCACCAATACCATACGCCACAGTGATGGCTGGCGTCAACGCCACAGGCTACGTATACTACGTTAACGGAACTGAAATAACCAGTGCATCATTCCCCACACCAGTCCAGTTACCGTTCGGCATGATAACCACCATACCGGTGACTGGACTATACGGCTCAACCTTCGCAATAAACGCCACTGAGGTTTTAGCCGCATTAGAGAGCGAGATGGCTCCAGTTAATGTAATGTCCTTTGTTGAGCCTTCAATGGACTTAAGCATATCATACTACGTCAAGTACCTGTACAACGTAACCTACACACCGTACACTGAGGCCTTCGTATTCTACCTATACAACTACGCTGGCCAGCCGGTGACTGTTAATGGCTATACCGGTGAATTACCATTAAGTGCGGTGCAAGGCTTCATTACACCAATTGTGGTTAGCCAGTCAGCCAACATACAGATACCCTTCACTGAATTATACGCAGGCACAAACGCCACGGTTGTACAAGCATCAGTGAGCAGTGGTTACTATAGGCTTGTTGGTAAGGTGCTTGGTGGTTGGGTTGACACAGGTATGACGTTCCCAACCACTGACGGTGACCAGTACATTAAGACAACGTTGGCCGGTACCTTCACTGTAAGCGTCTACTATGCCCCATTAACCGTGGTGCAGGATTGGAACAGTAGACCACTAGCAAACCAGACCGTGGCAGTGTACTTCGGTAACAATCTAGTTGGTTTAACTGTAACAACGCAGAATGGTACACTAGCCCAACCATTACCAGTCAGCGTCTCAGTATCAGCAACGGCAACATACGCCAACGGCACCTCAGTAACATCAACAGCATTAAAGGGTATTAACAGTACTGCATTCACCACAACCTACACGTCAAGCGCATACGGTGTCACAGTGGGTCAGTCAAGCGTAACAGCGGCGACTTCAGCCAAGCCACCGGTTAGGATTGCGGTGTACTGGTATGATAGTTACCCACTTTGGTTACTTAACCCGAAGAAGTACTACTTCATAGACATCTACGACACCTCAGTACCCAATGACGTGTACCAGTTAGGTGACTCATTCTCAGCAACCAGTGTTAGGACGTATGTGTACGCCATGACTGTTACAGTGGAGAACACTGGTGGTCAGCCAGTTAGCAATGCCACTGTACTAGTCTATGATTCAACAGCGCAGGGTGTTGAGTTTGAGGGCATGACAACCACCGGAACCAGTGGTTCAGCAACAATATACGACCATAGGGTGAGTAGCATAGGCACCACTGTGTATAGCCAGGTACCTGCAACAAGCTTCTTCATTATAGCATACGTGCCGGTGTATGATAATAGTTATGTTGAGGCTGGTAATGCAACATTCAGTATACAGCGTGGTGCCACTGTGCCAAGCGGTGTCTTCAGTGTTACATTAAGGGCAGTGTACGTACCGGTAATCGTTGGTGTCAGCACTGGTTTATTATCACTTAGCACATTAACCAGTGTTGGCAGTATACCAACTGGAGCCAATGTTAGTATAACGGTAACTGAACCAGAGTATATTTTCAATGGTATAACTAGTGCTGGTGTACCAATAATTAGTGGACCCATTCCGGCGCAGGTATTCTCAGGAGCGTTCACTGTGCCATCAAGTGGTACTGTAACTACACCAGTATTACCAATAAGCGTAAGTGGTGCTATTGTTAATGTAACCACAGTACAGTGGATGCATGTACCCATAGGCGTCTACTCAACCAGGATATACACACTGACTCCAAGCAATGCCACAGCACCAATACAGTACACTGTACCAGCTGGTGCATTAACAGTGACACCAGCCTTGAAGCCGTTACCCACTGAGCAGACCTCAGTGACAGTATATTATGGTACAACGCAGGTAACCACTGGTTCACTACCTGGTACATTCGTACTACCTGTGAATAGTGCCAGTGGTACAACCTACACCGTGGATATTTCAATACAGGGTGTTCCAGAGAGCCTAAGCGCCACAGTAATGAATGGTGCAGTGCAGAGTTTAATTGCCCCAGCTGGTGCATTGGCTGTCCAGTTTGCCGGCGGCTTAACACCAACCAGCTACACGTTGAATTTAACATACAATGGTATGGTTATTGCCAGTGGATCAGCCAGTGACGTAAGCTTAGTGTTACCACCAGGTAGCTACAGCTTAACCGGTGTGGTTACTAGTGTACCATTATCAGCAATATCAGTGTCTGTCACCAACGGCACCACTACCCCAGTCACCATACCTGTTGGTAAGGTAGCTGTTGGCTTCGCCAGTGGCTTAGTACCAAGCAGCTACACACTGAACCTGCTGTATAATGGTATGGTTATTGCCAGTGGTGGTGTGAGTGATGTAAGTGTTGTTGTCCCAGCCGGCTCATACAGTATAAATGGTACAATTGACGGTGTGCCGCTGTCAGCAATGAGCTTTAGTGTTGGTGCTGGTTCAGTGGCATCGGTAACTATACCGGTGGGTAAGATTGCCGTCCAGTTCGCTGGTGGTTACGTGCCAAGTAGCTACACATTGAACTTAACGTACAATGGTATGGTTATTGCCAGTGGATCAGCAAGTGCAGTGAGTATAGTTGTTCCAGCTGGTACCTATGGTTTAACTGGAGTAGTGAGTGGTGTACCATTATCACCAATAAGTGTGTCAGTGGCTACTGGGCAAGTAGCATCAGCCACTATACCTGTTGGTAAGATTGCAGTCAGCTTTGCCGGTGGTTTGATACCGAGCAGCTACTCACTAGCCCTACAGTATAATGGTAGGACTATTGCCAGTGGTTCGGCCAGTGATGTAAGTATAATTGTGCCGAGTGGAACATATTCACTGATTGGTAATGTGAGTGGTGTACCATTATCACCAATAACAGTCACTGTGTCACCTGGTACACAGGCATCAGTGAGTGTGCCGGTTAGCCAGTTGAGTATAGCCGCCTACACCATTAATGGTGTTCAGTTGAGTAATGCACAGATTGCCGTAACTTACAGTGGTAAGCAGATTGCAGCTGGTGTTGGTTCAGTGAGCGTTATAGTGCCAGGTGGCGTGTCATACACAGTTAGTGTGAGTGCTTATGGTGTAACCAACTCAACCACAGTGACTCCAACCGTTGGCTCAGTGATGAGTGTTAGGGCTATTGTGCCAATAAGCGGCTACGTAATATTCGGTGCCTTCGTGCCGTTAAGTACGCTAATACTAGTGGCAGTCATAATACTGATTGTGATAATAATAATAGTGGTGCTGCTGATAGAGTACGGTAACTGGAGGAGGAGGAGGTTGGCAGGAGGCTTATTTGGGCCTGGCGCTAAGTAAGA